>JBDTVF010000047.1:0-17899 GCA_040007325.1 Ginsengibacter sp. | reverse complement strand
ACCAGTTTTGAACATCAGTGTCTAAAGGATCGGCGGTTTTTAACTTCCCGATTTCAATAGGCGAGCTAAATCTTGCAGTGAGATAAACCTTAATGCCATAAGGACGGAACAAATCTGCAAGCGCCTTCACCTTTATCAAATATTCTTTGGTTAACACAAGCGAGTTAGCATTTACGTTAGTAAGCACTGTGCCATTTATCCCAATAGAAGCGTTTGCCCTTGCGTAGTCTATATATCGCTGATCGATATAATCGGGCAGTGTATGCCAGTTCCATATTGAAAAGCCAGCATAACCCCGCTCTACGGTTCTATTCAGGTTATCCCAATGATTAAGCAGTCGCAATTTTATTTTTGGAACACTTTCAACGGAAAGCCCTTCAATTGATTCGTGCGTTTGCAATCGTCTCAGAAAATTAAAAGCGCCATATAATACACCGATTTTATTTTTTGCAGCGATAAAAATGACTTTCCTTTTGTTCAGAACTGCAGCGCGGATAATAAAGCCTTCGTCGCCTAATTCATTAATTTGGGCTTCATGGAAAAAAGACTTTATACTTGCTGAAGATCGCGGGGTTCCGCAGATGATTGTGCCATTAGTTATTGAGTTGGCAAGAGTTATCTTTTTATCTAAAAGCCCTTGCAACCCATCGATTAATTCTTTTTTTGCAACCTTCAATTTAGGGTTTTCATTTTCAAAAAGAATTCCGGAGATAGCGGCCTGATACCGGGCCAGAAGTTTAGGTTCATCAATTTTATCATAACGCAACCATAAGCGGTAGCCATTCTCCCCTCTTGCATGGAAGAGGATAAAAAAACTAATAAATGTTATAAAAATTTTATTCAATCGTAAATAGCATTAAGATACCAGGACTACTATACTTTCCTTTTTTGTGATGATTCTCTTATAATAATATCTGAGCGCATTATAATAGTGCTCGTTGTATGAATAGTGGCATTACCACTTAAATGATTGATAAGATTACGTGCTGCCATTTCTCCCATTTCATAGCCCGGATAATTAATAGTGGTCAGGTTAGGCTCAATCACTTTGGAAACAGGATCGTTATTGAAACCAACAAAAGCAATGTCTCCGGGAATACTTATCCCTGCTTGTTTTAAAGCAAGCATGCAACCAACCGCACAATTATCATTAGCCACAAAAACTCCATCGGGCAATTGCTTCATTTTCATGATAGCATCCTTTGCGGTGACACCTGCTTCAAAGCTCAGGTTGCCTATGATCACATTCTTATCATCAAATTTTATTTTATTGTCGATCAAAGCCTGCCGGTATCCATCCAACCGATCCTTATAAACATTTTGTTTCGGAATAGCCGTGATGTACACAATATTTTTGCAACCCTGGCTAATGAGATGACAGGTTGCTTCGTAAGCTGCCTTCCTGTTTTGAATTACCACATTAGTATAATTCGGCTGTTCCATTACCCGATCAAAGAAAATAACAGGAATATTTTTCTTATGAAAAATACTAAAGTGCTCAAGATCGGCAGTATCATAAGCAAGAGAAACTAACATGCCATCCACACGGTTGTTAAACATCGTTCTGGCGGATGCTATTTCTTTTTTTACATCTTCAGAAGATTGACTTATGATAAGATTGTAGCCTTCACTGTTTACAACATTTTCAATTCCTGCAATTACGGCAGACATAAAGTTACTGTTCAACCTCGGCACAATTACGCCAATGGTTTCAGTTTTGGCATTACGAAGGTTGCGTGCAAAATGATTAGAACGATAATTTAGTTCTTCTGCTACCTCAAATATTTTCTTTTTAGTTTTTTTATTTACAACAGGGTCATCCTTTAGCGCACGACTCACCGTAGCTATGGAGATATTCAGCCGGTTGGCAATATCATATATGGTAACTTCCTTTTCTGTCATAATTAATATACTACCTTATAAATATTGTCAGGCATATTTTCCCTTTTTTAAGGATGATTTCCTGATGATAAGGTCGGAACGCACTATAATAGTATTAGTAAGACTTATGTCGCTTGTGCCATTCAGATGATTAAGAAGACTTCGTGCCGCAATTTCGCCTACATCACTACCCGGATAATTTACGGTGGAAAGCGGTGGCTCGATTAACTTGCTTATTATATCATTATTAAATCCCACTATTGCAATGTCATCAGGCACTTTAACTCCATGGTCTTTCAAAGTACGCATACATACTGCAGCTACAAAATCATTTGTTATAAATGCCCCATCCGGCAGTTGCTTCATTTTTAATATTTTCATGGCAGCATCTATGCCGGCACGTTCACTAAGATCATCTACTATTAACAAATCGTCTGAAGGTGTAATGCTGTAATCGTACAATGCATCCTGGTAACCCTGGTAACGTTGTTTGTAAACATTTCTCCGGAGGCTTGAAGTTACTGCAACAATTTGTTTACAGCCCCGCTCAATAAGATGACTGGTGGCAACATAGCCGCATTTACGACTATCTATAATTACAACACTGTTGTTTTCATCCTGCGCACCTCACACAATCCGCCGGCACCTGAACTACTTGATTTGACCGATCGGATGGGATTTCTTGTGATTGATGAAATATTCGATTGCTGGCAAAAAGGAAAAATCCGCTGGATTTTCACCTGATTTTTTCTGACTGGCACGAACCTGATATAAGGTCTTTTATAAGAAGAGATAAAAACCACCCATCCGTTATTGAATGGAGTTTCGGAAACGAAGTAGGAGAACAATATACCAGCGAAGAAGGTGCGGCGCTTGCAGAAGAATTGCATGATATCGTAATAGACGAAGACAGCACAAGGCCTGCTACATCCGCAATGAATTATGCCAAACCGGGTGTGCCTTTTCCAAAAGAATTAGGTCTAGTAAGTTTAAACTACCAGGGCGAAGGAATACGTAATGCTCCAGCCTATGCACATCTCAAAGGGATTAAGACACCGCCGTTATACGACACATTTCACATAGCATTTCCCGGTAAACTAATCCAAAGCAGTGAGTCTGCATCTGCACTTAGTACACGTGGTACCAATTTGTTTCCCGTGACCGAAGATATCAGTGCTCCCCGTGGAAGACAGCATGGGTGGGAATCCGCAAAAGAATTATGTAAGCGCTTATGGACTTTATACCGCGGCTTTCGGCTCATCTCCCGATAAGGTTTTCAAAACCCAGAACCAGCATCCATACGTGGCTAGTGAATTTGTTTGGTCAGGTTGGGATTATTTAGGAGAGCCTACCCCTTACTATTCAGCCCGCAGTTCATATTGTGGCATTATTGATCTCGCCGGTTTTAAGAAAGACCGTTTTTATCTCTATCAATCGCGATGGCTACCCGATTCCCCAATGGTTCACATTCTGCCACATTGGAACTGGCCGGATCGTTTAGGCAAGGTAACGCCCGTCCATGTTTTCACTTCCGGTGATGAAGCCGAGCTTTTTTTAAATGGACGTTCATTAGGTAAAAAGAAAAAGGAAGTATTTGAATACGGTTTGTGCTGGAATGATGTGAAGTATGAACCCGGAGAACTAAAGGCAGTCGCTTATAAAAAAGGTAAAAAATGGGCAGAAGAAACTGTCAGTACAACCGGACCTGCCGCTCAATTAATGATTAGTGCAGATCGTGATGTTATACAAGCAGACGGAAATGATCTTTCATTTGTTACGGTGAGAATTGCAGATAAGAGCGGATTAACGGTTCCCGATGCAGATAACCAAATTAGTTTTGCTATTGAAGATCATGCACAAATTGATGCCACTGATAAGGGAGACCCTGCAGATCTGACATTCTTTGCATCAAAAGAACGTAAAGCGTTTTCAGGACTTGTGTTGGCTATTGTTCGTCCTCAAAAAGATAGCTACGGTTCAGTAAAAATTACTGCATCCTCACCGGGATTAAAAAAGGTTGTTATAGAAATAAAAACGAAATAGTTTTTTCATTGAAAAAATTGGATATTGCAGCATTACAGTTGCGGATAACGATGATGTTTGTATAATTATTCATGTGTCGAATGCCACACCCCACATCGTTGGTGAAAAGACTGGCAATGAACGATCAACCTGCTACTTAAAATAGTAAAAAATTCACTACATATTTGAACTATAAGAAAGAACTCTATCCAAACATTTATTTAAAGTATTATCATCATGAAAGTAGTTAAAGGAGACAAAGAATATTTCAAAGGCATCTCACAAATAAAATACGAAGGATTAGAAAGTGATAACCCTCTCGCTTTTCGCTGGTATGACGAGAATAAAAAAGTAAGGGGTAAAACAATGAAACAAATTTTACGATTTGCCTGCGCTTACTGGCATTCATTCAATGGCAGTGGTGCCGATCCTTTCGGTGAGCCTACCCATCTTTTTCCATGGGACACAGCTACGGATCCAATTGAGCGTGCGAAAGAAAAAATGGATGCAGCCTTCGAATTCATCACGAAAATGAATATGCCTTACTACTGTTTTCATGATGTAGATGTTGTGGACTATACTAATGATATTGCTGATAATGATAAAAGACTGCAAGCCCTTACAGATTACGCAATGCAGAAGCAAAAGGCAAGCGGTGTAAAATTATTATGGGGCACTGCAAATTTGTTTTCCAATAAAAGGTACATGAATGGAGCTTCAACCAATCCGGATTTTCATGTGCTGACACACGCTGCTGCCCAGGTGAAAGCGGCACTTGATGCAACGATAGCGCTTGGTGGAGAAAATTATGTTTTTTGGGGTGGCCGTGAGGGTTATATGAGTTTGCTCAACACCAACATGAAGAGGGAGCAGGAGCATCTTGCAAAATTCCTACACACAGCCAAAGATTATGCAAGAAAGAATGGTTTCAAAGGAACTTTCTTTATTGAACCAAAACCTTGTGAACCAACCAAGCATCAATATGATTATGACGCTGCAACGGTCATTAGCTTTCTCAGGCAATACGATCTTATGGATGATTTTAAGCTGAATATTGAAGTCAATCATGCTACGCTTGCCGGCCACACTTTTACACATGAATTGCAGGTAGCCGCAGATGCGGGACTTTTGGGAAGCATGGATGCGAATCGCGGCGACTATCAAAACGGGTGGGACACCGACCAGTTCCCTAACAACCTGAATGAACTTGCCGAAGCGATGCTGGTAATTCTTGAAACCGGTGGATTTAAAGGCGGCGGTATAAATTTCGATGCCAAGATCCGCAGAAACTCTACCGATCCGGCAGATCTATTTCATGCCCACATCGGAGGCATGGATATGTTCGCCCGTGCATTACTCGCTGCCGATAATATTTTAAGCAATTCAAACTATAAGAAGCTTCGTAAAGACCGTTATGCATCTTATGATAAAGGAAAGGGAAAAGAATTTGAAACGGGCAAGCTTTCTCTTGAGGACCTGAGAAGCTTTGCGATAAAAAATGGAGAACCTGCTATGATAAGCGGGCAACAGGAATATTTTGAGAATATTATCAATCGCTTTATCTGATAAGAATTTTAAAGAAATCATAGCATGATTTGCAACATGCAATTTTCGCCAATCTGAGCTTTGATATACTCAATGCAAGCAATTCTTATTTAAATTTTAAAAAACAGTAATGCTGCTATTAGGAATCGATCTAGGTACATCATTTATTAAAGTTTCAGCAGTAGATGTAAACACACAACAGTGCATTGCAAGCGCCCAGTATCCTGATGCAGAAACGTCGATCACGTCATTGCATCCCGGCTGGGCCGAACAGTCACCAGAGATGTGGTGGGATCATACTGTTAAGGCTATACGAAAACTAATTGGCTCTGGTAAATTTACTTCAACCGATATTGAAGCCATTGGTATTTCTTACCAGATGCATGGATTAGTTGTAGTTGATAAAGATCAAAAAGTTTTAAGAGACAGTATCATTTGGTGCGACAGCCGGGCTGTTCAAATTGGAGACAACGCGTTTAATACAATAGGCGAAAATATTTGTTCATCATGTCTGCTAAATTCACCGGGAAATTTTACCGCTTCCAAGTTGGCTTGGGTAAAACAAAATGAACCGGAAATTTATAACCGGATTTATAAGATAATGCTGCCTGGTGATTTCATTGCAATGAAATTAACCGGGGGAATTACTACAACATCTTCCGCACTTTCAGAAGGCATTTTATTTGATTTTAAAAACAATGGCCTTTCCCGCGATGTAATGAAGCACTTTGATTTTGCTGATTCCGTCATACCGACATTACAACCTTTATTTTCTTCTCACGGAAAGATTCTAAAAGAGATTGCAGAAGACCTTTCGTTAAAGAAAGGCATTCCTGTCTCCTACAAAGCGGGAGATCAACTTAATAATGCCTTGTCATTAAATGTGCTGGAACCTGGCGAAGTTGCAGCGACCGCAGGTACCTCAGGAGTGATCTATGCTGTTACCGACAAATTGTTTCGCGATAAATTTTCAAGAGTTAATGCTTTTGCACATGTAAACAATTCTGAGAATGCCAGAAGGCTCGGTGTGTTACTTTGTATAAACGGCACCGGTATCATGAATAGCTGGACAAGAAAAATGTGTGGTGATAATTTGAATTATTCAGAAATGAATGAGCAGGCAGCAAGTGTCTCAGTAGGTTCTGATGGCTTGTTTGTGCTGCCTTTCGGCAATGGAGCGGAAAGGATGTTACAAAATAAAATACCGGGAGCTCACATTAATAATATCGACTTAAATAAACATACAAAGGCGCACATTTTTCGAGCCGTACAGGAAGGTATTGCTTTCGCTTTTCGATATGGCCTTGACATTATGAGAGAAAATGGGCTGTCCCCAAAAATTATTCGAGCAGGTGAATCAAACTTATTTTTAAGTGAAGTGTTCATGGAATCATTCGTGAATGCGACAGGTGTTGCAGTTGAACTTTACGCAAATGATGGAAGTGTGGGAGCCGCTCTTGGAGCCGGTATAGGAGCTAATATTTTCAAGACTCATGAAGATGCATTTAAACAATTTAAGCCATTGAAAAAAATCGAGCCGACAAATAGGGGCGTATATGATAAATTCTATAATGACTGGAAAACTATTCTAGAAATCCAATTAGATAGCCAAGCGAACTCATAATTTATTTTCTCAAATTCAAATAGGCCAAACCACATAATCTTAAAAATGTTTTTCTAATGATAATCTAAATGGTACGCTCAGTCCGCACCTAACAATATATTCGCGCCTCGCAATTTTTCATAGTCGCCGCTAAAATAATTTAAGGCATCATCAAGCTTTCGCTATGCAACCCCTGTCAAAAATGCTCTACCCCGATCCCGCATCTTATTGTTTTATCGTTTAGGTCATGCCCCAACCTTCACATGTATTTCCAAAAACTAAAAACTATAAATATTGATTTCGGTTCTGGCTACTTCAGAAGGACGGTAAATTGCGTAAAGACAAGATCATAAGTGTTTATATCGGACTAATATTTGTAACTGGCAGAAAAGTAACTATAGCTTTTGATGAATATTTTGAAAACATTTTCAAACGTGAACAAATCCACAGTGTACTAATTACAAGTTCGTCAAAAAAAACCGAGCGGACTCGAAAATTATAGATGGTAAAATTACTAGTAGTTTAAGCGCGCAATATAAGAGCTGGAATAGCATAAAAGTTATCACAAATTGAGGACAATTGCACGCCGTTTTATCCTCTATATCATGTCTCCCACGTGAGCGGCAATGCTAAAGGATCTGCGTCTGGTGGCGATTCCTGCGCAGTAACTATAGTTAATCCTCTAGTAAAAAAAATTATTTGTTGTTGGATAGGTCGCGGAACTGCGCGCGTATCCCGAAGTAGTATTAACGCGATACTGGCCTATGGCGACGGAACTTGTGATAACAAGGCTACAATTTCTATAAATGACATTTCTCAAATTATTACCCCCGTTAGTAAAATTGTTGTTGATTTGTTAAAAACTATTTATTAACTTCACGACAGTTTTCATAGGGTACGGATTAAAAACGGGCCTGGGTATCTACCCCGGCCCAATTTTTTTTTAACGAATTATGATTGGCCTGAAGCCATAACCCAATGATGAAAAGTGTTCTAAGACACGAGGCAGTGCATATTTAAGTCTCTCAAAAGCTTTGACACTATCATGAAAAACTATAATTGATCCGGGTTTTGCATGATTAACAACATTTAGGTAGCAATTTTCACCAGACAAGTTTTCATCAAAATCGCCACTAAGTACACTCCACATAACAGTCGTAAGATTCAGCTTGTTTCCTCTCAAAACTTTTAATTGGAATTTTGTAATTCTTCCGTAAGGTGGGCGAAAAAGATTGGAGTCGATAATCTTTGAAGCGAGTAAAACATTTTCAATGTATTCATCGTCTTTTACTTTCCAGCCATTGAGGTGATTAAAGGTATGGTTAGCAGGTTGATGTCCCTGTTCAATAATTTGTTTATAAACATTAAAATGCTTTTTTACATTTTCACCAATGCAAAAAAAAGTTGCAACAGCACTATACCTTTTGAGTTCTTCTAATACGAAGGGAGTTACCTCAGGATGCGGGCCGTCGTCGAATGTTAAGTACAATTCCTTTGTTGAAGTATCTATCTCCCACACACAGCCAGGATACAATTTTTTAAGCAGGAAGGGCGTTTTTACGAGATAAAACATTGAAGAAAAAAAATTTTTGGTGTAATTAAACATCTTCGAATATCATTCATCTTATGATTCACCAAATCATTTAAAAATACTTTATGAAATTAAAAAACTTTTTGCTTACCGCTACAGCATTTGTATTCGTAGGCGGCTTTTCAGCATGTAAAAAAGATGGTAATGCATCATCAGAAATCGAAACAACTTTTGAATTAAGCGGTGACCAGGCCATTTCAGACAATCTAAACTCAGATGCGGAATATGTGCTTAATGAAGCCGCAATAGATAATGACTTTTCAGGTAATACGCCAGCACATGCTACCGAGACATTAAATGTACTCAGTTGCGCAGCGGCTACCATTACTCCTTTGCAGGGCTTCCCTAAAAATATTACTCTTGATTTTGGCTCAGGTTGCACATCATCTAATGGAATCACAAGAAGTGGTAAGATATACATTACCTTATCTGATTCATTGCGCAAATCTGGCAGCATGGCTGTAATGACGTTTGAAAACTATTATGTAAGCGGCTTTAAGAAAGAAGGTAAAATTACCTGGACAAATACAAGCCAGGCGGGGATAAAAAGCTGGAGCCGCACTTGCGAAAATGGTAAAATAACGGCACCGGGTGGTCGCTATTGGCTACACGCCGGTACCCAGGATATTGTTCAAACACAAGGATCTTCCACACCATACAATTTATTGGACGATGAATATTCAATGACAGGAAGCAACTCTGTTACTAATGCCGCAGGCAATTCCCGTACATCAACAATTATCCAGCCATTGGAAAAGAAAGTGATATGCGAAAATATTGATATGGGCAAACTCACAATAGAAGGCGCTAATCATTCTGCAGTGCTTGATTTTGGAGATGGCAGCTGTGATAAAGTTGCTACCATCTCAATTGACGGCAATACTCCTAGAACTATTTTACTTAGATAAGTTCTAATAATATATTAAATTTTTTATTGAAAGCTTGTGGTACATGCCACAAGCTTTTTTATTATGATACAGACCGCAACTCTACTCAAGCCAGACTATCTTTGCGGGTATGAGTAAAGTAAGAGTGAGATTTGCCCCTAGCCCGACAGGTGCGCTTCACTTAGGCGGCGTAAGAACCGCCCTATTTAATTATCTTTTTGCAAAAAAAAATAACGGAGCTTTTGTTCTAAGAATTGAAGACACTGATCAAACCAGGTTCGTAGAAGGCGCTGAACCTTATATAGTAGATTCATTGGCCTGGTGCGGTATATTACCTGAGGAAGGCCCGCATAAAAACGGAGAATATGAGCCGTATAGGCAGAGCGAAAGAAAAAACTTTTATAAAGAATATGCTGAGCAACTGGTGAACGATGGCCATGCCTATTACGCATTTGATACGCCTGAGGAAATAGAGGCGCTAAGAGAAAAGTTGAGATCGCAGGGCAAAAGTAATCTTCAATATAACTACCAGGTGAGGCTGGATATGAAGAATTCACTATCTCTTTCAGACGAGGAGACCCAGGCCTTATTAAACTCCGGCCTTCCCTATGTAGTTCGTATTAAAATCATCAGGGACGAATTCGTTTCTTTCGATGATATGATTCGGGGAAATATACGGATGGATACTAACAGTGTTGATGATAAAGTTCTTTTAAAAGCAGATGGAATGCCAACCTATCATCTTGCTGTAGTGGTCGACGATTACCTAATGAAAATTACCCATGCATTTCGTGGAGAAGAATGGCTGCCAAGTGCACCTGTGCACGTGCTGCTATGGAAATATCTTGGTTGGGAAAAGCACATGCCCAAATGGGCACATTTTCCATTAATATTAAAACCTGATGGTAATGGCAAGCTTAGTAAAAGAGATGGAGAAAGGTTAGGCTTCCCGGTTTTTGCTTTGGGTTGGCGCGATCCAGCCTCAAATGATCTTTTAAAAGGGTTTAAAGATCTTGGCTTCTTGCCGGAAGCCTTTATAAATATGCTCGCAATGCTT
The DNA here is from genome assembly GCA_040007325.1 of Ginsengibacter sp. GTDB lineage: Bacteria > Bacteroidota > Bacteroidia > Chitinophagales > Chitinophagaceae > Ginsengibacter. The sequence goes on along the minus strand of JBDTVF010000047.1, from coordinate 7,313 downwards.
GGATGGAATGCCGGCAGTGAGCAAGAAATTTTTTCGATCGATGAATTAATTGAAAATTTTTCTATAGAACGTGTCCATTCAAGCGGAGCGAAATTTGATTTTGAAAAAGCAAAATGGTTCAACCATGAATGGATAAAAAAATGTAGCGCAGAGCGGCTCTTACCTGACGTCAAAAAAATATTTGAAGAAAAAAATATTAAGATCGACGAAGAAAATAAACTTTTGAACATTATCGGTCTAGTAAAAGATCGCTGCACTCTGCTTACTGATTTTTGGGAACAGGCAAACTATTTTTTCATAAAACCGGAAAAAATAGACACTGATTCTATAATGTCTAAATGGAACAACGATAAGAATCTTTTCTTCAGCGAGCTACTTAGAAATTATTCGTTGACAACCTCATGGAATCACGATGATCTTGAACATTCTTTTAAAGAAATAGCATCTGTCAATAGAATAAAACCTGGCGAACTTATGTTGCCTTTCAGGATTATGCTGGTAGGGGGTAAATATGGCCCCGGCGTTTTTGATATTGCAGGACTTCTCGGTAAAGAGGAAACAATAAAAAGAATTCGCTTTGCATTGTCAATACTGCTTGAAAAAAAATCATAAAATGACAGCAAAAAATTTCTATCGAAGACTGCGATAAAGAGCTTAGTTATTTTTCACTTTATTGCTTGCTATAATTTAATAAAAAATGACTTCAGAACAATTAACAGGAAACGCGAAGTATCGGCCCGTGCGGGTTTTAGTGGCAAAGGTAGGCCTGGATGGCCATGATCGGGGAGCCAAAATTATTGCTACTTCGCTTAGGGATGCAGGCATGGAGGTCATTTACACAGGGCTGCGACAGACGCCTGAAATGGTTGTCAACACTGCTTTACAGGAAGATGTAGACGCCATCGGAATTAGCATTCTTTCCGGTGCGCATAATACGGTATTTAAAAAAATTTTAGAACTGTTAAAGCAAAAGAATATTACTGACGTATTACTTACCGGCGGCGGCATTATTCCAGACGAAGACATTAAAAAATTAAACGAGATGGGTGTAGGAAAGCTTTTTACCCCGGGCACGAATACGTCCGAAATCACGGAGTATATAAAGAAATGGGTGAAGGAAAACAGAAATTTTTAAACCAGACTTTTTAAATAACATTTGAATGTATACAACCTTACTGACAAGTTTAGACGAAGGAATTTTTACCATAACAATTAATCGCCCTGATAAGTTAAATGCACTTAATAAAACTGTATTAGAAGAACTGGAAAAAGCCATTCAACAATTATATAATGATAAACAGATCAGGGCAGCTATAATCACAGGGGCGGGTAGTAAAGCATTTATTGCCGGAGCCGACATTTCTGAATTCACCCAGGTACAGGATGATGAAGGTGCTAAGCTTGCAAAAAGAGGGCAGGATATTTTTTTCAAAATCGAAAATGCTCCAAAGCCTATAATCGCTGCTGTGAACGGTTTTGCATTAGGCGGCGGTTGTGAGCTCGCTATGGCATGTCATTTCAGGTTAGCAAGTGACAACGCAAAATTTGGCCAGCCCGAGGTGAATCTTGGCTTAATACCGGGATACGGAGGTACTCAGCGTTTAACCTTGCTTGTAGGTAAGGGAAAAGCCATGGAATTAATGATGACAGGGGTTATGATTGATGCCAATGAAGCCAAGATACTTGGTCTTGTAAATTATGTCACCAGCCAGGAAACTCTCATTGAAAAAACGAAAGAATTACTCAAAATAATTCTTTCAAAATCGCCTGTGGCTGTTTCCAAAGTAATCTCAGCTGTGAACGCATACTATGAATCGGGCGTTAATGGATTCGATGAAGAGATTAAACTATTTGGCGAATCATTTGCCTCGCCTGATAAAAAGGAAGGTACAACTGCTTTCATCGAAAAAAGAAAACCTGATTTTACATCTTCCATCTAATTATCCAAAACACGAATTGTTTTCACAAATCTGCTACGGTAGTAGTTATTCAAGGCAGTAATCACAACTCCATTAGCCTTACCTGAAGAAGAATGAATAAACCTAAGGCTATCATTATTGGAGATTACGATTCCCATGTGCCCGATAATCCTCTCCGTGCTATCTGTGCCCGTAAATAAGATGAGATCACCCTGTTTACTTTTGTTCACTGGAATTTCTTTACCTATATGTTCAAAATCTTTTGAGGAGCGTGGAACTTTTACATTAAAATGATTGAAGACATAGGTAATAAATCCAGAACAATCAAAGCCAATACGAGGATCAGTAGATGCGTACCTATATGGCGTTCCTATAAGAGTTTTGGCAAAAGAAATTAAAGTATTGGGCTTTAATTCTGGAGCCACTACTTCAACAACCGGTATCGTGTCCTCTACTCTCGGATGCTGCACTGTTTGCACCGCAGGCAAGTCTGCCAAACCAGGTCTTTCGTTACTTGATTTCACGGTGTCTATATTCACCTCATCATAATTGCGTTGAGGCCCATGGGTAAAAACATAGAAAACAAAAATTCCGAAAACAAAAACAAGTAAAAAAGTAAAAATTTTCACATTATATGATTTAGTTTTTCACCAATACTACATTGATTAGCCAAAATTTTGTTCTACGAAGTTAAGTGCATACAAAAATCCAACCACATCAATTTTATTTATCATCGCTCTGTTTTGAAGTAAATTTGCAGACAGTTTAAATTGTAGTCTTTTCAGAAAAAGAAAATAAAATGGAAACAAGGATCGAGAAGGATACGATGGGTGAAGTGCAAGTGCCTGCGACAGCTTACTATGGGGCTCAGACTCAACGTAGCATTGAAAATTTTAAGATTGCCCAGGATATCAATAAAATGCCCAAAGAAATTATAAAGGCATTTGCTTATTTAAAAAAGGCCGCAGCTATTACAAATTTTGACGCTGGTATTCTGTCAAAAGAAAAATGTGATCTCATTAGCAAAGTATGTGATGAAATACTGTCGGGCAAATTAGACAACGAATTTCCCCTTGTTGTATGGCAAACGGGAAGTGGAACTCAAAGCAATATGAATGTAAATGAAGTGATTGCTTACAGGGCCCATGTTTTGAATGGGGGCAAATTGTCGGATAAAGAAAAAATCTTGCATCCAAATGATGATGTTAATAAATCTCAATCAAGTAATGACACCTTTCCTACAGCGATGCATATTGCAGCTTACAAGATTCTGAACGATCATACACTACCAGCCATTACAAATTTGAAAAATACTTTATCAGAAAAGGCAAAGGAATTTATGAAGGTCGTGAAGATTGGGCGTACACATTTTATGGATGCAACACCCCTAACCCTCGGGCAAGAGTTTAGCGGCTACGCCTCACAGTTAGATCATGGACTCAGGGCGATAAGAAATACAATGGTTCACCTGAGCGAACTGGCTCTTGGCGGCACGGCTGTGGGAACAGGCATTAATACCCCCGAAGGCTATGCAAAGAACGTAGCTGAGGTAATTGCAGAGCTTACAGGCCTTCATTTTATTACTGCAGAAAATAAATTTGAATCACTGGCCGCACATGATGCTTTAGTGGAATCGCATGGCGCATTAAAGACAGTTGCTGTGAGCCTAATGAAAATTGCTAATGATATAAGAATGCTATCATCTGGTCCAAGGAGCGGTATCGGGGAAATTCATATTCCGGATAATGAGCCAGGCTCTTCAATTATGCCGGGTAAAGTAAATCCAACTCAATGCGAGGCGCTCACTATGATATCTGCCCAGGTAATGGGAAATGACGTGGCACTGAGCATCGGCGGCGCTACAGGCCATTTTGAATTAAATGTATTCAAGCCTATGATGGCTTACAATTTTTTACACAGTGCCAGGCTAATTGCGGATGGTTGTAATAGCTTTAATGAAAAATGTGCTAAAGGAATTGAACCAATCGAATCAAATATCAAAAAACACTTAGATAATTCATTAATGCTTGTTACTGCACTGAATACAAAAATTGGTTACTACAAAGCCGCGGAAATTGCGCAGAAAGCGCACAAAGAAAACACCACATTAAAAGAGATGGCAATGAAGCTTGGTTACCTTACAGCTGCAGAATTTGATGAGTGGGTGGTGCCTGAAAATATGGTCGGTAAAATCGAATAGCTTTAATAAATCATTGCTTTTTCGGTAGTTAAAATTCTATCATAGGCATTATATAGTTTAAAACTATAAATGCCTGGGCTAATCTTTTTGATATCGAACGAAAAATTATTATTGCTACTGCTGCCTTTTAGGACAAGCTTTCCAGCAAGCCGACCGGAATTATGATCATTACTTCCATTGAGACTATCAATTATTATCTTTTCATTGCTCAATAAATATGAAGCTCCGTCATAATCATAACTGACTATTTTGGTTTTAAAATTATTAGGACCGCTGCCGGAACAACCTGCGGAACTTATATAATGATAAACATACGCCAGGTAAACCCAGGGTTTTGAAGGTACTGGCCATTCGCTATACATTGTAGAATGCAAAGCCATACCCATCAGCCCACCCTGTGGCCATTTCGGAGGATTTGTAAAATCTTTTGAAGTGCTTAAATCTATAAGTGTTGTTTTGCCCCATCAACCGGATTTATCTACCGACCTTATATGCGAAGTTTTCTGTCGCCCATAAGGAATCATCCGGTCCCAGTGAGCTTCCCATGATGAGTTTAGCTGGGAAGATGGGTTTCATACAAATGTGCTAAATGGCTCATTTTAACAGTTGGACGTTATAACAATTACGAGAAGGTAGGCGAAACAACTAGCCTTAATCAAATTTTTGAAGGATATAAAATTTGGTCTTAAAGAAGAGGTGAGATCCTTAGCTAGCATTAATAAAACGGGATACTTTAGGATTATTTTAGAATAGGAATTGCGGGGCACCCGCCTGTCGTGTTGAAGGATAATAATAAGATGCGGAATTCGTTAGATCAGAGAACTTACCGGAAGACACCTCTGATATCAAATATCATTATGAAAACAAATTCTGGAAGCTGGAAATTTTTTCCTGGTAAAGTCAAACGCAAGCTCAACTCAACAGATTTAATATCAACGCAAAAGATATTCAAATTATTGCAGTTGGTAATTGTTCTAGCATTTCTTCTGCCTCAACAACTTCTTTCGCAAAAGCTAACATTCAGTTATAGCTATATAAATATTACGCGTGGCGTAGGCGGTGGCACCCTTGAACAGGGAGATATTATTGAAGTACGTGCCTTGGTAAAAGTAAATGCTATTACTAATAATTTTTATTATATCGATTCCATTCGTACCGGTACCCAATATCTTAGCAATTCGCTTAAGATCGTTACAAATGAGGGGCTGACATATCAGGGCACTTATACAAACGCAGCACTTGACGATAAAGGCGTGTATGCCACGAGTGGTGGTATTGGCAGAGTACGTGTTAATATTGGAAGTGGTGCATCTAACCCGGATAATGGCATAGGAACATTTGGCGTAAATACAGGCGGAGGAACTATAACTCCTTTTGTAAGTAAGCCAAAGTTTTATGGAGCAACTTTACTGGTGGTAGCATACCGTCTTTTGATCACTGCAAATTATGGAGACACCATTCATCTAACCGGAAATTTTTATTTTGACACTTCCGGCGTAAACAGAACCTATCGCTTTGATTACCCAGGTATAAAAATTATCAAAAACCAGGCGTTATGTACAAACTTTTTAAGCGCAAGTTTTACGGCAGATAGTTCGTTTAAAAGTGGGAACACTCAAAACCGGCCATTACCTGCGATAGTTCCGGGGTATATAAAGGTTAATTTGGGTGCAAATGCGCCACAGGATAATTATTATTCTATCGCAAATAACACCAGTGCCAACGGCACAACCAACAATGCAGGCCCCTATGCACCAACCCCCAACCCCGATCGTGTCTTTAATGGATTCTGGGATATTATAGGAGATCATACCAATGCATCAAACCAGGTAACCGGTAATCCACCAACCCCTGCGGGCCAAACAGGTGGCTACATGCTTGTGGTAAATGCTGCTTATCCCACTGGCGAGGCTTTTCGTGATACTATTAAAAATGTATGCCCGAATACTAACTATGAATTCTCAGCCTGGGTAAGAAACATCTGCGGTAAGTGCGGAATAGACTCAAATAGCAACGCTACCTATACCCCAGGCGTGCTTCCAAATCTTGCATATGCAATTAACGATGTTGACTATTTTACAACAGGTAATATTGTCTACGATCAGAAATGGGTGAAACGGGGATTTATCTATAAGACAGGCCCAACCGAAACTCAGTTTACCATTACCATTAAAAATAATGCGCCCGGTGGTGGTGGCAACGATTGGGTAATTGATGATATTAAACTTGCAACCTGCTATCCGAATTTAGTGATGAATCCAAGCGATACCGCAACGTCCTGTGTTGGTTATCCGGTTAACCTTAGCGATACCGTTAAGAGTTATTTTAATAACTATACTAATTGGTGTTGGGAGAAAAGCAGCAACGGTATAAACTGGGCAAGTACCGGCGTATGCGGATCTAAAGTTCCAACCCTGGTAAATGGGTTATGGACTTATTTTGTCGATACTACGTTTACCACAGTTGCAGCAGATAGTGGTAAATATTATCGCCTGAAGGTTGCTACAACACCCACGAATCTCACTAACATAAATTGTTCCGTAGACAACAGTCAGAAAATTTTTTTAAAAGTGTTTAATGTGAGCTGTAGTGTACTCGATTCGAGATTAATATCATTTAAGGCAAATGCTGTAAATGAAAAAGCTGTATTGAAATGGACTGTAAACAGTGAAGAAGGATATAGAGAATATGAAATTGAGAAAAGTGTAGATGGACTTAAGTTTCTAAGAATAGCAAACATAAGGGCAAATGGAAATCCGAGTGTTGCTTCATACATTTTCTATGATGGTGATTTTAATTCAACCCTGTCATTTTACCGCCTTAAACTTATAAATAATGCGAATGGCCCGGATACTTATTCAAAGATAATTGTAATAGGAAGCGGTAATCTATTTGTAAAAGTATCTACTATAAACCCTTTCAAAAATGCTCTTAAAGTTGAGGTGACTATACCTGAAGATGGCGAAATGTCTTTTAAACTTTATGATGTATATGGTGCAGTAGCACTCTATAAGAAGCTTCAGGTACAAAAAGGTACGACTAAACTTAATTTGGGTGATGTAAATAATTTGCCTGGTGGTATATACATATTAAATACCTCGGTCAATAACATAACGGTAAAGAATAAATTAATTAAAATTGAATAGCGCAGATATAATCCGCAGAAAGGTATTGTAGTGATAGTCATACTTTTG
>JBDTVF010000046.1:0-17999 GCA_040007325.1 Ginsengibacter sp. | reverse complement strand
TTGGGATGGCCCCATGGGTCGGACCCATCTTTGTACTTTTCAATATCAGCGGGTTGAAAAGGTGCTGTAGATACACTACCACTTACGGGATCAGTGTAACTTCCGGTGGCCTTATAGGCCGCCGCTGCATCTGCCCATTTTGAAGGATCCAATTTATATATTTCTATTTCATTCGCCATGGTTGAATACTCAACAGCATCCAACATTTTAGGTATAATCGTGGGCTGACCCCAACCCTGGTTAAAGCTATAAGATAATTCAGGTTTTCCTGCCTTACCATGCTTGGTGGTAATGAGTATAACTCCATTTGCGGCACGGGCGCCATAGATAGCACCAGACGCATCTTTCAATACTGACATACTCTCTATATCAGCAGGATTTAAGCGGTCTAAGCCACCGGCCCGGGCAGGTACTCCGTCAATAACGATTAATGCATCATTACTTCCTAAAGAATTGACACCACGAATGTGTATAGCGGAACCGTCATAACCAGGTTCGCCACTCCTATTGGTTGCCACAACACCCGGCAAACGACCGGCTATCGAGTTAGAAAGATTAACTGCAGGAGATTTTTGTAATTCACTGCCCTTTACCTGTGCCACAGCACCTGTAAGAGTTACCTTTTTTTGAGTGCCATACCCAACCACCACTACTTCACTTAAGCTATTCACCGAGGGGGCAAGGCTAACTGAAAAATTGGTGGTAGTACCAACAGGTATTTCCTGGCTTTGATAGCCTACATTCGAAATAATGAGCGTAGATTTTTTTGAAGGGACATCAAGGGAAAAGGCTCCATCGGCATTTGTTGTTACTCCGCCTTTTGAGCCTTTTATGGTAACACTTACATTTGACGCAGGAGTTCCTTTGTCATCCTTCACTACGCCAGTGACATGGACCTTATTTTGTGCACTAACACAAAAACTGATAAAGAAAATTAAATTGAAAAGAAATAATTTCTTAAAAGATCCGGGTGAGAAATTTGATAAATTCAGACCACATAAATTAATGTGTTTTGTAAATTTTTTCATATTGCAGATTTTGATTTTTGGTTAAATTATTTTGTTTTTTGTTTGCTGACATTACTTGTATTTCTTACACTTATTCGATGGACTGACTTTTGTTTTGGGTTAAAAAATATTTTTGAGACAAACCTTAATTGATTTTTTATATGAATAGCTAATTACTTTACAATCGTATGCGTTTAGTTAAATGGCATACAATCAAAGTTATTTATATGGGTAAAGGCGCAAATCGTTTTTTCGGGGTGGAATAATATGCAATAAAAGTAAGGAAATTTTTATTTAACAAATTTTTATTTTATCCACTCCCGAAGCAATAGGTGTAATTTAGACAATTATCCTGCATCCCGCTGAGGATACAGCTTTGGATGATTTGGATTTCTTATCATCCGTAATTTTACGGTTATAGCGTGAACAAGTTGTGATGAAGGGTTTGATTGTTATTATGTAATGACATTTATTTGCCCAAGGGATTAAATTCAAAGAGGTTTCCCGGATCTCCTTTCTTACCTTCTGAACTGATATACAACTTACCATCCGGCGAAAAGCAAATGCCTTCCGGTTGCGGCATAAGATCTTTATCTATAAACTGGAAATCCTTAAGCTTACCATCGTGCGAATAAACGGCCATACATTTTGTATCCTTGGTTGAAAGTATATAGATGTCTTTGGTTATGGGATGAACTGCAATCGCCGATGGATTGAATTCAAGTTTTTCATCTGCTACTTTTTCAAAATCGTTTTTATGAATAACCATAAAAGGATTTTTATCTAATTGCTCTGTGGTCATGTCGAAATCATAAACAGCTCTTGTTGATTTTTTTTCATCGGCAATACCTGATTCGTCTTTGCATGCAAGGAGTAATTTATTCGAAACAGGATCATAGCAAAGCCCTTCAGTATTATTTTCTTTTTTCAAAAAAGTTTTGATCTTTTCCACTGATGGCGTATTGTTCCAATCAGATATTTTAAATAATGTGCCATGGCTCCACAATGCATATACTACGTTGTTCACAATAGTTACATCTTCGATGTCAAATTTTTCATCATCGTCTTTTTTAAATGAAATAGTCTTTTCAAGACTTAACTTATCACCGTCAATTTTTACAACGTATAAAAGAGGGTTCAAATCTTCGATAAGAATTAGATGATCCTGATCGATCCATGTATTTCCTGACACTTCCACCAATTGATCAGGGAGTTTCCACGAATGCGCCGGGGACTTTAGCTCATACTTGTAAGCACTTCCTGAGCCGCCAGGTTTCGAAGAATCAGCTGAAGCGCTTGATGCTACATTAATGATTACAGGATTGCTTTTGTCGTGCTCATTATTTGTAGAACATGATAGCATAAAGGATGCATAAATGAAAAATAAAAGCATTTTATATAACATATATTGGTTTTGTTTTTTATGAAAAATCGTACGTAAAGCTAAAGCATATAGAATAGCCAAAACTGCGTATAGCAATTTCTTGCCAATGTTATGACAAATCTAAGTCCCTCAAAATTCCAGAGCGAAAATGAGGCAAGATTTATGATAGCAATTTCTAAGTTGGCTAACTTTATACAGCGATTCAGTCTCAAATCTTTTTAAAACAAACATCATGCAAAGAAATATAAACAATCTTTCGGGGTTTACGATAGGCGCTACTGATGGCGAAATAGGCAAAGTGGAAGAATTCTATTTTGATGACACCACCTGGACTATTCGTTACATGATCGTAAAAACGGGTGGCTGGCTTACCGGCCGTGAAGTGCTTATTTCTCCCGTTGCCATACTTGCCCCTGATTGGGAAAGTAAGATAATACCGGTGAACCTTACGCGAAAACAAGTGGAAGACAGCCCTGACATCGATACTGATAAACCTATTTCCAGACAGGAAGAAGAAAAACTTTTTGCCTATTACCCGTGGCAAAGTTACTACGATGCCGGGTTGTATGGAGACGGCATGGGAATGATGGGAGTCTTTCCACTGGCACCGTTAGTGACAGAAGAAGAAATTGAGCAACAAGAAAAAAATGAAGCTCCTAAAAAAGCTACGCACCTCAGAAGTACTCATGAACTAAAAGGCTATACGATTCACGCTGAAGATGGGGAAATAGGAACCGTTGCTGATTTTATATTAGATGATAAGACTTGGCAGGTATCCTTTATTGTGGTTAAAACAGGTAATCTTTTTTCTCATAAAAAAGTTTTAATATCTCCACAATGGATTAAAGAAGTAAAATGGAGCGTGCAGGAATTTATGGTAAGCGTAAATGTTGAGGATGTAAAAAACAGTCCGGAATACGACGCTTCCAAACCTGTCGAGAGCAGCTATACTAAAGATTTACATGATCACTACGGTTTCTCTTCAAATTCATAAAAAAATCCCCGCCATATTATTCGGCGGGGATTTTTTTTATCAAGAAAAACTATTTTATAATTCCGCAACCGATCCGGGTACCGGCATTACCTGATGGCTGAGATACAAAATCGTCCACACCTCCATGTACGATTATTGATTTGCCCACAATATTTGATTTTTCATCTCCTCCTATTGTCCATAAATCCGTTTCCATCTCCATAGTGCCCGCTCCTTTGCTGTCAAGTTTTACATTCCCAATATCACCAAGATGATAACTGCTTCCTCCCCACTTGCCATGATTAGCTCCGGTTGGATTCCAGTGGCCGCCTGCCGCCTTACCCATGTCGCCACAGTCGCCTTTTTCGTGAATGTGTACGGCAACACTTTTGTTTGCTTTCGTAGGGATCATAAGCTCCAGTTTCATTTTCACTTTTCCATTGTCTGCATCAAACTGTACGTTACCTGTAACGGTCGTATCAGGAAAGACTCCTGAGAGTACTGCAGACACATGATGCACAGATGTATCGGTGCTGCTCATGTTGCTCGTAGTGTCCATACCGGCAGGACTTGTATCCATCATACTTGTACTATCGGTAGTGGTGGTTTCGGTAGTATTGCCGCTATTGCATGATGCGAGCCATAGAAACGACGAAGCACATACTGCTAATTTTAATGAATTCAATAATTGTTTCATGATAGATTTATTTTGATTTGATTTGTTTGATTATGCTTGCAAAGTGAGTGAAAAAAATCGGGAATAGGTCAACTATAATCAACCTAAATTTTGAATGAAGAAAACTGCTTTAGCGAATGCCTTCTTTTTCCTTTGCCGATATTTTTATTGATATACAATAGAAAATCCTGCCAATATCTTTTTAGGGATCATATAAAATGATAGGGATTAGGAATAAGAATTGCAGCAAATTTTATTTCATCAGCATGACTGAAAAACTAAAAATTGTAAATATGAAAAGTAATTCGCATGAATCAACAGTCTTGGGGGCAATAGGCGCTGCCATCGGTAAAGGCTTGATAGCAGGAGCAGCAGGAACACTTGCTATGACCGTTTCACAGATGATAGAAATGAGGATTACAAAGAGAAAACCCAGCAATGCACCTGCTAAGGCCGTTAAGAAGACATTGCACATTGAACCAACACCAGGAAATAAGGAAGAATTTTCTAATGAAGTTCATTGGGTGTACGGATCGTCCTGGGGCGCACTTCGCGGATTACTTTCACTCGCTGGCATTACTGGTTTTGCAGCAACCGCCACACATTTTGCTGCAATTTGGGGTACAGCAATTACGATTGAACCAAAACTGGACATTGCACCGCCAATAAATGAATGGGAAACTAAGGATATCGCTGTGGATATTTTTCATCATTTAGTGTATGCGGTGGTTGCGGGTCTCGTTTACGATGCAATAGATTAGCTTTCTTGTCATTATCAAAAAAATAATCTTACGGCTTAAAGGACCACTGTAGCATTTCACTTTTTTACAAAGGGAAAGCATCTATTTATATACCTTTACAGACACCTTTAAACATGTTGTTATGTCTCCATTCAATCTATCGAAGCCTGTAGCAATCGGCTGTGACCATGCCGGGTTTGAATACAAAGAAGATATCATTTCTTTTCTCGATGGTAAAAGTGTTACCTGGAAAGATTTTGGAACTTTTTCAGATGCCTCGGTAGATTACCCGGACTTTGCACACCCGGTTGCCAGTGCCGTAGAAAACGGCGATGCAAGTTTTGGTATTTTAATTTGCGGTAGCGCGAATGGTGTTGCTATTACTGCAAATAAGCACCAGGGAATAAGAGCCGCTGTATGCTGGGAAGAAGAGATTGCAGAACTTGCCAGGAAACATAATGATGCTAATGTTATATGCATTCCGGGGCGCTTTGTTCGCGAGGGGCTTGTAGAGGAAATGATAGAACGATTTATGCATACAGAATTTGAAGGAGGCCGCCATCAAAACCGCGTGAATAAGATAGCCTGCTCTTCCGCTAATTTCGCTTGACCGAAGTATATTTGCGATCTAACCGCAAATTATCGTACATGAAAAACTTACTTTTCGCATTCTCTTTTATTTTCGTATGCACTCATCTTTTTGCTCAAACAAGTAACCAGCTAACGCAGACTGATGCCGGATTAAAATATGCTGAAACTATTACACAATCAGCATTAAAAAATCAACTTACAATAATTGCTTCCCGTGAAATGGAAGGCAGGGAGACAGGTACTGCAGGCCAGCGCAAAGCTGCGAAATACATCAAGGGGCAGTTTATGCAGATAGGTCTTAAACCACCACCGTCATTGAATAGTTACCTGCAGGTTTATCCATTAAAAAAAGATACACTGATACCGAAATCATTAAAGATCGGTAAGACCAAATATGAGTTTGGAAAAGATTACGTTGTAACTCCCGGCTCAGATAATGGCCAGGAATTTAAATCGAAAGAAATTGTATTTGCCGGATACGGCATTACCGATACAAATTATGACGATTATATTAATAAAGATGTAAAGGGTAAAGTAGTACTTGTGGTCACCGGTGAGCCGAAAGAAGGTGATCAATACATCATAAGCGGCGCAAAGCGGGCTTCAAGATGGTCTTTTGATCTTTCTAAAAAAGCGAGTATAGCAAAGCAACACGGTGCGGTAGCGCTGTTAGTGGTAAATCCTTTAGCCGATGCACTTTCGGCTTCCCTTACAAATAACTCCCGTAGTTCAAACCTATCGCTTGTTCGTGCTGATGACACAACTAATGGTAAAGTGCCGGTAGTAATTATTACCAAATCCGTCGCACAGAAGATCTTAAATGAACAGCAACTTTCTTCAGTCTTATCAACGGCGAAATCTCTTATGCCTTTAAATGATGTGGTCATTACGGAAAAAATAAAAACCAAATTGGAATACAAGAAAATTAATATTCCATCTGAGTCAAGCAATGTGATCGGTTACATAGAAGGCAGCGACAAGAAAGACGAATATGTTTTTCTCACTGCACATTACGATCATTTAGGTAAAAGAGGGGACGCTATTTACTACGGAGCTGATGATGATGGAAGTGGTACCGTAAGTGTGATTGAAATGGCACAAGCATTTGCAAAAGCCAAGGAAGAAGGTAATGGGCCAAGGAGATCGGTGGTTTTCATGACGGTAAGCGGGGAGGAAAAAGGATTGTGGGGCTCTGAATATTATTCCGACCATCCGGTGTTTCCATTAGAAAATACAACGGTTGATTTAAACACTGATATGGTTGGCCGTATAGATACGGAACGCAAAACAGGTGACTCTTTAAATTATGTTTATGTAATAGGCCATAATAAATTAAGCACCGACCTACCCACTATAAGTGAAGGAGTAAATAATAAATTCACCCACCTCACATTAGATTATAAATATGATGATCCGGAGGATAAGAATAGAATTTATTTTAGAAGTGATCATTATAACTTTGCACGTAAGGGCGTGCCAATATTATTTTTTTATGATGGGATGCTTCTCGCCGATTATCATAAACCGACTGACACTGTAGACAAAATTAATTTTGACCTAATGGAAAAAAGAGTACGATTTATCTTTCTAACGGCGTGGGATATGGCTAACAGGGATGACATGGTGAAAAGAGATTTGCCGTTGCCGACAGCGACGAGATAAAACCTGCGTTTGTGGCGGCCACAAAAAAAGCCGCAGTCATCCTGCGGCTCTTATTAAAACCCACACTCTAAACATTATTTAATTAATAGTTTAGTAATCGTTGTTTTTTCTTCATCCCTAATTTTTAAAAAATGCATGCCTTGCGGCAAATCATTAATATTATAAAGGTTATCAGCATTCACTTCCAGGTTCCTGATCATTTTTCCCGATACATCGAAAACCTCAATAGAAAGTATTTTTTTGGATGAAATAATTGTTACAATGTCTTTTGCCGGATTCGGATAAATTGTAATTGAAGATTTATCGCTGAAAATAATTGGCTTGATTTTGCTATACTTGAAATTACCATCAACATCTACAATTTTGAGGCGGTAAAGATTTAAGCCGGCCAGTGGGGTTTCATCCTGAAAACTATATTGATTGGCGAAAGCACTATTAATTGAAGATACCCTTCCTAAAGATATAAAGGTGTTATTGTCACTGCTTTTTTCAATTTCAAAATGAGAAAAGTTTTTTTCATTTTCCATAGCCCATTGCAGGCAAACATTATTATTACACTTACTTGCCGTAAAGCTTACAAAAGTTACGGGAAGCGGGTTAAGTATACTGGCAGACGCAAGAGTAAATGGACTGAAGCTGCTTACTGCATTGAGTGATTGTATTGTACCCAGCGTATTGTTGCCTTTAGTCCCCCCGTTTCCTTCATCTTTCCATGTGCTGCCATTCCAACGGGCAACTCTTAGGCTAGGTACATCATTAATTACACCGCTTCTTGGCGAATCCCAGCTCAAGGTTACTTTCACATTTGAGGCACCTGTAATTCTATCCAGCAACCAATATTCTGTTGAGGAAATATGATTTAATGTAGGGTCAAGTTGAGTAGAATCATACCCCGCATCATTAGGCACCGCACTAAAATATTGCGCCCGGAACTGGTCTGTTACATTTCCTGGTGCAGTAATAGTTATAGGGGCATATCCGTTATTTTGGCCAACAGGGAAAACGAAAGCATCATTACCCGTTTTAAGCATAGGGCCCTCAACATAACTTGCGGTTGAGCCGCCTGTATATGTTACTCCATCGGGTATTACCAGATTGCTGTTAGTGCCTGTTATGATAACACCTGAATTTAAATTTAGATTATTGGTAACCGTTACCGTATCGTTTAAAGTTAATGTGCCTGTACCTGTTTTTTCTATCGTTAAGCTGGTGATGTTTACAGGTTGGGTGCCCATTTGCTCAACGACTCCGTTAGTACCACCGTTAAACTTAATTTTATTTAAAGTAATACCTGATGAAGATGTTAAGGTTAAATTTCCTCCAACCTGTGTAGTATCACCATTTCCTACATTTATCGGGCCCCCGGTTTTGGTATAGGAAACATTGCCGGAATATGTATTTCCAGAACTACCTATATCCGCATCGTTCATATCATTAGTACCGGCATTGGTAAATGTTGCATCACCTGTAATTTGGTTGCTCCTGATATAAGTAATATACCCACCTGCATAGCTGGCATCATTGGCCATAGTAACATTTCCGGTAATATCATTATTTAAAAAATATCCATACGCATTGCCGCGGTACCCGGTCACGCTAAATGCAGTTACTCTAAGGGTATCTTTTTGTATATCAAAACCTTTGGTAATTTGTACATTGATATTGCCACCTGTAGTTTGATTACTGAGATGGTATAATTGAAAGCTTCCTGGGGTGGTATCATTCACTGCAATGTCTACCTTTCCACCCACGCTGGTTTTTTTTGCAAGTACCCCAAATAATGAATTACCCGCGGTATTATTGGTGAATGAGAAGTTGCCTCCAACTATTCCGCCACCGTTAAAAGCCTGCGTAAGGCCCGTAGCGGTGCGGTTAATTGCAAGGTTACCATCATAACTGGACGTATCGCCGTGACTGATGTACAATGACCCGGTACCGCCACATGTAAAACTCACGTTCCCCGTGTAATGGTTTCCAGAATTAACAATGTCCCCTTCATTCATGTCATTAACACCGTTATTGCCGAAAGTGGCGTTGCCGGTAATTTGGTTGCTCCTGATATAAGTAACATATCCACCCGTATAGCTTGCATCATTGGCCATAGTAATATTTCCGGTAATATCATTGTTATAAAAATATGCATAAGCGCCGCCACGGTAACCGGTAAGGCTGAGTGCAGTTACTTTAAGGGTATCTTTTTGCACATCAAAACCTTTGGTATTTTGTACATTGATATTGCCACCTGTGGTTTGATTTATTACATGGTATAATTGAAAACTTCCTGGGGTGGTATCATTTAATGCAATGTCTACCTTTCCACCCACGCTGGTTTTTTTGGCGAGTACCCCAAATAATGAATTACCCGCAGTATTATTGGTGAATGAGAAATTTCCTCCTACTATTCCGCCGCCGTTAAAAGCCTGTGTAATGCCCGTGGCGGTGCGGTTAATGGTAAGGTTACCATCATAAGTGGAGGTATCGGCGTGACTGATGTATAACGATCCGGTTCCACCGCAGTTAAAACTCACGTTGCCTGTGTAATGGTTTCCTGAATTACCTATGTCTCCTTCATTCATGTCGTTAATACCATTGTTGCCGAAAGTGGCGTTGCCTGTAATTTGGTTGCTCCTAATATAAGTAATATACCCACCTGCATAGCTGGCATCATTGGCCATAGTAACATTTCCGGTAATATCATTGTTATAAAAATATCCATACGCATTGCCGCGGTATCCGGTCACGCTAAATGCAGTTACTTTAAGGGTATCTTTTTGTATATCAAACCCTTTGGTGTTTTGTGCAGTAATGCTGCCCCCCGCAGTTGCATTTATTAAATGAAATATTTGGAAGGCAACAGGAGTTGCCTGGTTAATGGAAATATTAACTGTGCCATTGATAGTTGTTTTTTTCGTGATATTGCCTAATGCTGTACTGCCATCTATAGTATTGGTAAAAGAAAAATTTCCTGTAATAGCTGCCCCGCTATTGAACAACTGGCTATTGCCACCAGCAGTACGAGTTACTATAAGGTTTCCATTAAATTGGGAGGCATCACCATTACTAAGACTGAAGTCCATGGTACTGCTGATATTAAAAGTAACATTACCGGCAAAAGTATTTGCGCTTGTGCCGATGTCAGCAGAAGCAAAAGCATTGGTTCCTGATAGGTTGAAGGTTATATTGTCGTTAACTGTAGAGCCCCTGACGTAAGCAGCATAACCTCCTATGCCAGTATTAATATCAATAACAATATCACTGCCTGCATTGGTATTGTTTAGCGTAGCGCCCGTGAAAAAATTATAGCTGCTTGTGCTGTTAATAGTCATTTTAAAACTATTAAAATCCAGTTGGCTGCCGGCCTGCATATTAATACTGTTAATGGTAACGTTGCTTGCCAGCTTAGGATACCGGGCCAAACTGCCGGGTATTATTACGTTGCCTGTAGCCACAGGTACTGCATTGGTGCTCCATTTGGATGCCGTATTCCAAATAGTACTGGTATTGCCATTCCATGTTTGAGCAGGTAAAGAATTAAAGAAAAAAAGGGTAAATAAGAGAAGGAGTAAATGTTTTTTTTTCATGTTGTGTAAGATTTTAATGATGATTAACAAGTTTATAAATCAGTATAAGATTTTTTTTATTTTTTAAAACAAACCTTTGCGCCGGTATGATTACTATATTTTTAATCGGTAAAAGGCCGTCACAATAAAATAATTTAAGGATAGCCTCTGTAAACCGGGTAAAGTGATTGCCATAATATCCGCGAGGTATTTTAAAATCACAACCATGTCTTTATTGAGGGTTAAGAGAAGATTTATACTAAATACACATGGGGGATAAAGCAGCGTAGCAGAGTATAACGGAGTAATGCTCAAATGAAGGAAATTATTTAAACCCTGCCAATAATCCATTTGGATACCCCCGCTCTTTAAACATAAATGTGTAATTTGAAATCATTGACAATTAATCATCCGTATTGAAAACTTTTCAAAAAATATTGATCGTTTCCTTCTTGCTATCTTTTTATCCGGATGCTTATTCCCAATCTTTTGAACGCTTCAACACTTTCAGCTATAATGTAAATGAAGGTTTGCTGCAAAGCCATGTAGATGATATGGCTTTTGATAAAAATAATTTTGGCTGGCTCAGCTTTAGCAATGGCATTCAAAAATTTGACGGGCAACGTTTTACTAATGTGCCTTTGCAGCCGGGCCTGCCCGATGATAAGAGCGTTAAACTTTTTAGCGATCACAAAAAAAATCTTTGGGTGAGCCATTCGTCGGGTGTCAGCAAATATGTAAACGCTACTAATAGTTTTATCCAGGTTTATAATAATCCCCGGTTAAAAATCTCCTCTGTCATATTAGGTGAGGATGATGGGATTATTTACTTTTTTACTACAGAAGGAAAAATTATAGAAATTAATGAGCAATCCAATCATGTCGTTGGAGAAACAACAACAAGGTTTAAAAATTTTCTAAAAGGAGTTCTGTTTGATTTTGTATATACCCCTAATATTATTAATCACAGAATTGGTTTGATGGTAGATTCTTCATTAGTATTATGGGATTTGAAAAAAAGCCAAATGCTTTATAAAATAAAAACGCCCTACCTGGGCGGATACTTACTGCATTTAAAAAATGAGCATGAAATTTTTTATTACAAATATCCGGCAGAAAAAAAACTGAAGCTATATTGTTATGATTTTATCCGCAAAAAAGAGCGTTTTATTGCAGATGAAAAGACTGATAAAACCAAGCCATTGCGAGGTGTTGTTTTTCAGTGGCAACACAAAAAACTTTTAGCAGTTTATAATCGCTTATATGTTACAGATTCTTCATACACAAAGCATACATCTGAAATTGTAAACTTTCAGAATGAACCCGTTTCAGGAAATGCAGTTATAAATAATATACAACAGGATAATTACGGCAACCTTTATTTATTAACCGTTAATGAGGGCATACGAAAAATAAAGAGGAATAATTATGATATAAAATATTACGGTACCAATAAAAAAGAGAGCAATTTTATCATAAGCCTTTGTATTGATAAAAAAGCGAACCGAGTACTGGCAGGCACCTATGGAAGCGGGCTGTTGGTTTTTGATACGCTTCAGCGTTTAGTTACACACATTGATAAATTCCCGAATGGAGCTTTTGGGTTTTCCCCCAGCGGCATTATTAAACTAAATACCGATGATTATATTCTCTTTTGCTGGGGAGAAGATAAGGCCTGGCGCATTACCAATAATTTTGCAACAATTAGTACCATCCCGCTTTCTGCAACAAGTCAAATAAAAAATGAGGCTATAGGCTATTTTGGAAATTTCATTTTTCAAAATGAGCGTAGTGTTTTTTTTCAATCCGTAAATTCTTTTTTTAAAATATATCCCGGCAAACCAGACATACATCAATATCACCTGGAAAATGATCTTGGTTACGGAAGCATATTATACAAAAACAGTATTGTAAGTGCGGCCAATAAAGAAATAATATTTATTGATACCGCTACCTTCAGTATTACCCGCAGAATTCCCTTCAAATATATTAACATGATAAGGTGCATTGAAACAGGCAGGGACGGGAATATTTATATAGGTGGTAATAATGGGTTGTACAAAATTGATGAAAATGGAAAAATTTTATTTCATTCAGACAAAAAAAACGGCCTGCCCGATGAATGTATCTATGCAATGATATTTGATAAAGAAGGGAAGCTTTGGTGCAGCACTAATAAAGGACTAATAAAACTAAATAATAGCAGCACTATACTCCAGTTAACAAAAGAAGACGGGTTGCAGGAAAACGAATTTAATACCAATGTGGTTGCAATGGCGGAGGATGGGGAAATATTTTTCGGTGGTGTAAATGGTATTAACAGTTTTTATCCTTCAGCAATAAAAAATAAAGGCGAAAAAATCAATTTGCTTGTTACCGGAATTAAAATAAATAACAAAAAAGTTTTTGAAGACACAGCCGTTTGGAATATTCAGCATATTGATTTGCCTTACAATCAAAACTCAATGGCATTTGATTTTATAGCCATGGCAAATAATAATCCTGACCAATATATATACCAGTATAAAATGAAAGGGATAGACGAAGACTGGATACAAAACAGCACTTTGCAAACTGTACATTATTTTTTACAACCAGGCAAATATGTTTTTCAAATGTATGCCTCACGCAATTTTAATGAAGCCGCCAGTGCAATGAAGGAAATATTCATCACCATTCAGCCTCCGTTTTGGAAAACATGGTGGTTTCTTGCGTCAGCATGTATAGTTTTATTAACCACACTGGCCTATAGCATTAATCAATATAACCAAAGAAAATATCAGAAAAAATTAATAATACTTGAGGGAGAAAATAAAATGAGGCAGGAGAGAGAGCGTATTTCGCGTGACCTGCATGACAGTATTGGCGCTTATGCCAATGCGGTATTATATAAAACTGAATTATTGCAGGACGAAGAATATACCGGTGAAAGAAAAGATATTGTAGCCGACCTGCGTTTTGCTTCAAAAGATATCATTACGTCGTTAAGAGAAACCGTGTGGGCATTAAAGAAAGATAATTATTCAGCAGAAGATTGCTTTATGCGGATAAGAAATTTTATTCAGCCGTTTACCCGGTATTATTGCCACATACAATTTAAAGTGGCAGGAGAGGCGCCCGGCTCAATGATTCTTCATTATGATAAGGCACTTCACCTTGTAAGAATTGTACAGGAAGCAGTAACCAACTCCATAAAACATGCCAATGCAAAAAATATTCTTGTTACGAGCAAAAGCGAAAACAATCATTGGACGCTCACTATAGAAGATAACGGAAAGGGATTTGATGTAGAAGAAAAAAAGCAATTGCAGCAAGGTAATGGCCTTGATAATATGAAACAGAGAGCTGCAAATGCAGACCTGGCTTTTTCTATCTCGTCAACAATAAACAAAGGAACAATTGTTTCAATTAAATGCTGATGATATATTTATCTTCTTATGCACTTATCCAATTGGATTATAGTTTAGCGTGATAATTTTTATTTTATTGTTACAAATTCCCGCGTATGCCTGTTAGCATTGCTATTGTAGATGATAAGGCCAGCAACCGAAATATTTTAAAAGATAAATTGAATCGTCATGGACATTTCGACATAATACTAACAGCTGAAGATGGCAGGGATTTTTTGGAAAAAATGCGATTGATTGAACCTGCTGAGTTACCTGAAGTTGTACTTATGGATCTTGAAATGCCCAATATGGATGGTGTAGCTGCTATTGCAGCAGGCTCTTCTTTATATCCCTCGGTAAAGTTTGTGGTGCTTACCATTTTTGATGATGAGGATAAAATTTTTAAAGCGATAAAAGCAGGCGCATTTGGCTACCTGTTGAAAGATGAAAGCGCTGAAGATATAACCGGCATGCTTTGGCAAATGTACGAGAGTGGTGCCGGCCCGGTCTCTCCGGGAATTGCTTTTAAAATTTTGCAGTTGGTGCAAAATAATAATCTTACGATGATAGACAAGCCTGAAGAGAAAGTACAGGAGACTTTTTTTGACCTTACTGATCGGGAAAAGGAAATTCTCGCATTACTTGTCCAGGGGTTGTCCTACAAACAAATAGGAACTACGCTGAATATAAGCACGAATACTGCCAAGAAGCATGTAATAAATATCTATCATAAACTGCATGTAAACAGCAGGGCGCAGGCAATGAACCTTGCTTATGAAAAAGGGTTGTTGTAAAAGACGTTTATCCTGGCATCGGCACTACCGCCAAACTTTCATTCCCACTATCACTCACTGATTGTACACCGAAGAAAAAATTATCTTTTGAATAAGGCAAGGTGATGTTGGCATATTCAACAAATATTTTCTTTTGCCAAACCGCACTGGTAGTTTCTCTGATCAAAACGTAATAACCTTTTACCTTTCCCCATTTCGGGGGTTCCCAGGATAACGAAGTGTTGTTTGTAAGTTTCTTTACCTCGATATGAACATTTATTGGCCTTGATGGCGCTTTGGAAAGATTAGCAAGATTAGCCAAATTCATAGCCGTATTTTTCCGAAGATATTCAAAGTCGATGTGCTGTGGCAGATCACCATAGTTGATGCCGTTATCCGTTCTTACATCCTGGTGTTGCCGTGTATAGTTTTCGTTCATCTCTGTAATTCTCACTCCTGCAAATCCATTTTCTACGTACGGCGTATGATCTCCGCCGCGTAAGAAACGATCGTTGCGATAGATCATCACCACTTCAAGATGATCAACATAACGCTCCCCAATTTCCTTAACATAACGGGCAAGCTGACGCGATTTTCCGTCATTCTCCAGGCCGAGCGCTCTTATTCTTGCCGCGTTCTTTTCTGTTTCAAAAGCAGGCAACCCTTCGCTAAAGACACGAACCTTGGTGTTGTCAATAATATTTGTTTCATTACTGTTGTTGCTTCCCATGATGTCATTGTTCAATACCGCCTCAATATTCCAGTTTTCTTTTTTGGCTTTATCTGCCATGTAAGTAGAGCCTAATAGGCCCTGCTCTTCACCGCTGACGGTAACGAAAATTATAGTTGCAGGAAAAGAATGTTTACTCATAATTCTTGCACATTCCAATACCGCAGATACTCCGCTTGCATCATCATTGGCGCCGGGAGCATCGCCCGTTCGGTCCATCACGTTAGAGCGCATATTATCCAAATGACCGCTAATGATAAAAATTCGGTTGTCATTAGGATCGGAACCTTTTAAAGTTGCCATTACATTTCCCAGCACCAATGGAACATCTACTCTTTTTCCATTGGGTTGTAAGGTTGTAGTATCTATTACGGCGCTTAACCTTCCATTTGAATTTTTAGCAAAATCATTAAATTTCCGCAACACATAATTTCTTGCTGCGGCTATACCGCGCTTTGCGTCAGTTTGCGTACTCAATGTATTTCTTGTGCCAAAAGAAACCAGGGTATTTATATAAGATCGAAGTGAATCAGGAGACACTTCCTTCACCATTTGTTCTATTTCCGGATCGCGGTTAATTATTTCCTGTGCGAATATTTTTGTGGTAAAAAACAGCAGAACGAGGAAGCAACATTTTTTCATTTTTATGTTTTCTTTAAAGATAAGTTAGAAAAAAAGATAAGGTTCCTGTAATGACGTAGTAGTTGTTTTTTGGCGAAATAAGAATCAAAGTAAGAGGAGAATTGATCATCGTGAGATTTAAATTGCGGGAATGAAATAATATCAATCACTTTTGAGCCACCTCTTTAAAGCAGATGTAACTATTTTATACTCCATCAAAAATTTTATTGACAGTTTCCGGTGATATCCTCTCAGATGTAAAAGTGCTAAACCGGGGCAATACCAAAGGTGAAAAATCCGCAGCTCTGTAAATGCGTAGCAACGCATTAAAATCTTCGTCTGTATCTACCGGGCATTTCAAAAATAAAGAGAGATTAGGCACTGGAAAATTTTTCTTTAAATAAAACCAATAATCTGCTCCTACACTATCATCGAAAAGCATTGGCAATACCTGCTGTAATTCCTCAAGGCTCACTTTATCCGGATATTTGGTTTGCAACAATTGCAAAAGCTTTTTGTGTTGTAACAGAAACTGCAAGGCATCCATAGGAGGAATAAATAAGCTAATATCCTTCGCCACTGCTAATTCTTTTGGAAGCTGAAAAAAAACGGGTTGCGTATTTTTATCCAACTTTGTTTTATCTGCTACTGTATCAAAATACCATTGGTCAAATTCGTTTAATTTTTTCTGTAGTTGCCTGCCTGTGTCAAATACAATAAGTTCTGTCCCAAAAAATTCCAGTGTTTTATTTCTATAGTTTAACGCCGTTTCTTCAATATGTTTCCTGTAAGGAACAAAGTGTTTCTGAAAGCTATGTTGCATTTCCAGGTTGCGATGGTAAATTTCTTCTCCCTTATAAGGGCTGGGCAGGCACAACCCGGAAATATAATGATCGCTGTTCCATTTCGCCAGCGTGGTGATCCAGTACTCATCTTTTTTCGTATCAATGGGATTATTGAAACCGCTTATAAGCACATCAAACTCTTCATTGGTAGCTGTATGAAGAAAACGGTAATGGGTGCTGGTTTCATTCTGTACATGAAAAATGCCATGTGGCCTGAATTTCAGGTTAATAATTTCCTGCCTTTTTTCATCATTGCAGCGCATAGCGCCCGCCAATATATCTACTGGAAAAAAAGCAGTAAGCGATGACGGAACTTCAAAAAGGAGGCGGTCTCTTTCAGCATACATTGTTGGAGCCATAAGGTCACGATCGGTATCTTCACTTACAGGGTGCCACTCAATATCGTTCAGCATGGCGCTAAATTCCACCCCGGTGAGATAACTGTGAAAGCAAAACCAGTTCAATTGCATTTTAAAATCAATGTAGTCATCCCGGGGGATAAGATACTTTTCATAAAAACCATTAGTATGGATTTCCTCAATCTCATCTAAAAAATTAAAGACTCTTTCAGCAAGCTCAATAAAAAAAGGCTTATTAAAAAAAACCAACGCTTGCTCTTCATCGTCACTTAGCAGAGTCATATATTTAATATATGCGAGGTAATGAATATCGGTTGGCAAAATATCTTCGTAGTCTTCTTCATCTTGTTTTAAACTTTCCGCGTCAAAAAAAGGGAGACGCTTGCCAAAATGTTTTTTATGTAATGCAATCAGTGATCTCCAAAATCCGATTTCGTTTACCTGGTCTTCAAAATAGGCTGTAAAGGTATAAGCCAACTCACGGCAGTCTTCCTCATCCAAATCAATCGTATCAGCATATTCATCATCGTAGGCAAGCTCATGTAGAATGGTATAAAGTTTTCTGCAAATACCCATATAAAATACGTCGCAGCTTGAGTGAACGGAATACGGTTTACGCTCCATATACCATGCTATATTGATAAATTTTTCAAGTTTCATATTGCAAATAAAAATAAAACCATTTATAA
>JBDTVF010000045.1:0-18394 GCA_040007325.1 Ginsengibacter sp. | reverse complement strand
GCGATCTTATTACCTGCTATCGAATGGCGCCGCACGAAGATGCCATGGATACCAAGAGACGCGCTGTAGAAAATTTGCTGGAAAGAATCGAAAGCGCCAAGGGTAAACCGGGCTTTAAAGCTTATGTGCCAATACCCATTTTATTGCCGGGAGAAAAAACGAGCACACGCATAGAGCCCGGCAAAAGTCTGTATGCACAAGTAGCGCCGGCAGCGTTGCAGGAGGGAATTATAGATGCGGCTATATGGATTGGGTATGCATGGGCAGATGAACCACGCAACCATGCCGTGGTAATGGTAACAGGCGATGACAGCATAAAAGTGAAACAAGTTGCGGAAATGCTTGCGCAAAAATTCTGGGCAGTAAGAAATGATTTTGTGTTTGTGGCTCCCACAGGTACATTAGAAGAAGCATTGGTCAAAGCGCTTTCAAGTAAGTTGCATCCTTTTTTTATAAGCGATTCCGGCGATAACCCTACGGCTGGTGGCGCAGGCGACGTTACCTGGACGATCACTGAAATTTTAAAACATCCTGAGTTTAAAAATGAAGATGGCCCATCACTTATATATGCCTCTATACCCGGACCGGACCTGGTGAAGAAAGCGATAGCGGCGGGTGTGGGGAAACATGTAGATGGTTATGCCGGTGCAAAAGTAGATGCGAGGTTTGCACCGCCAATACATCTTTCGGGTATAGTACAATCTATAGTGTATGGTGATAAAGATGCAGAGGTGGAAGTAGTAGTGAAAGTTGGCAGTGTACACGTGATCGTTACAAAGAAGCGCAAACCCTATCATAAAGAAATTGATTTTACACGACTCGGCCTGCATCCCCGTGATGCCGATATTGTAGTGGTAAAGATCGGCTACCTTGAGCCTGAGCTATATGCGATGCATGCTGACTGGATACTGGCACTCACTCCCGGTGGAGTTGACCAGGATCTGGAAAGACTGCCATACAAAAGAATAGAACACCCGATGTTTCCTTTTGATAAAAATATGAAAGACCCGGACCTCACCGTGAGGTGGGTGCCAGGGGTAGGGGGATGATTATGTTTAAAAGCTCAACCTCTATTTATTCACAAATCGAAGTGTGCGCAATCTTAAATTTTCTCAATTTAGATCGCTTTTTTATAAAATTATCACGCTTACCTTATCATTCATAGAATTCATTTTTTCCAACATTTCTTCTGCTGAATCAAATCTTAGTATCAGGTATCCTAATGTGCAGCCCGAATTAATAAAGGAATTCACATGCATACCTTTTTTTACAAACACACTACATTTTACAATGTTATCCTTTAAGCTCGAATCGATTTTTAAGTCATTAAAAATTCCATCAAAACGCGAATGAATGATATAGCTTGAATAAAAATTCGAGACTACCGGTTGTTGGATTTCATCATATTCTAATCCTAATGCTACTTTCACAATATATTCTACCGGGTCGATTCCTGTGCAATACTTAATTGTTTCAGAAATCATATTCCCTCCAGCCCTTGGCCCTATTTCCATTAGATACACATCGTCATTTGAATTGAGAAAGATGTCGAAATTTAAAGCGCCGCCTTTCATATTTAAGAGCGTCATCAATCTTGATATTTCCGCGTGAATTTTATCTTGAACTTTTCCAGGTAGTTGCAATGGAAAGCTTTCACCGATCGGAACAAAATGATCTGTTGTGTCAATAAAATGTTCCTGGCCAAAGCACCTGAAAACCAATTTTCCATCTAATACTAAGCCATCTCCTGCAATCTGGAATCCTTTCCTTTCAATATACTGTTCAATGATGATCTTTTTTACCCTTGAAAATCTCAGAGCTTGATTAAATGCATTTTCTAATTGCCCGGGCGAGGTAATTTTGAAAACGCCTTTACTGCCGGATGAATCAACCGGCTTTAGCATCACCGCGCAATTCATCGAATTAAAATATTCCCGGGCTGCTGCAAGCGAATCAAAAGTTTCAGATGGGGGAGAGAAAAAATCATTCGCTGCCAGGAATTTTCGGAACAAATCTTTACGACTTAAAATTTGAACAGATTGATATGGATTTCCCGGAAGGTTAAGTTGTTCAGCAACAAAAGCTGCGGTTGAAGCAGCCGGATCTGAAGCGTAGGTCAAAATTCCGTCTATTCTTTTGCTTACTGACAATTTTAAAATAGAGTCGATATCCGTAGTACTAATAGGGTAATATTCGTCGGCGTATTTTCTGCCAGGATTATCGGGAAGAAAATCACATAGGATTACATGGTGCCCCATTTTTTTGGCGTAAAGGATTGGGGATAATTGAAAATTAGACCCCCCTAAAACCAAAAGTTTTTTTGTCATTTTTCATGAAATTTCCCGGGGCTTTGATAGTTTATATTTATGTAGATATAAGCTGTAAAATTTTTTCTGAGTGAGCTTTCTCAATTGCTCTTTTCTGTAGTGTTTAATAAATTGCCGGTGAACGATTCGTTTTTTATTTAGAACAAAGGGCATAGCGAAACCCCAAAAAGAAGCAATACTACCGATCACGAAAGGCGGGGAAAATAATCTATAAACTGTTTTTGCAAAAAAATATGCGGGATGATAGCCTGTGATGTAATCGGCCCGCCCGTGACGCACGTATCCTCTTAATTTCCCAAGGCGTGATCCCATGGATCTATGATGCAAAAGCTGAAAAGCCGGATAGCTTTTTGTTCGCCAGCCCTTCATCCTGGCAACGACTTCATCAACGTGATCCCAACCTAAACTAACTATTAATCCGTTAATTTCTTCAAAGCATTCCCGGCGATAAACTTTTGATGGCCCTACCGTATGATCTAACGGTGCATCTTCCCAAATTAATTTATTGTTTTTGCCTTTGCAATACGTTTGACCACTAACAATTCCTAATTCAGGATTATCAGAAAGCTCACGTAAAAGATTTTCAAAATAGAATTTATCAAACGACAGGTCGCAATCCAGTTTTACGAGTACTTTGTAATTTTTAAAGTCGATCTTTTCTAAGCCCGCATAGAAAGCTTGAATGATTCCGGATCCGTATTGATAATACCCGCGATCCGCAAGATCAACGGTGCGAATCCATGGATATAACTGTGAATATTTATTGATAATCTCGCCGGTACTGTCTTTGGATCCGTCATTTACGATAATATATTCTGCCGGCCTGATGCTTTGCGCGATTACAGAATCTAAAGTGAGTTGTATGAGTTTTTCTTCATCTCTCGCAGTTGATACAATAATATATTCCGTAATCATGATATTTTATAAATTTAATGGGTTTTTAATAATAACATTACTCACTTGTAATCTTATTCTGCAGATCTTAAAATACTTTCAAGCCATATAACAAAACTTATCGTAGCTCATGCGGTCCTTTTTTTATAGTGAAATAAATTATTCAGATTTGAATAATGTTGAGGAATTCAAAACCTTAATATCACGCTATAAGGTTGTCTGCTTAAGAAATATTCCCACGAATATTAATATCCGGGAATTTTATTCAAGGTTTGTCTCACAGCTAGGTCAGCCTGCTAATATTGGTGAAGATGCACTCGGAAATAGTACCCCCGAACATTTGGCCGATATTAAATATGATCCTCAACTTGCTTTTACTTTCCAGCATAGTAATACCAGGCAGCCGCTACATACTGATGCCGCCTATACATCCGAAAGTGCGGACGTCAATTTTTTGTTTTGTTTGCAGAATGCAGAAACAGGAGGAGCCACCATATTTGCTGACGTAGACGATGTAAGAATTATGCTGGATAGTTATTCGCCGGCTTTACTACTTGAAACGGAGATTTCGGAAGTGCTATTCAAAAAGGGCGAAAATCAATCTAAAAGATGCAAGATTTTATATTTATCAGAAAGTGAATGGAGGGTGAACTGGAACTACTTTAGGCTAGCGCCTGGAAACCCTCCCGATGTGTTGAAAATGTGTAACCAGTTTCATGACTTTCTTGAAGATCGGGTTGTTGGAGACGACATCAACTTTCCAATCCTGCTTAAGAAAGGAGATAGTGTATTCTTTCATGACGATAAAGTTTTGCATGGCCGCAATGCTTTCGAGGGACCAAGACATTTGATAAAAGGTGGTTTGAGTTTGACGAGGCAAACCATCAAATCCAGAACGATTTCAGAATAAGTTTTCATCTTGATAAAAATGCAGTTACTTTTTAAGAACACATTAGATATTGCCGCAGGGATAGTTGGCTGTGTTATCTTTCTGCCACTAATAATTATTGTCGCTATTTTAGTAAGACTGGATTCAAAAGGAAATCCTTTTTTTGTTCAAAAGCGTATAGGCTTGAACGGTAAAGTTTTTACCATATTTAAAATAAGAACATTATATGTTGCCCACTTCGGGATTTTCGCCGATCAAAACACGCCTGCAGATTTTCGAATTACCAGGATAGGAAAATACCTTCGCAGATCGAAACTTGATGAACTTCCGCAGTTGCTAAATATTGCCCTGGGACATATGTCACTGGTTGGACCACGACCTATTGCTTCTGATTATTTAAAAATTATCGACACTAATTATGACCGTCTAACCGTGAAGCCAGGGCTGACTGGGATTACCCAGGTTTGTGGTAATCTTGAGTTAACGTGGAACCGGAGGATGTCGCTGGATGTATGGTATGTAAATAACTGGAGCTTAGTATTGGACTTGAAAATACTTTTTGCGACAGTACCAACTCTCTTTTTTGGGGATAGTCCCGATAGAAATTATTTTATTTTGCGGAATAAACTTCCTGAAGAAAATAAAGCCATCTTCAAAGGAGAAATATCCTGACTTGACGGCTAAAAACAAAATTCCCTTAAGTGCGTGACCTCCTTTAATATTACCAATGCTTGCTAATTATTAAAATTACTTTCCTGCCTGATCTAATCGTTCTATATCATTCGCTGACAAATTAATCTCAGCGGCCTGCGCCAATTCATCCAACTGGTTTTCCTTCGTTGCACTGGCAATGGGTGCCGTCACCAAAGGGTGCTGAATAAGCCATGCGAGCGCAACAGCAGCAGGCGGATAACTATGTTCATCTGCTACATCATTCAAGGCTTTGAGGATTTTCTTTCCTTTATCATTCATAAATTTTGACATGCCTTTTCCGCGTACGCTTTTTGAAAAATCCTCTTCTGATTTATATTTCCCGGAAAGAAATCCGCCTGCTAATGATGAGTAAGTTATTACTCCCAGGTTATTTTTTTCTACCACAGTTTTATATTCTATTTCAAAAGCGCGATCGTATAAATTGCCAGGTGGCTGCAAAACTGTGTAGGAGGGAAGTTGCTTTTCAGCACTTATTTTTAATGCTTGTTGCAACCTTTCGGCAGAAAAATTTGAGGCACCAATATTCCTGACCTTACCCGCTTTTATCAATTGTTGGTAGGTTTGTAAAGTTTCATCCATTGGTGTAACATCGTCGTCCTGGTGTGAAAAATAAAGATCAACATAGTCTGTTTGCAGCCTCTGCAAAGAAGCTTCAATACTTTCGCTGATATGTTTTTTTGAAAGGCCGCTTTTTCTATTGTATCCAACTTTTGTAATAATAATTGCGTCATCGCGCCTGCCTCTTTTTTTGAGCCAGTTGCCGATAATGGTTTCGGATTCTCCACCCTTGTTACCCGGAGCCCACGCAGAGTATACATCTGCCGTGTCTATACAATTAAATCCTTTTTCAAAAAATTTATCCAGCAGGTTGAAAGAGGTTTTTTCATCTATCGTCCAGCCAAACACATTTCCACCAAAGATCAATGGTGCTATGTTAAGAGCAGTAGTTCCTAACTTTATTTTTTTCATTTGTATTGTTTTTTAAAAGTTTAAAATAATGCTGTCTTTATAATTATCAAAAACCCTGCTGAAATAAACAAGTAAATTGTACCACAATTATGTTGTTAACTATTTATTCGATTCTTGCACTTTTTTATTGGGTATTTCTAACCCTTTACTTAATCATCAATGGGCGTAAAATAGCTTACCTGTCATCAATTGAAATGTCTACGGATGATGACCTATCGGTTGTAATTATAATTGCGTCAAGAAATGAGGAAGCGTCCTTGAAGCAGGCATTGACCAGCGTTTGCAATCTTGAATATAAAAATTATAGAGTGCTGGTGGTTAATGACAGGTCAACTGATAATACAACCAACATACTTTCTGAACTGCAGGTAAAATATCAAAAGTTATCTGTTATCAATATTGATACACTTCCGGAAGGATGGTTGGGCAAGAATCATGCATTGTATACAGGAA
The DNA here is from genome assembly GCA_040007325.1 of Ginsengibacter sp. Taxonomy (GTDB): domain Bacteria; phylum Bacteroidota; class Bacteroidia; order Chitinophagales; family Chitinophagaceae; genus Ginsengibacter. Next base: position 12,148 of record JBDTVF010000045.1, on the reverse strand, counting down.
GTAAATTTTCTGATGAAGACTATATTCTATTTACTGATGCGGATGTTTTGTTTAAGAAAGATGTTTTAAATAAAGCCATGCATTATTGTCTAAAAAATAATCTTGATCATTTAACCATTTTGCCCGGTATTATTTCTTCATCATCACTGCTGAATAGTGTGGTAATGACATTTGTAATTATGCTCACCGCATTGCAAAGGCCATGGGCGGCAAAAATTAGAAAATCAAAAGCATCGATGGGCGTGGGCGCATTTAATTTGGTAAAAAGAGACATGTATATTCAGGCTGGTACACATGAAGCTATAGCCATGCGGCCTGACGATGACCTGAAGCTGGCTGCATCTATAAAAGCTGCCGGAGGCAAAGCAGATGTACTCTACGGGCAAAATGAAATAGAAGTGGAATGGTATGCCAGTGTAAAGGAATTCATCAATGGGTTAATGAAAAATATTTTTTCCGGTTTTAAGTATAACGTTTTCTTCGCTGCCCTTGGAGCTATAGGAACACTTTTCTTTTTTGTGCTCCCGCTTCCTATTCTCCTCGTCTTTGGAACTAATACGGAAAGAATTTTCGCGCTCATCATCCTGGTATTCCAACTGGTACTTTATGGCAGTATGCCTGGCTCAAGCGGAAAATGGTGGTACGGATTTATCACCATCTATTCGGGCCTGGTAATGACCTATATCATCATCAAAGCAGCAGCAACCAACTTATACAACGGTGGCATTTATTGGCGTGAAACTTTTTATTCGCTTACAGAATTACGAAGGCATAAATGAAAATCCGGTAAAATAACGAACCTTCGCGTTTCGCGCATTACTTAACTGAAAAATTTTTGAACCATGAAATTCTTACAAAGAATAAAGAATAAACGATATGTTGTTTTAATAGCATTTTTCCTTTTATCGGTTTGTTCATTTATTATAAAAAAGAAAGATCAGCATGATTCGGAAAAAGCAGGTGACCATCCCAAAATTGTAAATATTGTAAACTTTATCCGCCTGCTTGAACCAAGGGATGCAGCAATTACTGAAGATGTATTATATCAAACAGTAGTGAAGCAGGTTGACATGATGAAGAAGTACAAACTTGGCGGAACTTTCTTATTACAGTACGATGCATTGCTTGATTCGCGTTATCAAAAATTGCTGAAGAATCTTCCACACCATTCTTTTGAAATAGGCGCCTGGTGGGAGATACCACAGCCACTTGTTGAAAATGCCGGGATGAAATGGCGTGGACGCTATCCATGGGACTGGCATGCAGATGTTGGTTTCTCCACAGGTTATTCTCCGGCAGAGCGTGAAAAATTGGTTGACGTGTATATGGCAGATTTCAAAAAGATATTTGGTTATTATCCTAAGTCTGTTGGCTCATGGTTTATTGATGCGCATACCTTAAACTATTTGTATAAAAAATATAAGATCGTTGCATCATGTAATTGTAAAGATCAATACGGCACTGACGGCTACACGCTCTGGGGCGGTTATTGGAACCAGGCATATTATCCAAGTAAAATAAATTCTTACATGCCTGCTCAAAATGAAAAAAATCAAACACCTGTCCCTATTTTTCGAATGTTGGGAAGCGATCCCGTTCGTCAATATGATAATGGGCTCGGAACATCCAGGCAGGGTGTTATCACACTTGAACCGGTATACCGCGATGGTGGTGGAGATTCGGCTTGGGTTAATTGGTACTTTAAGGAATTTGTGGAAGGCAGCGCGATGGCTTTCGCTTACACGCAAGCCGGACAGGAGAACTCGTTTACATGGGATGCAATGGCGAAAGGATTTCAGATACAAATGCCGTTGATCGCACGTCTGCGTGATGAAAATAAAATAGAAGTTCAAACACTTGCGGAGTCAGGAAAATGGTTTCGTGAACATTACAAAACCACGCCTGCTACTTCTGTTACTGTTTTAAAGGATATAGAAGGTAGTGACCGTAAAACAGTTTGGTTTAATAGTCGCTTTTACAGGCTCAATTTATTATGGGAAAATGGCACATTACGTTTCCGCGATATTCATTTATTTAATGAAAATTTTCCATCAGTTTATACAGAAGGTAAAGCGACATCCAACGAATGTTCATTTTTTACGCTTCCATTTATCGATGGATATCTGTGGAGTAAGCCGGGTAAAATTGCAGGCTTGCGTTTTAAAGCTATTGTTGATGGCAAAGAGATTTTGCTGGAAGGTGGAGATCCTTCGGTGATTGATTCGATCGCGGGAAAATTGCATATTTCGTGGCCGCTAAAATCTTTTGAAGGCACACTAGTCATTGATATTGATGAACGACAATTAAAGATGAAAATAGAAGGGAATAATTCAATTGAGTGGTTTCTTGATTTGACAACTGCTGATAATGCATCGCTTCCATTTAAAAAGATAAATGGAAATCAAATTGATTGCGAATTTGAGGCAATGCCTTATTCTATTAAGGCCATCAAAGGAAATTTTTTGAAAGCTGGTGATAGTACGGTTTTTACGATTACTCCAGAGAATAATGAGATCATCCTGAATTTAGCAACCTCAAGCAATAAAAAATAGGAAATTTTTTCGCTGGTTCTATCTAAAACTCTTTTTCAACGCCATCAACTTCGCCTGGAAATCATCTGCAGTTTCTGGTTTCTTTGGAGCTGGTTTTTGCTGCCGTATTACAGGCTTGTTATTTTTTGTTGATGTTGACGCATCTTTCATGGACAAAGCGATTCTCTTTCTTGGTATGTCTACTTCCGTTACTGTTACCATTACTTTTTGTCCAAGCTTTACGGCTTCATTTGGGTCGGTTATGAAGCGATTGCTTAATTGAGAGATGTGCACAAGGCCATCTTGCTTTACGCCTACATCTACGAAAGCACCGAAGTTGGTAATGTTGGTTACAATGCCCGGAATTTTCATGCCCTGTTTTAAATCTTCCATGGTACTAACGCCATCGGCAAACCTGAATTCTTCAATAGGGGAACGTGGGTCACGGCCGGGCTTTTCGAGTTCCTTTAAAATATCTTCAATGGTAAACAGGCCTATCGTTTCAGTTACAAAGTCTTTTGCTTTGATCTCCTTTCTTATCGCTGCGTTTTGTATTAAGTCAGGAACAGTGCTGTTTACTTTTTCTGCCATAGCTTCCACTACATGATAGCTCTCGGGATGCACAGCAGAATTATCCAAAGGATTTGTTGCACCGCTTACTCTTAAAAAGCCTGCGCTTTGTTCATAAGCTTTTGGCCCAAGCATGGAAACTTTTTTTAATTCCTCACGACTTTTGAAACCGCCGTTGTTCGTGCGATATTCTACGACATTTTTTGCTACCGTTGCGCTAAGGCCCGACACGTAGGTAAGTAAATGTTTACTCGCTGTATTTAAATCAACACCTACAAAGTTTACGCAGCTTTCCACTACCTGGTCAAGTGCTTCTTTAAGACGAGTTTGATTTACATCGTGCTGGTACTGGCCTACACCGATACTCTTTGCATCAATTTTTACCAATTCGCTCAAAGGATCAAGTAAACGACGGCCAATACTTATAGCGCCACGAACGGTTACATCTTCACCAGGAAATTCTTCTCTCGCTACTTCACTTGCAGAATAAATGGAAGCGCCACTTTCATTTACCATAAAAATGGAAACAGGTTTTCCATAATCAATACTTCTTACCAATGCTTCAGTTTCTTTACTTGCTGTACCGTTGCCATAGCCAATCGCTTCAATATTATATTTTGCAACCAGCTCTTTAATTGTTTGGATAGCCTTATCCCAATCATTCTGTGGTGCGTGTGGAAAAATAGTAATGTACTTTAAGAACGCACCATGTTCATTTAAGCACACCACTTTGCAGCCCGTGCGAAAGCCCGGATCAATTGCCATAATTTTTTTATGACCAAGCGGAGAGCCCAATAATAACTGCCGGAGATTTTCAGCAAACACACGAATGGCTTCTTCATCGGCTTTAAGCTTGGCCGCCATGCGGAATTCAGTTTCGATAGATGGTTTCAACAAACGGTTAAAAGAATCTTCAACGGCTAGGCCTACCTGTTGTGAGGCCGCATTAAAGGCAATTAAAAATTTTCGCTTTAGCGCTTCGATTGCTTTTTCCTTTTCAATATTTAGATCCATGATTAGAAAGCCTTCTTTCTCGCCACGGCGTATCGCCAATATGCGGTGCGAGGGACTTTGAGACAGCAGTTCATGGAATTCAAAATAATCACGATATTTCTGCGCATCCGATTCTCCCTTTTTACTGGTCATCACTTTTGATTCCAGCATCGCCTCCCTGCTAAATAATTTGCGAATGATATTTCGGGCTTCTTCATCTTCTGCAATCCATTCAGCCATGATGTCCTTTGCTCCCTGCAATGCCTCAGCAGTATCTTTTACTTTTTCATTTACATACTTCTTCGCTTCATCTTCAGTATTTATATTTTGCTGACTGAATAATAAAGTAGCCAACTGCTCCAATCCTTTTTCGATTGCCTGGCTTGCCCTGGTTTTTCGTTTTGGTTTATAAGGAAGATAGATATCTTCAAGCTCAGTGGCGTCAGCGCAATTGTCAATGCGTTTTTTTAATTCCGGTGTAAGCTTGCCTGCTTCATCTATTGTTTTTAAAACTGTGCCTTTTCTTTTTTCCAGTTCATTAAAATATTTTACCTGGTTAATAACATCGCCAATTACAACTTCATCAAGATTACCAGTTGCCTCCTTACGATACCGGGCGATGAAAGGGATAGTAGCGCCTTCCGTATGAAGGTCATAAATACTATTGACCTGCTTGTTGGTGATGTTGAGCGCTGCGGCTGTCTTTTGTATATATTTCAAATCCATAGATCTATTGTTTGGGGGAGCAAATGTAAGTGTAGGAAAAGGTAAAAAAAATTTGTTCTTGCTGGAATAAAATTATAAATGTTATTATTATTTTGATAAAGCGAAAAGCATTAATTAAAATAATAGGATTAGGTAAAAAAGTGCCAACTAATTTGGTTAGCTGTCCACAACCTTAGTAGAAAAGGATACAATAATTTTGCAATTTTATTACTTTATTGTCCTGTTTTGATTATCTAATTTAAAATAAGGTAATAAGGTAATCCTTTCAAATTAGATCGTTTTCTACGAAGGTTTTCTGTTCAAATGCGATTCAATTTATTCAATCGCGAAGTTAATAATCACCATATTCTTGATTTTGCTACCATTCTACCAAATACTATAAGATGATTTTTTTTTAAAATCAACATCAACAAAATATTAAATGTGGCTTATTGCAAAAACTATCCAGTTTAAAACCCATATTGTTACAATCTGCGCATTCTTTAAGTTATAGATTATTTCGATGAAGACATAGATTTTATAAATAGAGACTATCGCAAAGATTATTGTAAATTAGATTTTTCAAAACAAAAAAATTTATCAGAAAATGGGTAATAATACACATTCGGATCCATCAGCAGTTGGAACAGCTCATGAAATGAGCAACGGAAATGGAGCGAAATGTCCGTTTATTGCGGGCTCTTTAGATATAAAGAGCAGTGCCGGCAATGGCACTTCAAACCGTGACTGGTGGCCGAATCAACTAAAAGTAAATATTCTGCGGCAACAATCTGAATTGTCTAACCCAATGGGTAAAGATTTCAACTACGCCGAAGCGTTCAACAGCCTCGATCTTGAAGCGGTAAAAAAAGATCTTCATGAAATGATGACTGACTCACAAGAATGGTGGCCGGCAGATTTCGGTCATTACGGACCACTATTCATTCGCATGGCATGGCACAGTGCAGGTACTTATCGCATCGGCGATGGCAGGGGTGGCGCTGGAGCCGGACAACAACGCTTCGCTCCGCTCAACAGCTGGCCTGATAATGTGAGCCTCGATAAGGCACGCAGGTTGCTTTGGCCTATCAAACAAAAATATGGTCAAAAAATATCATGGGCCGATCTCATGGTCCTCACGGGTAACATTGCATTGGAGTCAATGGGATTCAAAACCTTTGGCTTTGGAGGGGGACGTGAAGACGTGTGGGAGCCACAGGTAGATGTGAATTGGGGTGCTGAAAATAAATGGCTCGGTGATGATGTGCGTTATGCGCATGGTCCGGGTGCTGTTGCGAAAGAGGGTGGTGTGGTTGTTTCCGATGATGATGCAGATGGAGACATACATTCCCGCAAACTGGAAAACCCTCTTGCAGCCGTGCAGATGGGTTTAATTTATGTAAACCCGGAAGGCCCTGACGGAAATCCTGATCCAATTGCCGCAGCGTATGACATCAGGGAAACTTTCAAGCGCATGGCTATGAATGATGAAGAAACCGTAGCTCTAATTGCAGGAGGACATAGTTTTGGAAAGACTCACGGTGCCGCTGACGCGGGAAAATATGTTGAGGTAGAACCGGAAGCTGCGGGAATTGAGGAACAAGGTTTTGGCTGGAGAAATGGTTTTGGCTCAGGTGCAGGTGCCGATACTATTACAAGTGGACTGGAAGTTACCTGGACAAAAACACCAACGAAATGGAGCAATAACTTTTTTGAAAATCTTTTTGGGTTTGAATGGGAACTTACAAAGAGCCCTGGGGGTGCGCAACAATGGGTGGCGAAAAATGCGGATGATATTATTCCTCATGCATTTGATAAATCAAAAAGTCTCAAGCCCACCATGCTCACAACTGATCTTGCTTTAAAACTGGATCCGGCTTACGAAAAAATTTCAAGACGCTTTTTAGAAAATCCTGATGACTTTGCTGATGCGTTTGCCCGTGCATGGTTTAAATTAACCCACCGTGATATGGGGCCAATTGCCCGTTACCTGGGGCCGGATGTTCCTGCAGAAGAATTGATTTGGCAAGATCCGATCCCGGCAGTTGACCATAAGTTGATTGATGAAAAGGATATTGCTGACTTAAAAAATAAAATAGTGAATTCCGGGCTTACCGTTGCACAACTTGCAAGCACTGCGTGGGCTTCTGCTTCTACTTTTCGCGGTTCGGATAAACGTGGCGGCACTAATGGAGCACGCATTCGTTTAGAGCCGCAAAAAGACTGGCAGGTAAATAATCCTGCGCAATTATCAAACGTGTTGGATACATTACAAGGGATACAGACTGAATTTAACGATGCACAAACTGCCGGCAAGAAAGTATCGCTGGCGGATCTTATTGTATTAGGTGGTTGCGCAGCTATAGAAAAAGCTTCAAAAGATGCTGGGCAAGATATTACTATACCATTTACACCTGGCCGTATGGATGCTTCGCAGGAACAAACAGATGTTGAATCATTTGAACCACTGGAACCTGTTGCTGATGGCTTCCGTAATTACCTGAAAACAAAATACGCTGTATCTACCGAAGAATTATTGATTGACAAAGCGCAATTACTTACACTAACGGCACCTGAATTGACGGTACTCCTAAGCGGCATGCGTGTATTGAATACAAACTATGATAATTCTCAACATGGCGTATTTACAAAGAAACCAGGGTCACTCACCAATGACTTTTTTGTGAACCTGCTCGATATGAACACAGTTTGGAAAGCAACCGATGACCAAAAAGAATTATTTGAAGGACGCGATCGAAAAAGCGGGGAAGTGAAATGGACAGCCACCCGCGTTGACCTGGTCTTTGGTTCAAATTCAGAACTGCGTGCAATAGCTGAAGTGTATGGATGTAAAGATTCCAAAGAAAAGTTTTTAAATGACTTTGTAGCAGCGTGGGATAAGGTGATGAACCTTGGACGTTTTTGATCTGAGGTGAGCAGCGTTGAAATGTTTATTTAATTATAAAAGGTGGTTCTGGAAAGACCACCTTTTTCTTTTGAAAAAATTTATAAAATAAATAGAGTAAAAGGATCAGGTAGAAAAAACGCTAACTAAATTATAGTACCTGCTCCTAACCTTAGTAGAAAATGCAGTAATAATTTTGCAACCTTATAACTTTCTTTGGTGCCCGCTATCATGAGAGTTTATATCTTAGACAGGACGTTCAACATGTACGTTGCAAAGATCATATTCAGTTTCATTTCCGTGGTGGCTAATTTTTTTTTAAAATGACCCTGCGTTAACGTCATTGATAAATCTTATAACGCCATTCATAAAAACCTTTTGGTCGTCCCACATAGCTAAATGACTGCCATTGGGACAATAGAGATAGCGTCCTTTCTGTACCATTTTGCTTTGCTCTTCCATTGCTTTGGGATCCATAGTGTCATACTTTGCACCGATCATTAAGGTGGGAACTGCAATTTCTTTTAGTCGTCCTTTAATATCCCAGGTTGCCAAACGTCCGCTAATACCAAACTCACTGGGCCCTTGCATCATGGTATAAATTTCACTGTTCACATGTTTCAAAGCACGGTTAAATCCATCAGGCCATTGCTGCAGGCGGCATAAATGTTCATGATAAAAATTTGGAATAAGCAATTCCATGTATCGTGGATTATTAAAATCTTTTTTCGCTTCTAGTGCTTTGATTTCCGAAACTACCTCCGGCTTCATTTGTTTGGCAAGTACTTCTTCTGAATACTTTCCATACTCCGGGGCGCTTGCTACCATGTTGGCCACAACCAGCCCTTTTAAATGTTGCTGATATTTGAGTGCATATTCCATTGCGAGAATGCCGCCCCATGAATTGCCAAGTACATAAAAATTGGAACTATCGGCACCAATGGCCTTGCGAACCTGTTCTACTTCTTCAACAAAACGTGCGGTTGTCCAAAGGCTGCTATCGGTAGGCTGGTCGCTGTAGTACGAGCCAAGCTGATCATACTCATAGAATTCATATGCCTGACGTTGAAAAAAAGTTTCAAAGCATTCCATGTATTCATGGGTCATTGCAGGGCCGCCATGAAGAAGCAGCACTTTTATTTTTGGATTATTACCAAAACGTTTTGTCCAAACTTTAAAATCACCTACCGGAGTACTAATGGGAATCATCTTTACGCCTGCCGCTTCAATAGAATCACCATAACTGAAATAGTTAATAAGCGAAGTATCGGCCGGCTTTATATTTTGTTTACAGGAAACTGCGAAGCACATAATTGAAATGAAAAGCAACAAGCGCATTTTATTCATATATAAATTTTGAAAGTTTTTCTTTAAATAATATACTCTTGCCCAACTTAATTGCCAGGTGAATGATTTATATAATCATTGTATTTCTGCTCCAAAAATTTGTAACCACTTTCACGATATTCGGGCGTGAATACAGTAAAGTGATCACCGGGATAATAACCGAATTCAAAACCTGCATCAAGCTTTTTCATTTCATCATCAAGTAGGTGAACAGCATAGTTCAACAAAAAATTATCCTGCTCACCAACACTCACCCGTATCTTTCCTTTAAGGTCGGGTTGAAGTTGATTCCAATTATTACGCAGGTATAAAGAGATATCATATTTTTTCCAATGCTCCACTGTCGGAGGATTTATTTCGCCTGTGTAAGCATCACATAATCGTACTGGCTCACCATCTTTATTTTTTTGGCTAAATACTGCATCAAACGAATGCATTTGTTCCCCCCGTGAAATCACATTTTCCATTCTATAAAACTGCTTTGTAGTAGCCCATGGAATTCTGCCTGCAACAGTCGCCACTAATCTAAGTGCGCTGTCTTTGGTATAGAACATATTTTTATCCTCGTATAAGTTTATCCGCTGAAAATTCCTAAAATCAACCGGGTCGGGCGAAGAAGACCAGCAGGCGGCAAATACAGTAGGGTAATGAGTCTGCAACCACAGCACTGTCCACCCGCCACTACTGTGTCCCGTTAGTAGCCTTGCCGCGTTGGTTCGATATTGCTTTTCAATTTCAGGGATCAGTTCTTTTGTAAGTGCATCGCCCCATGGCCCGTTATTATCGCTGTTTGCATATACATTGTGCCCCAGCGGGCAATTGCCATCGAGTATAATTCTTATGCAAGGCGTTGTATCAATTGGCATAGCTGGATTGGTATTTCCTGAAAGGCCGTGATAATCGCCTCCGTAACCGAAGACATAATATAACACAGGAAACTTTCTTTGCGGCTGCTCGTTGTATTCTTTGGGAAGCCAGACAGCAGCATTGATGGTGGCAGGCCTTTCATAAAAAGCAGAAAGCATTTTGGACGGCAATCTTAATTCTTTGCAATACTCAGTTTCTGTAAAGGTTGGGTCATCTATTTTTTCATTACAGGTAAGATTAAAAATTTCTTTACTGCCGTTAATAAATTTGACCTTGGCCGTCTTATTATAAAAATTACCGGGACTATCACCTATTGCACGGCCCCCCAAATTATTATCCCAAACAGCTTGCACATAATATTCACCCCGTTCAATGCCCGATAGCGGCATAGGAAACGAAATTGCTGCATCATCAAACACAACAGGCTGGTTGGGTTTTACATTTTTTACAGCAATGCGATAACATGGGAAATAATCGGCGCCGACACTTCCATCTTTGGGATCGCGGTTCTCTTTTGAAAGGTATAAGAAAACATTACCCGAGAAATTCTTTTGCGAGCCAGATGCGTAACGTACCTGGAACTTTTGCGCCATTGCCGGTATACAAAATATTAGCAACAATATAAAGCAGCCATGAAGTTTTAATTTATAATGCATACAGCGTTTTGATTTAAAATTAAATGGTAAGTTATGAATCAATCCAGAATAATATCGCGGGGATTTAAGCATTCGGTTTCCTACATTAGATGCAATATTATAAGAATGCTAATTAAATGCTTTACCCGCTATTCAAAAATGCGACGGAGATAATTCATTCCCAGGGGTTTTCAAAGCATAATCTTCCGGCTATAATATTCTCTCTGTAAGAAGATGGCTTGTCTTTAATTCGGAGAACGTTCAGGCATCGGAGTATAATTTCCTGCTTTCCTTTTTATTGTTTTTTTTATATAAAAAAGGAAATGAAAACCTGCTGGGAAAGAAGCTTTAGTCTTTAAAGTAATTTAACTTTGATTAAATTCTGAAATGACAACGAAAGAAAATATAATCGCCACTTTAAAATCTCACAAACCTGAGCTATCAAAATTTGGCGTAATAAATATTGGACTGTTTGGTTCTTACTTAAGAAATGAACAATCGCAAACGAGCGATATTGATTTATTGATAGATTTTGAAACCGACAAAGAAAATTTTGATAACTACATGGCTGTGTACGACATCTTTGAAAACATTTTTCAAAGCCAAAAAATTGATGTTGTTACAAAAAATGGTTTAAGCAAATACATCGGTCCCAAAATTCTAAAAGATGTGATGTATGTCTAAAGAACCAATTGATTACTTAAAGCACATTGCTGATGAATGCGTTTACATAATTTCTGTAAGCAGCAATTTGTCAAAACATGAATTTTTAGATGACGAAACTTTAAAACGTGCAATTGTAAGAAGCTTAGAAATAATTGGTGAAGCGACAAAGAAAATTCCTGCAGACTTTAAAATAAAATGGAGCTCAATTCAATGGAAAAATATGGCTGGAATGCGAGACAGACTAATTCATGATTACATCGGAATAAACTATTCAATTGTGTGGGATGTTATCAAAAATAAAATACCAGAATTAAGTGATCAAATCCGGGAAATACTTAACATCGAATAAAACTTAGCTTTTGAGATAAAATTGTTCTTCTCAGCGGCGTTTTCGTAATATAATTTCCCGATTATAATGATCCTCGGTAAAGGCCGACGAGTACTTATGCCACTTCACTATCGTTAAGCGCTTTTATAAAGTCCCGAAAATGTTCGTTAAAAACATTAGCCATTCGCTTGTTTGCGTTTTGTAAAGATGGTCTTATCAACAGGCGTTTGCGGTGTGCTACCGTAAAATTGATTTATAAGATAACATGCAGCTTCAAGTCTTTATTTCGGCGTTTTATTTTTCCAGTAACCATATGGTTATCCGCTTCCCGGAGCGTCATTGCCTTGAAAGCAAAGTCTTGTCTAAGGAGTGATTTTTGAGAAGCTCATGAGATAAAATTAGCGAAAGGAAATATAGGATAGTTGGAGGGTAAGGCCTTTTAAGAAGGTGGCTTGTCTTTAATTCAAGAACCCTTCAGGCATCGGGGTTTCATTTCCGGCCTTTCTATTAATTGTTAGTTTATTTAAGAAGGGAAGTGAAAGCCCCGCTGGGAAAGAACCATAAATAATTCATCAATTCTCTCTGCCTGGTGCCAGAAAAC
>JBDTVF010000044.1:0-18399 GCA_040007325.1 Ginsengibacter sp. | reverse complement strand
ATGCCCGCTCGGAATGTGCTAAAACTAAAAAGCACATGAGAATACTTCAAAAGTAAATGCCTATTTCAAGCCACACAAATATGGATTACCCAACCATGAATTATAGGTTTCTATCTATGAATATTAATGTGTGAGCTTCCTGGTATTTCTTTTTATAATTTGATATTGATTGCCGCAATAAAGTTGGTACCTGCCATTGGGAAATAATAATTTTCAACAACAAGTTCACCTCCTGAAAAATAGTCGTAGGTGTAACCGTTAGATTCATATTTCTTATTAAAAAGGTTATTTACCTGGAAAATAAAATTGACTTCTTTAAAAAACTTCTTGTATAAAATATAACCCAGGCGCAGGTCTTCAACAAAGTAAGGGTCTATGATTCTTTTCGCATTAGAGGTATTATCAAGGTATTGGCGGCTTACATATTTTGACTGGAAGCTTATTTCACCATTTTTTATTGGAATGAAATTAATACCTGCATAGCCCACTACATTTGGCGAATATGAAATGTCCGTGTTAGTAAATTGATTAATAAGCTGGCCGCCATTATCATAATCATCTACATATTCTGAAAAGGTTTTTATTTTGTTTTTACTCAAAGCAATATTGCCTAGTGCATTTAGCCAACTGGTAAATTTCATTGAGGCTTGCAGTTCCGCACCCATCCGGTAACTTTTTGGCGTATTGGTTCTGGTATAGGCACCTACATCATTGATCTTCCCTGTATTTACAAGTTGATCTTTATAACTCATATAATACAATGTTGCTCCATACGAAAAAGAATTTTCGGTCTTAATTGCGCCAATCTCGAAGTCATATAGCTTTTCCGGTTTCGGCTGCTGATTTATCCCGGCTTCAAAGTCATCGCGGTTAGGCTCTTTTGCAGCAACCGACCATGATGCGTAAGCCTGGAAATTATTTATGTTATATGAAAGGCCAATTTTAGGATTGAAGAAAGAGTATTGCCTTCGGATTTCTATTTCCGGATGATCGTCAAAACCTGCGATGTGATAATTTATGAAACGGCTTTGCAGGTCAACGAATCCGGAAAACCCGGCACCAAAACTTTGAGAAATTTTCCCGTAAAAATTCAGATCCTTTTTATGAGCCGGCAAGTCGAGATACTTATGTGCACCGCTAAAGCCATACTGCGTCCAGGTAACTATGTTGTAATGCTGTCCATCATATTGATCAGCGCCACCGCCAAAAGTTACCTGCGTCTTATTTTTACTATACCGCAGCGAAAAGATTGCACCATAAAAATAGTTGTCGAGCCAAAGCCGGCGAACAAGATCAGTCGATGTGGTTGTGTCAGTTCCATTTATATAATCAGGTAAGCCATAATCACTAAAAGCCTGCTCTGACCTGTATTCTTCATAGTAACCTTTTCCTCTTGTAAGAAATGCAGTGAGATTAAATTTGAAATGCTCGTTGATCTTTTTATTATAAAAAAGCTGGTAATGAGTTTGAGTATAATTGTCCGTTTCATTGTTATAAGGGCTGCCAGGCTTTTCAGTTCCTGCAGCATTATAAGTGCGATTGCTATCAAGATAACTTTCAGGAATACCATACCATGATTGATACGTTTTTTCTTTTCCACTTAAAATATTAAACCGCAAAGAACTATTGTCGTTAACGTATGCGGCACTAACGTAAAATGATTGAAGATGAGCGTTTGCACGATCCACAAATCCATCACTGCTTATGCCTGATATGCGGCCATCGATTGTAAAATGATTTCCAAGTAAGCCTGTGCCAAGTTTGATCGTGTTTTTAAAAGTATTGAATGATCCGATGCTGTTATTAAGCTCTGCATACCTTTCTTTATTCAATGTATTGGTGGAAAGGTTAATAGTTGCGCCAAATGCACCAGCCCCGTTTGATGAAGTGCCAACGCCCCGCTGCACCTGTATTGAATTCAGCGACGACGCAATATCCGGGAGATCCACAAAAAAGGTTCCCTGGCTTTCTGCATCATTGTACGGTATACCATTCAACGTTACATTTATTCTTGAGGCATCTGAGCCACGTACACGTATGCCGGTATAACCGATGCCATTGCCCGCATCTGAGTTTATTACTACGCCGGGAACTGCATTCAGGATAAATGGCAGATCTTGCCCAAGATTTTTCTTTTCTATTGAAGCCTGGTTAAGGTCTGTTTTTGTGAACGGTGCCTTACTGTCGGCTCTTAACGATACAATCTCTATATTTTCAAGCATCAGCGTGTCTGACAGCTTATGACTTGCAGTGTCCTGGCAGTAGCCGGATAGAAAATGGATGATAAAAATTGTAAATAGAATAATTTTTTTCATGCGTTTTATTTGAGACCATATAATGCATGAAAAAAGAGGTAGAAAAAAGTAAGTAACCTCCCTTCGCAGGCATTATCCTGATCAGGTATGCGGGTATCATCTCAGCATCCCGACCTTAGTCGGGAGCACCCCGGTATAATTAATTTATGCGGCAAAGATATGAAGAATGATATTTCTTCGACAAAACCTGTAACTTTTATTCTTATTCAGCGTTACAAAAAAAAATTGTTATGAAATCCCTTTTGATTTTTCTATTTATAGCCTTTTGTTTTAACGCATCCGCGCAAAATATTATTAACGATCCAAACGCTGAATTACGGAGTGTTACAAGCTTTAACGGTATAAAGGTGTCCGGAGGAATAGATGTTTGGCTTTCGCAGGGAAACGATTATGCATTGGCGGTGAGCGCTATTGATGAAAAATACCGTGACAATATCAAGACAGAAGTTAAAAATGGCGTATTGCACATTTGGTATGATTCCGATAATTTAAAATGGAACAGGGGAGACAAAAAACTAAAGGCTTACATTTCCTTCAAAACTATTGAAAGCCTCGAAGCATCCGGTGCATGCGATCTCAAAATAAATGAAACACTTAATTCAGAAAACCTCGGGTTAAAACTTTCCGGTGCCTGCGACATAAATGGAGTAGTGAAGATTACGAATATGAGTATGGATTTAAGTGGTGCATCCACTGTAAAAATTACAGGCCATGTAGACAATTTGAAATTAGAAAGCAGTGGTGCAAGCGATGTTAAAAATTATGATTTGGTAGTTGAGAATTGTATTGCAAAAATTTCAGGAGCATCCGACGTAAAGATTACTGTAAAGAATTCTATATCGGCATCTGCAAGTGGCGCCAGTTCTATGCATTATCGTGGTAATCCTGAAAAACGGGATGTAGCCACCAGTGGAGCAAGTTCTATATCTCAAAGAAATGATTAGGAGATCATTTACCAAAATTGATTTGCATCAGTCAAACATTTATAGTACGGTAATGATGCGGCGCTATTCCAAAATAACTTTTAAATAGTTTGCTGAATGACGATACATCGTCATAGCCTACTTTCTGAGCAATCTCCGCTAAAGACTTCTTGTTTTGTTCAATAAGTTTTTTTGCTTCCAGCATACGTACGCACATGAGATATTTATGTGGCGTTACTTTAAAGTATTTGTCAAATTCTCTCAACAGCTGAAAAGAGTTCAGCAAACAAATCCTTGATAGATCTTCAAGGCATATATTTTCTTCATAACAGGACTCGAGATAATCTTTAGCTATGTGAATTCGCCGATATATTTCTTCACGGGTGGTTTTCTTTTTCGCCTGCATTTTGTCAATCTCCATCCGGGTCTCAGTATGAAGACTAACAAATTCCTCCAATAAGAATGACAACATTTCCTGCAACTTTAATGCATCATTGCAACTTGCATTAAAATGATTTCTTATGCCATGAAGGAAAGTTTTGGTTTTATCATTGTGCGGATACAGCTTTTCAAAAACTCTAAATGAAGTCGTCGATTCTCTTAGGGGGTCATCGACGACTTTATGCGCTCCCTCATTCATGAAAGCGCTTAGATCTTTTATATTGGTTGGTGTAAAGTTGATAGTTAATGACTCGGTAAGTGTATCAGAATTAATAAAGCTTTCATACATATTACCCTCATTCAGCAATAAAAAATTTTCATCTTGTACTGCATATGTCCTATTGCTCATTTTATAATATTCCTTTCCACCGAACGCACACTTAATGGAAAGGGGAGTCCAATGCTCAGGGTAATGTATTCGTGAACTGTTACAATTAAAAATAACCACAGCGTCTCCAAAATGATTGTACCAATCCTCCTCCTGGTAACTTTTATCCGCTGCCGGAAAGTTTTTTATATAATCAACATTTTGTAGCATAGAGTTCAAATGTATTTTATCATTGGCAAATCGGTTGCTTGCAATTCCAGGCCAATCCAGGTTTGAGATGTTTTATGTAAAACATCAACATGTATATTACAAACATTAAATTAGTTTAACCGATGATTTTTGATGAAAGTGAGTTTTGCTGTGATGACCGGGTATGTAATAAATATAGACACCTAAACTTATTTAAAAGCTGCTAAATGCGGATCAATTAATGTAAAAATTTCAGTGGCCATCTTTCATGTTACAGGTTCTAAAATTCACGCCTCAGTAATTGTTATATTTCTTTCTGTGGTGTTTAATCGCTATACACGTTCCATTAAGATAGAGGTATCTATGGCCCGCTATCAAATACTTCCGTCATTATAGCTATGTGTAAAAAAGCGACAAAAATCAACATGATTAATTTGAAGTGTCATTCAGCTATTTGAAAAACTAAATGCAGCGTTATAGCAATATTCATCATCTTTTTTGCAGTACCACATTCGGTTATAAAAATATAAAATTTCTATTCTTAACCATTCATACTTAAATGCCGCCATGAAAACTAATTTAATATTCCTTAACAAGGAATGCTAATAAATTTGGTTTAGATATTATCCTGTGCAAACCAAAACTTTTTTAATCTAAAGAATCTCTTAACCTGTCGCTGCTATGATTAAGGATAAATTTTTAAGGTTGGCTTCTATTCCTTTCCTGGGCATAATAATTCCTTCTCTATCCGGCATTATTACGTATTCACTGTATTCCGTCTTTGAGCTTGTTACTATCCATTTATATTTTATACTGCTTTCATTTTGCATATGGAGCGGCGCCAGTTGGATACATAAAAAGATCCGTTTCATTTTTAAAAATTTTCGAAATCCAGTTATAAAAGTCTTTTCAGTTTCACTCATTAGTGGATTATATGGTGCCGCTATATCGGGCTTGTTTTCTATTGCCTGGTTCAAGATGTCAGGTGAAGCTTTCAGCTGGGCGCCGGTATTTAAGTGCATCGCCTTTTCGTCACTGGCGGTGGTGCTGTTTACATTGCTCTACGAAATTTTATTTCTCGGAAACCAGCGAAATCTTTATACAAAAATTGTTGACCAGCTTGATTGGGAAAGATCTAAAGCAGAGATGGCAGTTTTAAAAAATGAGCTTGAACCGCATTTTATTTTCAACTCATTAAATACACTATCGTACCTGATATTACACGATCCTGAAACTGCGCATGAATTTAATAGTAAGCTTGCTTCAGTGTATAAATATTTTCTTATTAATAAAGACAGGGAGTTAATAACACTTCAGGGTGAATTGGAGTTTATTCAAAATTATTTCTTTGTGCTGCAAGTGCGGCATGATAACAAACTTCATTTAACGACAGAGATTGGTAATCACCACGAAGGCACTATTATGATATTGCCTTATGCATTGCAGGTATTGGTGGAGAACGCTATAAAGCACAATGAATTTACCGATGCCGACCCGTTAAATATTCGCGTGGTGCTTAATGGTGATTACCTCCAGATAAAAAATAATAAAAAACCAAAGCCCTATATAGTTAATTCTACCGGTATTGGTTTGCGAAATCTTAGTTCACGTTACAAATTAGTATGCAATAAAAATATACTTATTGAGGCCACCGAAAAAGAATTCACTGTAAAATTACCTCTCATAAAATCAAACTTAAACGATGCTTAACGCTATTATTATCGAAGACGAAAAGCCGGCATTGGAAGCACTCATTATGATGCTTGAAGAAGTATCACCGGGCGTAAATATTCTGGCAAGGTTGAATTCAGTAAAGGAAAGTATTGAGTTTATAACAACTCATCCCGATGCTGATATTATTTTCAGCGATGTTCAATTACCCGATGGATTGTCGTTTGAAATTTTTAAACAAACCGGGGTACAGATACCCGTTATATTCACTACGGGCTATGATAAGTTTATTATGATGGCCTTTGACAGCAATGGCATAGATTATCTATTGAAGCCAATCAGTAAAACGGATTTATACAAGTCGCTGCTTAAATACAGAAAATTGCAAACTCATTTTTCTCATGCTGATGCAAACGAGCCGATCGCGAATCTCGCGAAGTTTATAAACGAGCGAAAGAAGACCCGCCTGCTTGTGAAAAAAGGAATGGAAAATATCGCCTTGAAACTTGAGGATATCACATTGTTCTATACAGAAAACAAAGTATTGTACGTACTTGACAGATTTTCTAAAAAATATATTTCTGAAAAAACCCTTACTGAACTTGAACATGAACTGGACGGCAACACATTCTTCAGGGCAAACAGGCAGTATATCATTAACATAAACTATATAAGAGGTTATAAGTCTTTTGAGAAAGTAAAACTATCTGTTGACCTGAATGTCCCAGATCTCAATCATTCAATAACGATAAGCCAGGAAACAGCGCCGGCATTTAGAAAATGGATGTATGAAGCATAAGATTATTTGAACGTGTAATAAAAAGAAACTTTGGAACAGCAAATTGCTATTATCAATTGTCTAATGAATAAGATAACCAATTCTTTTTTATGGTATCTGGAAATGTAAAATCAAGATTGCAGGTTGTAGAGGACAATACTGCAGGTGTTTTTAATTCACCTGTGGATAGGAATGTTATTTACTATAATGCTTTTAAGAAAGCAAATATTAAAAGCGTTTTCAATAGTTTTTCTTTAAAATATGTTTTGAAGGGTACTGCTTATTACAAGATTGATTCTGGTCTCTATAAAGTAACATCCAATTCCGTATTGGTTGCTCCCGCACAACCGGGGCAGGTTTACTTTAACGAGGAGGAAGAGGTCATTGTGCTTTGCGTTTCCATTAATCACAGCATCATTACAGAAGCATTCAGTCTTGCAAAAGATAAATTCTCTTTTGATAACTTTCTCGATGGCTATTTCCGCTTTCCTTATTTCATTGAAGCCTTGTATTCCAACAACACATTAAGTTACCTTCCCGCGCTTAATTCATTAACTAAAACCGTTTATGAGAATTCCTCTCTGCCATTTATTTCGGAAGAATGGTTTTACGATATGTCTGATAAAATAGTCGGCAATGAATTAAAGAGCATACAATCATTAGCTGGGATGTGCCAGGTAAAATTATCTACCCGCAAAGAATTGCTTAAGCGCCTGAATATTGCAAAGTTTTACATGGATGAACACTTTTTGCAAAATCCAAATATTGAAACCATTGCGAAAGAAGCTGCTTTGTCTCAATTTCATTTCTTTAGAAGTTTTAAACAAGTATTCGGTGCAACACCCTTCAAGTATATGCATGATAAAAGACTGGAGCATGCCATGAAAAGATTGCACGGGAAAAATCTCAGTATAAGTGAAATAGCCGATGAATGCGGCTTTCCGGATCTTTTTACATTTAGTAAAGCATTCAAAAAAAAGTATGGAGCGCCGCCTTCTCTTTACCTGAAGTAGGCAATCCGTTATTATCAAAGTTCCACTTCTCGTTGCCTTTGTTGCCTTTAGAAAATTATTTCAATCCCTGTTTTTGCCGCTTGGGTTTTGTTAAAAAAGGTTTCAAACACAGAATTAGCAAGAATTGACATGCAGATTTATTTTTTGCATAATAATTTCAAAGTATAATTTTCTGATGCGCTGTACACTGTTAATCGGCGGCTACGGAAATTTAAAATGATTTGCTTAACCACTAAAACTTTTACAATGCTTAATGCTATTATTATTGAAGATGAGAAGCCAGCGATGGAAGTGCTGGTAAAAATGCTGGAAGAAAGTTCAGCCGATGTCAACGTGATGGCGCGTCTCAACACTGTAAAAGAAAGTATAGAGTACATCACATCACATGCCGAATCCGATCTCATCTTTAGTGATGTACAACTTTCAGATGGACTCTCTTTTGAAATTTTCAGACAAACAGGT
This sequence comes from Ginsengibacter sp., assembly GCA_040007325.1. Taxonomy (GTDB): domain Bacteria; phylum Bacteroidota; class Bacteroidia; order Chitinophagales; family Chitinophagaceae; genus Ginsengibacter. The sequence continues at coordinate 10,279 of JBDTVF010000044.1, read as the reverse complement.
GTACAAACTCCGGTGATCTTTACAACCGGTTACGATAAATTTATGTTGATGGCATTCGAAAATAATGGGATCGATTATTTGCTAAAGCCCATCCATAAAGGCGACCTCGATAAAGCTTTGCTTAAATACAGGAAACTTCAAACACATTTTTCGCACGTAGCAATAAGCCCGCTAGATAACCTTTTTAAATTTATCAATAACAGGAAGAAAACGCGTGTGCTGGTAAAAAGAGGTATTGAAAACATAGCCTTAAAGCTTGATGACATTATTTTGTTTTACACGGAAAATAAAGTGGTGTATGTGCTTGATAGATTTTCGAAAAAATATATTGCCGATAAAACGCTTTCTGAACTTGAAGAGGAATTGGACGATCAAACTTTTTTCAGGGCTAACCGCCAATATATTATCAACGTAAATTTCATACGGGGTTTCAAGCCTTGTGATAAGGTCAAACTATCTGTCGATCTTAATGTTCCTGAAATAAATCATTCCATAACCATCAGCCAGGAGACAGCGCCCGCTTTCAGAAAATGGATGTGTGAAGTTTAAAAAGGTTAATCGTTTCCGTTAGGCCGGGTCAAGAAATGATCCGGCTTTTTTTATTGATACCCGATTGTTCTTGTCAGAAGTTACATTATAACTCCACACTTAAAAATTCATGCTCGGCCTTTGGAAACACTCTTCGGGGTTTAGATCATTAAAAATCATGCTTCAGTAATTCATCCACGTTTTTGTGAAACAAAATTCGGGGAATAGTTGCCCTCAGTCTTATTACACTTAACTACAATTTCAAAATTAAACCATGAAAAGATTTTTAGCATTGTTTACAATGTTGATGCTCTGCGGGGCATTATCATTTGCGCAAAACCGTACGATCAACGGGAAGGTAATTGATGAAAAGGGAGATCCGGTAAGTGGCGCATCAATTATTGTAAAAGGTACTTCGCGGGGAACCTCGGCAAATGCCACCGGCGACTTTTCCATCTCAATAAAGCCTGGCGAGGTGTTGCAGGTAAGCGCTGCAAACTTCGGCAGATCAGAAGCGAAAGTCGGATCCGAAAGTAATGTGTCAATTACTTTAAGGCCAGGCTCTAACATCCTGGAAGAAGTGGTGGTTACTGCTTTGGGAATTAAAAGAGAGAAGAGGTCTCTTACTTATGCTTCTGAAACAATCAACAGCGATCAAATTAATAAATCCGGTTCAGGTAATCCCTTAAGCGAGCTTTCGGGCAAAGCTGCAGGAATCACGGTCATCAATAGTTCAGGAGATCCTGGTGGAGGAACTTATGTCCGGCTAAGGGGTGTTACTTCAATTACAGGTGATAACCAACCATTGATGGTTGTAGATGGTGTGCCTATTGATAATTCTATTAATAACTACGATGCCACATCTGCAACGCCCAATACAAGCGGTGCAAGTGCTAATCTTACCGGAGGATCAATCCCCTCCAACAGGGGTATTGACATTAATCCCAACGATATTGAATCCATTACGGTATTGAAAGGGCCGGCAGCCACTGCGTTATATGGGATAAAAGCGGCAAGCGGTGCACTAATCATTACTACTAAAAAAGGAAATTTTGGTAATCAAAGAAGCAGTATAAGCTTTAACTCATCAGCAAGCATCGAGCAGACAAATAAATTACCAGATCTCCAGAGTCAATATTCTCAAGGGAACAATGGCCAATATCTTGCGCCTTTCTCAAACAATGCAAACCGCAGGGTAACCTGGGGTGCAAAAATAGATACATTGTCTTGGGATGGTAATGGAAATGAATGGGATCAGCACGGTAATATTGTTGGCAATTCAGATCCTTCTGCCAAAATTCCTGTGGTACCTTATGACCGGTATAATTTTTTCAAAAACGGGTTCACTAACAATACTAATATTTCGGTAACGGGCGGTTCTGAAAAGACCAGCTACAGGGTATCTTTAGGAAACCTGTATCAAAAAGGTATTGTTCCACTTTCTAAATATAATAAGACCACATTTGGTGTTAGCGGCCAGGCAAAGCTTACTGAAAAATTTACAATATCCGGAGGTATTAATTTTATTGTATCGGCTAATAATAAAGTACAGCAAGGATCTAATACATCCGGTGTAATGCTTGGTTTGCTAAGAACCCCTCCAACTTTTGATAACGCCAATAGCTTAAGCGATCCTGAAAATAATCTAGCTTCATATTTTAATCAATCAACCCAGGCACAAAGAAATTATCGTGGCGGCGGTGGCTATGATAACCCGTACTGGACCGTAAATCGCAACCCTTTTGGAGAAGATGTAAATCGCGAGTATGGTTATGCCCAGGCCTCCTACAAATTCTGGGATTGGATGACTGTTTCTTACAGGCTGGGCGGAGATGTCTATTCGCAGGATTCGAAGAATTTTTATGATATAAAATCAAGTGCATTTCCTGCCGGTAAGGGAATTATAACCGATTACTTTAATAACCAGTATAACTCTGATCTTACAGTAAGCCTTCAAAAATCTTTTGGCAGTAACTGGTCGGGTAATTTATTATTAGGACAGAATTATTTTTATACTAAATCAAAGAGCAGGTTAACAATAGGCGACGGACTTATAACACCTACATTCTTTGATATTGTAAATGCTTTGTCATACTCTGCATCTGAACTTGATGGTGAAAAAAGAACAGCCGCTGTATACGGCCAGGCGGAGTTAAGCTATGCCAATATGTTGTTTTTTAATTTGACGGGAAGAAGAGAAACTTCATCTTCACTACCAGAAAGTAACAGGAACTTCTTTTATCCATCAGTAGGACTTGGATTTGTATTCACACAACTGCCAGGATTTAAAAACAATAGTCAAAGCTTGCTTTCTTTTGGTAAACTGCGTTTATCTTATGCCCAGGTTGGTAAAGATGCGCCTATACAGGGTCTGCAAACCTATTACGGATCAACAGCCATGGCCGATGGATTTACACCAGGCATACTTTTCCCAATAAGCTTTAATGGTGTGCCAACGGGCGCTTATCAAATTACTTCAACTATTTCTGTTATTGGCAATCCTGATTTAAAACCCGAAAAAACAAGTTCTTACGAAATAGGCCTCGATTTGGGTTTGTGGAATAACAGGATCAATTTCGCAGGCACATATTATTATTCTAAAACAAGTGATGCGATATTTACAGTGCCATATGCCTATTCAACCGGCTTTGCATCCAAGCTTCAGAATGCCGGAGAATTAGTAAACAAGGGCATCGAGATATCTCTTAACACCACACCTGTGAAAACAAAAAATTTTACATGGGATTTGAATCTTAATTTTTCGACTAATAAGAATACAGTTACCAAGTTATTTAATGGAGTAGAAAAAATACTTCTTGCAGGTTTCCAAAATGGGGAAATTGATGCATTTGCAGGAGAACCATATGGTCAGATTTATGGAAGCATTTATCAGCGTGCAAATCCTGGAACCGGCAGCAAAGTAATCACCGGTGGAGAACTTTTAATAAATGATGTGCAAGGGGCTGGTTATACGCAACCAATTGTAGGCACTCAAAATGCACTTTTGGGAAATGTAAATCCAAAGTGGTTGGGAACAGTTGTTAATAATCTAACCTTTAAAGGCTTAACATTCGGCTTCCAGATTGATGTGAAAAATGGCGGCGATGTCTGGAACGGTACAAGGGGAGCATTATCTTATTTTGGTACTTCGCAGGAAACCGCAAACCGGGGAGCATCAACTGTATTTCAAGGCTTGTTGGGACACCTGAATGCAGCAGGAGAAATAGTTCATTTTGCTCCGGATGGTGTTACAGAAGTGCCAGGCGCAGGATCGGCAAATACTCTTTCAAGTGTGTATGATCAAAATTACTGGCAAAATATAGGAAGCAGTTTTGTTGGACCTTCAGAGCAATCGGTTGAAGATGGGGGTTATGTAAAATTGCGCCAGGTAAGTCTTACAGCCGCACTTCCAAAAAAATTACTCGGAAATAAATTCAATAATGTAAGTTTTACCGTGTATGCCAATAACATTATTTTATCAACTAAATATACCGGAGTAGACCCTGAAACAAATTTAGCGGGACCAGCAAACGGGCAAGGGTTGGATTATTTTAATAACCCCAGTACTAAAAGTTTTGGAGCACGCTTAAATATCGGTTTATAAAATCAAAAAAGAAATAAAATGAAATATATAAATAAAAATTTCCCGGCACTTTTAATTCTTGCGAGCACTTTCTTTTTTGTATCCTGCAAGAAAGATTCATTTACTAAAGCAAACGAAAATCCAAATGCACCTCAGACGGTTGTGCCAGCTGTTATTTTACCTTCCATTGAAATTTCACTTGCATATACACAAGGTGGTGATCTGACAAGGTTTTCAACTTTATTTGCTCAGCATAGTGTAGGATTTTCCAGGCAGGCACAGGCTTATTTTTCCTATGTGCTTACATCAACTGATTTTGATACACCCTGGGGTAATTTGTACACTTCAGTATTAGGGAATAATAAAGACCTCCTCACAAGAGCTGATGCAGGAGGATACAATGTGTATGGCGGAATAGCGAGAATATTAATGGCTTATAGTCTCCAGCTTTTAGTAGATGAATGGGGGAAAGTTCCGTATTCACAGGCATTAAAAGGCAATGATAATACGGAACCGGTATTTGATGATGACAAAGCATTGTACGATACAATTGTTAATCTTGTAGATAAAGCAATTGTACAATTAAATGATCCTAATCCCGGAGCTTTAACTCCCGGTACTGATGATATAATTTATGGAGGTGATGCTTCTAAATGGGCAAAATTCGGACATGCCATTAAAGCCAGGATTTATATTCATCAAAGTAAAGGAGATGCAGTAATGGCGGCTAATGCTTTAGCTGAAGCAAACCAATCTCTTTCTGATAATTCCGATGACGCAAAGTTCGGCTTTGGTAGTGCGGAAACTGCCGCCAATCCGGTTTACCAGTTTGATGAACAAAGAACAGATATCGACTATGCTTCCGGAGCTTTTGTGGATTATTTAAACAGCCTTAATGACCCAAGATTAACAATATATATTACACCAGATTACAGTGATCCGTTCGGTTCCGGAATCGGCAGCTACTTTGGATCTATAAGTTCTCCGGTTGAATTTATAACTTATGAAGAAATGCTGTTTGTGAAAGCGGAAGCTACATTGAGAACAACCGGTGACTATGCAGCAGCAGAAGCTTTTTACAAAGCAGGAATCCAGGCAAGTATGGATAAACTTGGAGTAGATGCAGCCTCCTCGGCAATTTATATTGCAGCAAATGGAACTTTGCCAACAACAGGTGTAAATACAGCAATCGCAAAAGTTTCTTTGCAGGAATACCTGGCCTTATATCTAAATCCTGAAGCATGGACACTATGGCGTCGGACAGGAGCACCCGCACTAACACCAACGGCCGGAACTAACGGCATACCACGCAGGTTCCTTTACCCACAAAGCGAATATTCATTGAACTCAGGTAATGCACCACAAGGAACCCTATATGCACCAAAAATATTTTGGGATAAATAAGTAACGGTTATTTGATATAAAAATCCACCTCAAAATTTGCTGGTGGATTTTTTTTTATAAACTATACAGCGATTTTAAAAAATGTATATAAATTTCTAAAAAAAGACAAAGTTTTTTTATAAATCAACACACCGACTGACAATTGCAGGCTGATTAGAGCTCAATGCATGATAGCCAAATACGAAATTTTGCATATTAGTTTTTGTTAAAAACGGTACTGCATATTAATGATTGAGAGCACTGAATTCATGTTTCGGTAATTAAGCGATTCTCTCCTGAAACGTAGCCGGTAAAATAATTGCCCGTAACAGAATATATTATTTACTAAAACTTAGAAGGCAATGAAAAAATTTACCTTATCATTTTTGTTTTGTGTTTTCGCGCTCCTTTCGCTGGCGCAAACCCGTACCATTCGGGGACGGGTAATTGATGAAGCAGGGAAGGGTGTTGGTAATGTATCGGTAACCGTAAAGGGAAATCCACAGGGAGTATCAACAGAAGGCGATGGAACTTTTGCACTTGCCGTTCCGGGCGATACAAAAACATTGGTGGTATCTTCTGTAGGATTTGCTGACCAGGAAGTGCCGCTAAATAATAGCAACAACATTAGTATAGTGTTGAGCAAGCAGGAAAGAGAACTAGACGCCGTTGTAGTAGTTGCATACGGTTCCCAGGTGAAACGTAAAGTTACCGGGTCGGTTACTACTGTAAGCGGAGGAGACCTGGAGAACAAGCCATTTACTTCTGTTGATCAAATGCTACAGGGAAAAGTTCCAGGCCTGCAATCTGTATCGCCGAATGGTCAGCCAGGTGCAGCACAAACGATACGCATTCGGGGCGTAAGCTCTGTAACTGGTAACAACGATCCATTGTTCGTGGTAGATGGTATTCCCATTAACAGTGGTGACTTCTCCAGAGCTACTAATACCAGTAATGCATTGGCGGGTATTAATCCTAACGACATTGAAAGTGTTACTGTACTGAAAGACGCATCTGCTACTGCCATATATGGTTCGAGAGCAGCAGCGGGTGTTATTCTTATTACAACAAAGAAAGGGAGAATTGGCAAAACAAAATTGAGCATTGATGCGGAACAGGGATCCTCTGACGTGGCTTATCAAAGCGATCTTTCCAAACCATTGAATCGCCAGCAATACTTAGATCTTACTACGGAAGGCCTGGTAAATGCAGGTGCGACGCAAGCTCAGACAGACATGATATTAAAAAGTCTGGGTGCCAATAATACCAACGATATAAACTGGAGAGATCTTGTTACCAGGCAAGCTAATTTTACCAATTTAAATTTTTCAGCAGCAGGAGGAGATCAAAAGACAACATTCTACACATCTCTTGGATATAATAAACAACAATCCCCTGTAATAGGCTCCGACTTTCAAAGGTATTCGGGAAATATAAATATAAGTAACAAGGCAACTAACAGATTAACCGTAACCGCAAATATCATCGGTTCGTATTCTGACCAAAATTCACCAACCCAATCTGGTGCCTTTCGCAATCCTGTTTTAGCCGCATCCTTTCTTCGTCCAACGCAGGGGCCCTATGATTCTACCGGTCAACCTGAATATAGCAGATCAATTTTTAACCAGGTTTACAATCCCCTGGCAGTAGTGAAATACGATCGTGGCCTCTACAGAAATGTAAAATTGCTTTCTACCATTAGCGGCGTATATCAAATTTTAGATGGACTTGATTTTACAACAAAATTTGGCGTAGACTATATCAACATAGAAGAAGAAACTTATTATAATCCATTCTTTGGTGATGCAAGAACTACTTCAGGTTCGGTAAGTAATTTCAGCACACGTCTTACCAACTGGATATGGACAAATCTTCTCGATTATCATCATGATTTTTTGCGCAGTAAAGATCTGGGCATGGATGTAAAAGTTGGTTATGAAGGACAGAAGTCAAAACAGTATAACATCTCAGCTTCCGGTACGGGCGTACCATTTACGACCTTGCTGAAATTACCGGTGCCCAGCACTCCAACTTCTGCAAGTGCAGCACGAACGGACTTTGCGCAAGCATCAGTCTTCTCAGTTTTGCAATTTAATTACCAGTCCAAATATTCATTGAGTGGAAGCTATCGAAACGACGGATCTTCCAGGTTTGGGCCAAATAATCGTTATGGCAGTTTTTGGTCGGTGGGAGGCGCATGGAATGTTGACAAAGAAAATTTCTTCAATGATGTTCCCATCATGAGCCTTCTTAAATTAAGAGCCTCATATGGTTTGACGGGTGACAATCGGGGTGTTAATCCTTACGACTGGCGGGCCACTTACACCTATGGTTATGATTATAACCTGCAGCCCGGAAGTTTTCCAAATACTGTGGGTAATGCTGAACTGACATGGGAATCAAACCGACAGACGGATGTGGGTTTAGACTTTGGTTTATTTGCCAACAGGCTGGGTGGTACCATTGACTGGTACCAGCGTGATAGTAAAGATTTACTGTTCGATGTTCCATTGTCTCTTTCCTCAGGTTTTACTACGCTAAAAAGCAATATTGGTACTATGCAAAATAAGGGGTGGGAGATATCTATTAATGGAACTCCCATAAGAACAAAATATTTTTCGTGGGACCTCAGCTTTAATATTTCATTGAATAAAAATAAGGTTACTTCTCTGCCGAACGACAATGCAGACATCCAGGACGGCAACCAGATTCATCGTGTAGGCGAGAACGTTTCATCCATCTACACACGCCTATGGGCGGGTGCAGATCCAGCCAATGGCGACCCTCTTTGGTATACAGATGCTGACAGGAAGACTACTACTAACAATACCCCTTCCTTTAGGGACATTATTGGGCATGCTGCTCCTACGGCGTTTGGCAGCTTTAGTACATCGTTTGGTTTCAAAGGTATTAGCCTTGATGCACAGTTCAACTATCAATATGGTAACCTGGTTTATGACCAATGGGCCTTTATTCTTAACAGTGACGGTTCATTCCCTTCCCTTAACAAGAATCAAAAACAATTACGTCGCTGGCAAAAACCTGGTGACCAAACCGATATTCCGAGCTACATATACGGCAATAGCAATAATTCCACAGCCGAATCTTCACGGTGGTATTACAAAGGCGATTTTATAAGACTCAGGGATCTTACCCTTTCCTACCAATTCCCTAAAACGCTATTGAATAAAATAAAACTTGATAACGTAAACTTTTATATAAGAGGAACCAATCTTTGGACAAAAGCCTTTGATAAGGACATCACGTTTGATCCTGAACAGGGTTTCAATGGAACCAACGACCTGCAGGTTTACATTCAAAGAACCATCTCTATCGGTACTAAAATCGTGTTCTGATTTCTGAATATTAAAATGAAAAAAATGAATTTAAAATCAATAGTAACCTTATCATTTGCAGTCATCTTCTTATTTTCCTGCAAAAAATCTTTCCTGGATCTTGAACCATATGACCAGGTATCTTCTGACATTGCCATAACAAATGAATCAGAAATGCAAACGGCATTGAATGGCGCTTATGCCAGTTTGCACACTGATCACAAGGCAGATTTTACAAATGACCAATCTAATTTGTTTGACAGAACATTACCATTGATTGGCGACCTTCTTGCAGACAACGTTGCCATTGTAATCGAAAACTCAAACCGGTATACTGAGGTCTTTAACTATAGTTACTTAAACACCAATTCATGGGCGCTTGATACATGGACTGCTGCTTATAGCACTATCCTTTCTTTAAATAATATTATTAATACAAATGTGCCCACCACTGTTACGTCATCGCAGCTAAAGGGTGAAGCACTAACCCTCCGGGCCTTAATGTATTTTACATTGATACGTTTGTATGCGCAACCTTACACCGCAGATCCAAATGGTGAAGGAGTGCCAATTGTTTTGGCTTATGATCCTAAATTAAAACCCGCACGTAATAAGGTATCTGAAGTATATACGCAAATCGAAGCTGACTTAACGGATGCTTTTTCCTTGATGACAAATACCTCTAAGAATTCTTCTTATGTTACAAAATACGTAGCCCGTGGACTTGAGGCTAAGGTTGCGTTAACAAAAGGAGATTGGGCAAATGCAAAAACCGCGGCTCTGGATGTGGTAACTAATGGGGGCTATTCATTGACAGATGCTCCGAACTATGTTGCGTATTGGGCCAATCCTTCCCCTGTTACCAATAAAGAAGAAACAATTTTTGAAGTATCGAACGACGGCATTAATAACAATGGCAACAACAGCTTGTCTTATTTCTTAGATCCTGCAGGCTATGGTGATGTGTTTGCAGTAGATGCTTTGTACAACTTATATAGCAATACCGATGTAAGAAAAGACTTGTTAGAGCCAGGCGAAAAATCGGGCCAGCCGATCAACATCATTTTGAAGTATCCAAATGCATCTAACCCCAATGATAAGGATGATGATAAAATATTGAGATACTCTGATGTGCTGTTAATATTAGCTGAATCTGCTGCAAGAACGATGGATGAAGCGACTGCTTTGCAAAACCTGAACATGGTTGCAATGCAAAGAGATCTATCTTTTGCAGGCTATTCTTCCAGTGGCCAGGCGCTTATTGATGATATTATACAGGAAAGAAGAAAAGAGTTAGCATTTGAGGGTGACCGCTATTGGGACCTGATGAGATTAAATAAAGACGTGGTAAGAGTAAACCTTAATAACAACTATCCTTCAAATACTCCGCTTACATTGCCAGCCGGTGATGACAAACGGGTATTTCCAATTCCACAGGATGAAATAGATG
>JBDTVF010000043.1:0-18836 GCA_040007325.1 Ginsengibacter sp. | reverse complement strand
TACCCTTTCGGGCCGCTCATATTCAGATGATATCTGTCTGTTTCAAATTGTTTAAAAATAGTTTTGTCACCCAGGTAGATGAACTTGCCACCAAATAAGCGAACATTCATTCCGCCATCCTTTGCATAATTAAAAAAATAATTTCCGTCAAATGCAAGTCTTACAAAACTTTTGCCTTGCTCTGCTTGTAACGAAGCAAAATATGGATATAAGGCCCTGTTATTTTCGATTGTGAATTTTAATTGATTGAGATACCTGCTTGTTTTTGGATAGGATATAACATCTACCTGGTTTACGGTATCCCTTGTAAATGACAAGCCTGTTTCTCTTATGAAGTAAGTTTTCCATTGGATAGATTTAGTAAGTTTACTGAGCGGATTCTTATTTTTAAAAACAAGTTTCACCGACGGAACTAATTTCGAAAATCCCTGGTAATTTTTTTTGCCTGTTGAATCTGTAAAATCGTCCACTGTAAAAGTTTCTCCATTAAGAGATATCTCTGCTTTCCTGATAAGGCCATAACTCATAATATTATAACCCGCTCTTGCAATTCCGGTAAATTTTTTACTACCGGTCGCGTACATAGGTGCAAAAAGAAAATGAAATGATGGCTCAGGTAAAGTATAATTATGTACCAATGCGCCGATCATGAACTTGTCGTAATAATTAAGACCAAAAGATGGTGCTACAAAAATGTCATTGTGTTTATCTGTTTCTTTAAAACTGATGAAGGGTATTACTTTAAAATCTTTTTTAGCAGGCTTTTCCATCAATCCCTTTTGCGTAAGAAGTGAAAAAATAGAATCCACATTTTTGCTTTCTTTGCTATTTTTCCCACTTACTTCTTTTATGACCTTTTTAAAATCTTCAGGATACGGATGTTTAAATTTCCATTTATGGTAGTACGCATGAAGGCAGCTATCAAATAAAGGTTGGCCTACATAATTTTCGAGTTCTTTCATCCACTTGCCGGTCTTATAGTAGGCAATTTCATTATAGTTTATCTCGGAAAAATCTTCTGATGCAGTTTCAATGGGCTGATCTTTTTTTAATGCTGCAATCGTTCTATAGACGAGTCCATTCACATTGTGAGGAGCTCTCGATTGAATGAATTTTTCTTTAGGGATAAAGGCATCACCTTCGGGGTATTTCAAAGCCTTGTACCTGTTGTCGAAATAAGTATTCATGCCTTCATCCATCCACGGATGGTCACGTTCGTTAGTGGCAAGAATGCCGTAAGTCCAGTTATGACCTACTTCATGCTCAATCGTATTATCAAGCGCTTCCGCTGATCCCAATGGTGAAATACTGGTGATAGTAGGATATTCCATGCCTCCTTCGAAACCCATTTTTGCTTCAACGGCTGTTACCACGTTGTATGGATATTCGCCAAGCCATTTGCTCCGCGTCTTAATAGCATCTTTAAGATATTCAATGCTGTTTAGCCAGATATCTTTTTCTTCCGGCGTGTAAAAAGAATAGGCATCTATAATTCTTCCCGAGGCCAATTGCAAAGTATCATGATTTACAATAAAATTTTTATCTGCAAACCATGCGAAATCATGCACATTATTTTGAATATAATTAAGTGTTTTCATTTCAACTCTTGCTAGTATTGCTTTCGGTAAAGATGGCGATTCATGTATTATTTTTTTGCCTTTAACAGGCATCGGTTTTTTTTGACGCAGCACTGGTTTTTCTACAACAGGTTCTTTTTTTACTATTACATTTTCAGCCTTACGTTTATCAATTAGCCAGTTAATTTCTGATGTATTTTGAAGTTCTCCTGTTGCTGCGACAGCGTAGTTTTCTGGCAATGTTATGTCAACATTAAAATTGCCAAATTCGCTATAAAATTCACCCTGATCAAGGTATGGCATCGGGTGCCAGCCCCTGTTGTCATACACGGCAGGTTTTGGATACCATTGTGTAATTTGATAACTCTGTGCCACATGCCCTCCCCTTGAAAAATTATATGGAATCTTTTCATGAAACGGCGTGGTAATTTTAATGCTGTCACCCGGTGGCAGGGGAGAAGGCAGCATGAGTTTCGCAACGTCAATATATTGCGGATGGTCTTCAAGTGCAGATGTAATACCATTCACTTTAAAATCGAGCCGGTTAATATATCCGCGTTTATCATTATTAGAGAAATAAAAATCCGTTCTTCCTAATTGCAAAAGTTGTTCGCTAAAAGCAGTCTGATCATTTTTATAAGCATTTGGCCAAAGATGAAACCAAATAAATTGGAGCGTATCGGGAGAATTATTTGTGTATTGAATTATCTCAAAACCGTCAAGTGTGTTTTCAATGTCATTGAGGGTCACATCAATTTTATAATTTACCTGCTGCTGAAAATACGCCGGCTGACAAAATACACCTGCGGCATTAAGCAACAGAATAAAAAGAAGGGAAGGTCTTTTCAAAATTGATATTTCACCAAATATAAAAAATAAATATAGCGGATGCTTTGTCTTGAAGGCGAATGAATGTCACTTTCCTTTTCCTGAAAAAATAATCCTCAGCGTATGGATCATGATCTTGAAATCCAGCGCAAGAGAAATATTTTCGATGTAAATAATATCATACTGCATTCGCTCAGTCATCTCATCAATATTTTCGGCATAACCAAACTTTACCATGCCCCAACTTGTAAGGCCCGGTTTCACCCGCAGCAACATTTTATACTCGGGATGATTTTCGGTGATTTTATTTATATAAAATTTCCTTTCCGGCCTTGGGCCAACAAGACTCATTTCACCTTTTAAAATGTTCCAAAATTGAGGCAACTCATCAAGCCGCCAGCGCCTCATGATTTTACCCCAGTTAGTTATTCTTTCATCGTGCGTACTGCTCAACATAGGGCCATTTTTTTCAGCATTATCTATCATTGAGCGAAATTTGATGATGGTAAACATTTTTCCTTTATAACCTAATCGTTCCTGCAAGTAAAAAATATTTCCCTTCGATGAAATCTTAGTTCTTATTGTGGTGTAAATAATTAGTGGAGATAAAATGATCATACCTGCACCTGCAATAAGGATATCAATCAGCCTTTTAAAATTTTGCTGCCATGCATTCATCAAGCCTGAATGAATTTCAATAAGGGGTGTGCCTAATACATTAGTAGTTCGCACGGCGCCGCTTAAATAATCTACCCTTGCAGGCATTAGCTTAATGTTCACTTCTTTTTCGCTCATACTTTGTAAGATCTTATCGAGATTAGGCCGTTCATTTTCTTCAACCGCTATGATGACTTCGCTTATAGCATATTCATCAATTGTTTTATTGATCATATTTATTGCTCCCATATCTGGCACTACAGTAGCTATTGGGCCGGCAATATTGTTTCCCGGGTTTATAAAACCAAGGATCTTATAGCCTGTTTTTTCTTTATTAGTGGTGATGGATTTATAAATTTCATACGCTTGTCGGCCTGAGCCAACAATGATTGTATTGAACCAAACTTTTTCTTCCTGTAACTGCTTATGCGCTTTCGATAAAATGATCAGGCGAAAAAAATAGGTGATGATAAACTGAAGCGTAAACAGCACGAAAAACTCATCGTAATACAGTACGTTATTTTTATTACTGCTATAAAAGACATAAATAAAAAAAAGAACGATGCAGCCAATAAAAGTAGTGGTAAAAGTGGATAATAGTTCTAACAGGCGTGATTTATAATAAATGCTTTTATAACATCCAAGCAGGTGGTATAAGGCAAGCCAGCCAAAAGGTATCAGTGCCAGTCCATAATAAAATTTTGCCTGGAAGAAGATGCCATTCCCGGCACTGATTTGATGCAAAACATAAAAAATAATCCATGCGAGTACTGAGGCAATAAAATCCGTAAGTACATAATTAATTATGTGTATCTGCTTTGCCAATTAATACAATGAATGTTTTTAAAATATCAGTTGACCTGGTTGCGGTTTATTTTTTCCAGGATTAAATGTGCAACTTCCATTGCGCGAAAACCATCCACTTCGGAAACTACCGTGGCCGTATTATTTGCAATCGAATCAGCAAAACTTTGCAGCTCCATTTTTATAGCATTGTTTTCTTTAATTAGTGGTGCAGCTATAGCGATCGTTTTAGTTCCGTTCCGGGTTTCAATATCGAAAGTAAATACGTTTTTATCGAAAGGCGATTTGTATTTTATTACCTCTGTTTTTTTATCAAGAAAATCTATACTAATGTAAGAGTCCTTTTGAAAGAGACGCATCTTTCTCATTTTTTTCATACTAATACGTGAGGAAGTTAAGTTAGCCACGCAACCATTATCAAACTCGATCCTGACGTTGGCAATGTCTGGCGTATCGCTTAAGACATTTACGCCATTCGCATAAATATTCTTTACGCTACTTTTTACAAGACTTAGAATAATATCAATATCATGTATCATTAAGTCCAGTATCACACTCACGTCGGTACCACGTGGATTGAATTGAGACAACCGATGTATTTCCAGGAACATTGGGTTAAGATCATATTCTTTTAAGGCAAGAAATGCAGGGTTAAATCTTTCGACATGGCCCACCTGGAATTTTATGTTTGCCTCTTTGGTCAGCTTTACTATTTCGCGTGCTTCGGTCATAGTGTTTGCTAAAGGCTTCTCTACAAAAACATGCTTGCTTTTGAGGACCGCCATTTTGCACAAATCATAGTGATAAGTAGTAGGGGCTACGATGTCGGCCGCCTCGCATTTATCCATTAATTCTTCGGCGTTATGAAATCGCTTTAAACCATAGTTTTCGGTAACAAAGGCCGAAGCTTCGTCAGATGGATCGTAAAAGCCCGCAATCTCCACGTCACTGATTTCCTTCCAGTTATTTAGATGAAACTTGCCGAGGTGTCCTACACCAAAAACTCCCAAAGTCAACATATGCATTGAATTAAAGCGATAAAGATAATAAGAGGGAGATAAGCAACATGAATAAAAATAATCCTGATAAAAAGTTCAGCCAAAAAAGAAGCCCCAATTAATGGGGCTCAATGTATTTCAGGAAGTTTGTAACAGTCGCGAATGCGATAAATAATTTTGATCAGGGCTATATAAAAAAAGGCATGAGCCGTTTTTAATTTTTTGGATTATAGGCTTATAAAATTTAGCCGGTATTGCAGGACATCCTAAACTACGACCGAGAAATCCCTGGCTTTTTATTACACTTTCATTTACATAGGGAGCACTATGCATTACAATAGCTCTGCTATATGCGTTATCATTAATTCCTTTTTCTTCTCCTTCAAGGTGCAGTGAAAAACCATGAGCACCATTATAGGTGTTCTTGGTTACATAAAAACCAAGGCTGCTTTTGTTGCTTTCCGGATCGTTGGAAAATTCGCTCGCATATTCTTTGCCGGAATTACGTCCATGAGCCACGTAAGTATTATACAGAACTTTCAGGTGTTTAAGGTCGATAACAAATAATCTTTTTTTAGTAGAGGGCATTGAAAAATCCACAATTGACAACACATCGTCGTTGACAATCTTACCCATTAAGCAAAGCCTCTCAAAACCTTTCAATGCACTTTCAAACGCTTTCTGTGAAAGACCCATACCACCAAGTTTCAAACTGTCATAAATCGACTTTTTTGATGTTGCTATTGACATCTCTGAATTAAACATCAACGAATCAGTAACTATATTCGGTACGTTTGTAACAGCAGCTGGCTCAGGTCTCACTTTAGCAAAAACGAATGGCAGATGTATCATAAAAATGAATAATGAGCCGAGGTAGAAGTGGAACTTTTTCAGTGATTTAATCATTCATCAATAGTTTTTAAATAATTAAGTAGTTTGCTAAGCCTGTTGATTTATTTCAGACTTACGATTCAAAATCTATGTTAGTTGCAGTAATTAAAAACGCTGATTATGTACGTTCCGATTGAGATTGCGAAGGTATGCTAAAAGGGTTCTAATTCATCATTTCAGCGCACAGAATAACTTGAAAATCATTCTTTAATTCATCTTTAACAAAAACGGTCACAATAATGTCAGGCTATTGTTCTTAAACTCATTTTTAATTGAATTTATTGCCCTTTTAGCATTAAATACAGGCACAATTTGCTTTCTCTACAAGTCCTGAAGCTCCTTCTTAATAGCTATCTTTTTATTACTAAATTTTTCCATTTTATCAAGCAGCCATAGCGACGAGATCAGCCACACAATTCCCACACAAAATCCTGCTAATACATCACTTGCGTAGTGAACCCGCAGGTAAACACGGCTTAGGCCGATTGTCATAATAAGAGCAATTCCAAACACCGTGATCGCCCATTTGAGCCATAATTGTTTTACGGTTTGCAATGCTATAAAAATCAACAATCCATAAAAAGTTACAGACATAAGCGCATGCCCGCTTGGAAAGCTAAAACCCTTTGCTGCTTTAAGTAAAGGCGTTATAGGCCGCTCTCTTTGGAAAAAGAGTTTTAAAACAAACATTAAAAGAAGACTGCTTAAAGCCACGGCAGGAATCTTTATGGAATTCCAGCGTCTTTTTTTTACAAAAAGAAAAAATGCAGTGAGTAAAAGGTTAGCAGGAATAAGAAAAGTATGAGTACCAAGAAATGTGAAAAATTCCATGATGCTGGTGTGAATGTTGCTCACATGCCCGGCGATAAACAGGAAAGCATTCTGGTCGAAGTTTCGGGTATTTCCCGCGAACACCTGGCGTGCAATTAAAATAAAGGCAATTAATGCACCGCCGAAAATTCCGAACAGTATAAATACCTCAACCGAAAACAAGGTGAATTCGGCAAAATATTTTTTGAACTTATCTCTGATGTATGTGATCATAGTTTAACGATCACTTTTTATATACCATTTCATTTCTTGCATGTAATAAAAGTACAATCCCTTTAGCTTCGAAAATTCTACAAGGTAGGGAATCGTGTTTTGCACTTTATTGTTCCGAAATATTTCTTGGGATGACTCTTTCATATATTTGTGAAAAAGCTTTATAACTTCCAAATCATCTATATTAAGTAGCCCGATAGAATATTTAAAGGGCGTGGGGCCTCAGAAAGCAGACCTCTTAAAAAAAGAGGCCGCCATCTTCACCTTCAACGATCTGCTTGAATATTTTCCCTTCAGGCATATTGACAAAACACAAATTACTCAAATAGCCGATATAAATACGGCCACCGATTATGTGCAGGTTTTGGGTAAAATTATATCAAAAGAGATCGTAGGCGAAAAAAGGGGGCGAAGGTTAATCGCCGTACTAAAAGATAATACCGGCGAAATTGAGTTGGTTTGGTTCCAGGGAGTTAATTGGATTGAAAAAACATTAAATATAGGAGACAGGTTTAGGGTGTTTGGAAAAGCGGGTTTCTTTATGAATACTCCCCAGATAACACATCCGGAAATGGAACCCGTTGGTGACTCAACGACTGACGTGAGAGCCTTTCTCGATCCGGTATATGCAAGTACAGAAAAATTAAAATCTCGTGGTCTTGGTGGCCGGCAGATCGCACGGTTGACATCGTCTTTATTAGCGATGATAAATGAGAAGGATATTCCGGAGAATTTACCTGCACCTGTTCTTTCAAAATATCGATTGGTAGCTCGATATGAAGCGTTTTGCAAAATACATTTTCCGTTTTCACCGGAGGATTATCTGAATGCTGTGAAACGACTAAAGTTTGAGGAGCTTTTTATTTCCCAACTGCGCATGGGTTTGCTTCGGTTTAAGAGACATTCTTTTTCAAAAGGATTGGTATTTAAAAGCGTGGGCAATTATTTCAATGAATTTTATAATAATCATTTGCCATTTGAACTAACCGGGGCACAGAAGCGGGTGATAAAAGAAATAAGAAAGGACATCGGCAGTGGCAGGCAAATGAATCGATTACTACAAGGTGATGTAGGCAGCGGAAAAACCATGGTCGCTCTTATGAGTATGCTGATAGCGGCTGACAATGGCTATCAGAGTTGTTTCATGGCACCTACCGAGATTTTGGCAAGGCAACATTATGACAACCTGGCAACTATGTTAGGGAATCTTCCGTTACAGGTAAGGGTACTTACCGGTTCTTCTTCCGCAAAAGAAAAAAAGGAAATCCTGGAAATATGTGCCAAAGGCGACATCCATATTCTTATCGGTACTCATGCGTTGATAGAAGATACGGTTAGGTTTAGCAACCTTGGCCTCGCGATAGTAGATGAACAGCACAAGTTTGGTGTAGCACAACGGGCAAAGCTCTGGAAGAAGAATGAAATAAGTCCGCATGTACTGATCATGACGGCAACGCCAATTCCACGTACGCTGGCTCTTACCGCTTATGGTGAACTTGATTATAGCATTATGGATGAACTTCCACCAGGCAGAAAACCGGTAACAACAGTGCATCGCCCTGAGTATAAAAGGCCACAGGTAATGGATTTCATAAAAAGTGAGATTAAGAATGGCAGGCAGGCTTATGTAATTTATCCATTGATTGAAGAGTCTGCAAAGCTTGATTTCGAAAACCTAATGAAAGGTTACGAAGAAGTAAAGGCATTTTTTCCCGAGCCTGAATTTTATATAAGCATGATTCATGGCCGGCAGAAGTCAGCGCAAAAAACACTGAACATGCAACGCTTTGTAAACAAGGATACTCAAATAATGGTATCCACTACTGTAATAGAAGTTGGGGTGAATGTTCCTAACGCGAGTGTAATGTTGATCGAAAGTGCCGAAAAATTCGGACTTCCTCAATTGCACCAGTTGCGGGGTAGGGTGGGCAGGGGAAGCGATCAGAGTTATTGTATTCTTTCAACGAAGGTGAAGATTTCAAGGGAAGCAAAAGAGAGGGTCAGGATAATGTGCGAGACGAATGATGGTTTTAAGATCGCGGAAAAAGACCTTGAAATAAGGGGACCGGGGGATGTGGAAGGCACAAGGCAAAGCGGAGTACTCAATTTTAAATTGGCTAATATTATAGAAGACAAAAAAATACTCGAGGAAGCTCGTATTATGGCTGAAAAGATTATTGCAGTTGACCCCGATTTAGTGTCTTCTGAAAATATTTGCCTCAACAACTTCCTTGCGATTCAAAAAGGAAAAACGGTTTGGAGCAAAATATCTTAAACTCCGGATCATTTGCCTTGTTAATAACCTATTAAATCGATTATTGGCAATATTAAATTTGAAACTTTTAATGTATTTCTTTCGTAGATTTAAGTTCAAGTTCCTATTTTCATTTTCGATTCCTGGTTGTATGTATTGTATTCACAGCTTAAACCACCGCCTTGACAATTTCTAAGTCCGTCTACTCTTATATTTTTGTTACCGCCGCTATGTTTTTTCTGACATCGAAAGCATTTTCTCAAATCGAATTCATAGAAAATAAAGGCCAGTGGAATCATGAGGTAAAGTTTATGAGCCAGGCCGGAAGTGGCTCGTTTTATTTGCGTCAAAATGGTTTTACAGTTGCCCAGCATAATCCAAATGACGTTGAAGAATTTAAGGCGAAACGTCATGGTGAATTAACTGAGGTGCAACTAAAGCAGGGTATCGGAAGTAAAGTGCGTTCACATGCTTACACTGTAAATTTCATGAATTCGGAAATGGCTGAGATCATTCCTGATAAGGCGATTCCCACAGTAAATAATTATTTTATAGGTAATGATCAAAGCAAATGGGCAAGTGAGTGCCGCATTTATAAAGGTGTTACATACAAAGATGTATATCCCGGCATAGACGTGCGCTATTACTCTGATGCAGGAAGTAATTTAAAGTATGACTTTATTGTACATCCCGGTGCGGATGTAAATAAGATTGCGATGAAATATACAGGCGCGGATAAAATCACGGTTCGCAATAAGGAATTGATGATTAGCACTTCGCTCGGTGACAATAAAGAATTGTCTCCTTATACTTACCAGGTAGTCGATAATCATCGCAAGGAATTGGATTGCCGCTATGTGGTGGAAGATAACATTGTAAAATTTAAAGTAAAAAACTACGATGCTTCGAAAACTTTGATCATAGATCCTACTGAAATATTTTTCAGCTATTCAGGCAGCACTGCAGATAATTGGGGCTTCACAGCAACTTATGGACCTGACGGAAGTTTTTATGGCGGAGGTATTGCCTGGGGAATTGGTTTCCCTGTTTCAACCGGCGCTTATGATAATTCATTTAACGGGGATTTTGATATTTCTATAATAAAGCTGACACCAGATGGCAGTCAAATGGTCTATGCTACTTATATCGGCGGGGATGCGGAAGATCAGCCGCATAGTCTTATAGTTGATCCGCAAGGAAACCTGGTACTTGCAGGAAGATCGAAATCGGCTAACTACCCTACTACTGCCCCTGTTTTCGGAAAGGGAGGTGCATGGGATATAGTAGTCACGAAATTGAATTCGACAGGTAGTGCGCTTATCGGTTCTATGAGAATCGGCGGTTCGCAGAATGACGGGGTAAATATTGAAGATGAAACTGCACAAGCTCATTTAAATTCTCTGAAAAGAAATTATGGCGATGATGCAAGGAGCGAGGTTCTGTTAGATGGTGCCAATAATATTTATTTAGCATCGTGTACATCTTCAAGTGATTTCAGGACAACGAGCGGTGCTGTTCAAACCGTAGCAGGTGGCAAGCAAGATGGATTAGTTTTAAAACTTGATCCAAGTTGTAATAATGTATTATTTAGCACTTTCCTTGGAGGTAAAGAGAATGATGCTTCTTATGTGCTTACCATTGGTAATAATGGAAATATTTATGTGGCAGGTGGCACGGCAAGCGGCACTACAGCACCTGATAGGCTGCCGGGTGTTTCCTCCGCAGGCGTTATTCAATCGGCTTATGCCGGCGGGGCATGTGATGGTTTTGTTGTTGAGATGAATAATTCGGGAAGTTCAATTATTGGAGGTACATATCTTGGCACAACCGGCGCTGACCAGATTTATGGAATCGAGACAGACAGGTTCGGTTTTATATACGTAATGGGAACGACTGATGGTAAATGGCTGGTAAAAAATGCAGCTTATTCTAATCCTAATTCTGGGCAATTTATCTCGAAGTTAAAACCGGATCTAAGTGACTATGTCTATTCAACAGTATTTGGATCAGGTTCCGGTATTCCCAATATTTCACCCACTGCATTTTTAGTTGATCGTTGCGAGAATGTATATGTCTCAGGATGGGGAGGTAAATCAAATAATGGATTTTCTACAGGCAACACCAGAGGCATGCCGGTTACACCTAATGCAATTAAGCGTAACACTGATGCATCAGGCAGTGACTTTTATTTCTTTGTATTGAAAAAAGATGCGGCATCGCAACTGTATGGCACTTTCTTCGGACAGGAAGACCCTCAAGGCTCAAGCACGTTTGGTGATCACGTAGATGGCGGCACCAGCCGCTTTGATAGAAATGGTGTCATCTACCAGGCCATGTGCGCCAACTGTTTTAAAACGGTTGCTTTCCCCGGAACACCGGGCGCGTGGTCAACTGCAAATCGTTCAACAACCGGTGGTCATTGTAACCTTGGTATGCTTAAAATAGAGATGAACTTTGCCGGTGTGCATGCAAGTGTTCGTGCATCGATTAATGGAGTTCCCTATGATACCGTTGGTTGCGTGCCGGTCACTGTTAATTTTGCTGATACAATTCAAAACGCCAAACTTTATTATTGGAGTTATGGCGATGGTTTTGGTGACACCACTACCTCAGCCAATGTAAGTCATACATACACTGCAATTGGTACTTACCGGGTTAGATTGATTGCGATAGACAGTACTACTTGTAATATTTCCGATACAGCATATACTACTATCAGAGTTGGTAATAACAAAGTAAATCTTGATTTTATATCCAGCAAATTACCACCATGTACTAACCTTAGCTATAGCTTTACAAATACATCGAGCCCGACTTTTGGAGGATTCAATCCAAATACTTTTACGTGGGATTTTGGGGATAATACGCCGGTTGTCGTAACGAATCAAAATCCACCGGTTACACATACTTATGCGGGACCCGGCACTTATCTTGTAAAATTGTCTATCAATGATACCACTTTTTGTAACTCGCCAGCAGATACCATAAAGACAGTGAGGCTATCACCACAGGTTCAGGCATTGTTCTCTACACCACCTGCAGGATGCGTTCCTTACACGGCTGACTTTGTAAATAATTCGCTTGGTGGGTTGAATTTCTTCTGGGACTTTGGAGACGGTGGTACGTCAACAATGGATAATCCTTCGCATCTATACCCTAATCCGGGAACTTATGTTGTAAAATTATTGGCATACGATTCAAGCTCTTGTAACAAAATAGATTCAACATCATTTTCAATCACCGTTAGTTCTATTCCCTTTGCATCTTTTTCCTATAATCCCAATCCACCGCAAGAAAATAAGTTTACCAAATTTGTAAACCAATCCATTGGAGCAACGAAGTATTTGTGGGATTTTGGTGACGGCGATACAAGCGTCGAAGTAAATCCTTCTCACATTTTCCCGGCAACAGCAACATATAAAGTTTGTCTTAATGCCGCCAATGCCGCGGGCTGTGTGGATGATACCTGTGTGGATGTAAGAGCGATCATTGTGCCTCTAGTCGATGTGCCCTCTGCATTTACACCGGGCAGGTTTGGCATAAATAGCCGCATAAAGGTGGAAGGTTTTGGAATATCCCAAATGCATTGGGTCATTTACAACAGGTGGGGTCAGAAAATATATGAAACTGATAACCGCAAGAGCGCCTGGGATGGAACATTTAATGGCAAGCTGCAACCGGTAGACGTTTATGTATATACGTTAGATGTTACTTTCTCAGATGGAAAAAAATACCGGAAGACCGGTGACATCACATTATTACGATAATATTTCAGTTAATGATGAAATTTGCTAACATAAGAACTTTCAAATTATTTACTTTACTGCTTTTAGGCGTTTGTATAGGTAAGTATAGCTTTGGCCAGGATCTGCATTTCTCGCAGTTTTTTAACAATCCATTACTTACTAATCCTGCTAATACCGGATTTATTCCTGATGCTGACTACAGGCTCGGCGCTTCTTATCGCAACCAGTATTCTAACATTATGGCAGTGCCTTACAAAACCATTAGTGTTTATGGCGATGCCCAGGTACTTAGGAACAGGATAGAGAACGGCTGGCTGGGGCTTGGAGGGGTTATTCTGAGAGACGTTGCCGGCACAGGCAGCCTCACTTCAACAAAAGCCTATGCATCTATTGCTTACCATCAACTCCTTGGGTTAAGCAGTTTGCTTACAGCAGGGTTTAATGTCGGATGGGCAAATAAAAGGATCGATCAGACAAAGCTTACTTTCCCCGATCAGTTTGATGGAAAATTTTTTGATGGAACCCAGCCGACTTCCGCCATGCTTCTTAATAACAACGTTAGCTATTTTGATTTGCAGGTTGGAATGAATTACGCTTACTTCCCAACCGAAGACATTTATATCAATGCAGGTTATTCCATTCATCACGTGAACCGCGCGAAAGAATCATTTTTTGAAGAAGATAATGTTAACGATGATAAGATTGCCATGCGGCAAATAGCTTTCCTGAATGGTATTTATAAAGTAAACGACGATGTAATCATTAATCCAAACATTTATTATACAACACAGGCAAAAGCGAGTGAATTGGTGTTCGGCTTGAATGGAGCCTACAATCTTTCAGGCGATGGTTCCAAGCAACTAATAGGAGGCCTGTATTATCGTTTCAAAGATGCCGTTGTACCAATGATTGGCCTTGAAATAAATAATGTCCGTTTTACTTTTAGCTACGACGTCACTACATCCTCTCTTAAAAACTTCAACCATTCGTTAGGAGCTTCAGAGTTTAATTTACTTAAGAAGGGCTTTTATAATGAATTCAACGGTGATAAGCACCAAACCCTCTGCCCGAGTTTTTAAGTCACTCTTTCTGCTATCTCTTAAATATTAGAGAACCTTAAACAACAATTGCTTTAAGGCAAAGCAATTTATAAAGCCTGCCAGTGGAATAATTAATAATTTGCAACCAAATTTTTTTTATGAGTAAAAAGATAGCCATAATTGGCGGGGGGAATCTTGGTTCTGCGATTGCCGAAGGATTACTGAAAAGTAAATTTTGTAAAGCTTCTGACATCACTATCACTAAACGGAAAGTTGCGACACTGCAAAGACTTGTGGATATGGGTGTGCACGTTAGCTCCGATAATGCGGGGGCTGTACGTAGCAGTGAAATGATAATACTCGCGGTAAAGCCTTACCAGGTTGCCGACGTAATTAATAGTTTCAAGACCGAGCTTAAAAATCACTTACTCGTGTCCGTGGTTACAGGCGTATTGATTAGCGACATACAGGAGATCATTAATGCAAATAAGAAACTTGCTGTTTGCCGGGCGATGCCTAACACTGCCATCGCTATCCAGGAAAGTATGACCTGTCTGAGCTTTACAAACGCTGCGGATACACAAATCAATTTTGTGAAAAAATTATTTTCTACACTTGGAAAAGTAACCGTGATAGATGAGAAATTAATGGATGCTGCTACAGTGCTTGGCGCTTGCGGCACAGCCTATGCCATGCGGTACATCAGGGCAAACATTCAAGGCGGTATTGAAATAGGTTTCGATGCGGGAACTGCAAATCTCATTGCTGCGCAAACAGTAAAAGGCGCAGCAGAATTATTGTTGCAAAAGGGCACCCATCCGGAACAGGAGATCGACAAGGTTACCACTCCAAAAGGCTGCACTATTGCCGGGTTGAATGAAATGGAACATCGTGGTTTTAGCTCGTCTCTTATAAAGGGCATCGCAGTCAGTTATAATAAAATTGCAAAAGATTAAGATCATCTTTAATGATAAAAGAATTTAGTGGCGATCCCTAAAATTTAGATGTTGAGTCTCGTTAGAATTTTTTTTATAACATTCGTTTCAACGTTCTTTTTTCTTCCTGCTTTTGCTCAATATAAAAAGTTTGTTTTTCAGCAGCCGAAGATGGGTTCGCCTTTCAATATCGTGATTTACGGGATTGATTCGGGGAAAGCTGCGGAAGCAGCCGCGGCTACATTTAGATTGATAGATACTTTAAACACCATTTACAGCGACTATCTTCCGCAGAGCGAGTTAAATAATCTATCCGCCACATTTGGTAATTGGGTTTCGGTTTCCGAACGGTTATTTTCTATTCTCCATAAGTCTGCAATAGCAAGCCGTAAGAGCAAAGGAAGCTTTGATATAACCATTGGTCCATTAACAAAGTTGTGGCGCAGGTCACGACATGAAAAACAATTACCCGAAACCGATAGTCTTGCTGCGGCCCGTGCCCTTGTAAACTATCATTATATAGAACTTGATACGGTCCATAAAAGAGTGTTGCTAAAAAAAGTAAACATGCAACTGGACCTGGGTGGCATCGCAAAAGGAGAAACTGCACAACATTCATACGACCGGCTTAAAGCATTTGGCTTTCCCTATTCTTTAGTGGATGCAGGTGGAGATATCGTGGCGGGTGCAGTTCCTGATTCGGTCAAAAGTTGGAAGATAGCCATCAACATGCCTGAATCAGAAAAACTGATGAAGAAGGTTGTTAATGTTAACAATAAAGCTGTCGCTACTTCAGGCGATCTTTATCAATATGTCGAACTAAATGGAAAACGATATTCCCACATCATTGATCCTGTTTCAGGATATGCAACCATCACTTCAAGAAACGTTACAGTTATTGCCGACTCAGGTGCGGATGCAGATTGGCTGGCAACTGCGTGCAGTATTCTCCCGATTCGAAAAGCGCTCAAACTTGTAAAAAGAAATGCGGCGGAAGTGCAGATAACTATTTTGAAAAATAATAAGCCTTATTTTTATCGTTCACGAGGATTTATATCTTATTTTAAATGAAAATTTTTATCTCCAGGAAATTTTTTCCATTAGTGCTTTTAGGCTTGTTTACTTTTCTTAATCTTCCGACAAATCTTTTTGGCCAAAATGATACTGCCGGTTTCAAAGCGTATGAACAGCCTATCGCCGGAACAGAATTAAAGTTTCAAATGATTCCTGTAAAAGGCGGTTCTTTTTTAATGGGAAGCAAGAAGGATGAAAAAGCGCGGGACGAAGACGAAGGTCCGGCCAAAAATATTACTGTTTCTTCTTTTTGGATAGGCGCTTACGAAATAACATACGACGAGTATGATGCCTTTTTCAAAGATGAAAGTTTTACAAGAAATCAACCCATTGCCGATGCAGTTACACGCCCGAGCCCTCCTTATATCGATCTCACTTTAGGAATGGGTAAGCAGGGCGGCTTTCCGGCAAATAGTATGTCACAATATGGCGCGCTTATGTTTTGCCGTTGGTTATATGGAAAAACCGGCATCTTCTATCGCCTGCCTACTGAAGCAGAATGGGAATATGCGTGCCGTGCGGGAAGCACAACCGCATACCCTTTCGGAAATGATGTTGCGGAAATTGATAAATATGCATGGTATGCCGGCAATAGCGATAATAAATATCATAAGGTTGGTCTGAAGCAGCCGAACCAATTGGGATTATATGACATGCTGGGGAATGTTGCAGAGTGGACACTTGATCAATATGATGAAAACTATTTTAAAAGCACGGAGACTGATAAACCTGATCCGCTAATAATGCCCACCGCTAAACAGCCACGAACATTGAAGGGCGGCAACTTCCAGGATGAAGTGGCTGAGTTGAGAAGCGCCAACAGGATAAAATCTGATCCTGCGTGGAACAGGAGAGATCCTCAAATTCCAAGAAGCAGGTGGTGGAATGCTGATGCACCGTTTATAGGGTTTCGGCTTGTTCGGCCACAGGTAACACGTTCAAAAGAAGCAGTAAATAAATTTTTCACAATGTACCTCGATGCGTATTTATAATTTACTTTTATGCAACAGGGAGTTCTGATTGCAGGAGATAAAAAGTTTAATTTGTCCCCGGCTGAAACAGATTACGATTCGCTTAAATAAACCAAATTACAATCATCATTTCCATCCAATAAAAATTGCAACATGAATAACGAAATCGATTCACGGTCAAGAAGAAATTTTATCAAACAAACAACTCTTGCTGCTGGCGGCATTATTGCTATGCCAATGCTTTCTAAAGCCAATTATTTTTCAGGTTCAGATGACGTAATAAAAATTGCCCTGGTAGGCTGTGGTGGCAGGGGAACCGGTGCTGCGGTGCAGGCGCTCAGCACCAAGCAAAACGTGCAGATAGTTGCTATGGCTGATGCATTTCGCAATCGCCTCGATGATAGTTATAAAAATATAAGCGATGCATTAAAGGAAAATGGAACAAGCAACCGTTTGCAGGTGAAAGAAGAAAATAAATTTATTGGCTTCGATGCTTACAAGCAGGCAATGCCATTGGCTGATGTCGTGATCCTGGCGACACCTCCGGGTTTCAGGCCACTGCATTTTGAGCATGCTATTGCGCTTAACAAACATGTCTTTATGGAGAAACCTGTAGCAACCGATCCGGCAGGAATTCAAAAAGTATTGCAGGTAGCAGAAGATGCAAAAAAGAAAAAGCTGAATGTAGTAGTGGGCTTGCAACGCAGGTATCAAACCTCATACCTGGAACTGATGAAGCGGATAAAAGATGGTGCTATTGGTGATATCACTTCAGCACAGGCTTATTGGAACAATGATGGAGTTTGGGTTCGTCCGCGTAAGCCGGGCATGACCGAGATGGAATACCAAATGCGTAACTGGTATTATTTTGTATGGTTGTGTGGCGATCATATCACTGAACAGCACATACACAATTTGGATGTGATTAACTGGGCAATGGATGGATATCCTGTAACAGCGCAGGGTATGGGTGGCCGTGAGGTAAGAAAAGGAAAAGATTACGGTGAGATTTTTGACCATCATTATGTGGAATTTCACTATGGAGACGGCACTATGCTTAACAGCCAGTGCAGGCATCAAAAGGGAACCATGAGCAAAGTTGATGAATACCTTGGCGGCACAAAAGGCCGAGTGTATTTTGACGCCGCACGAATCACGGATCTGAAAGGTAAAACCATTTACCAGTTTGATAAGAAGCAGGAAAACCAACCTTACCAGGCAGAGCATGATGCATTGTTTGGTGCCATTGCAAAAGGTGACTATAAATTTTGGGATGCTGAGCGTGGTGCAAAAAGCACTATGACATCTATCCTTGGAAGAATGGCTACTTATTCAGGACAGGTAATTGATTGGGATAAGGCCATCAATTCAGGAATCAACATTCATCCAACTGAATATGCCTGGGATGCAAAGATGCCTTCTATGCCGAACGATAACGGACTTTACACGGCAGCTATTCCCGGTGTTACCAGCTACGATATTGCATCTAAATAGTTTATTGAACTACAATTAAATTTTTGCGGTATTTGAAATGCCGATGGTCAATTTTGTGTTGACGCCAAGAAGGCGCATACGATAAGCGTTCATGGCAGTATTGCCCAGTTTCTTTATCAACTGGTAGTTTGCTATTACTCCTACAACTGCTCCTATGCCCGGGATCAGTTGCGCCATCTTTGCGAGATCAATGTGATCGCGGTATTCCTGCTGAAAGCTCTGCCAGTCGAATGCATGAATATCATCAGGCAATTCATTCGCTGTTTGGTCCCAATCTTCTATTTTTTTATAGATACCTTGCTTAAATTTCTGACTGCTGAATGCGAGCTCAAAAATATAAAGCAGGTACAATCGCTCTTTGTAATCTTTTATATTAAAACCGTACATCGCAGCAATATCAAATAGCAATTTTATTTTTATCCCAAGTAACACAGGAAAATCTACCAATCCTAAAAGTATTCCACCGGCACCGGTAAGCCCGCCTTCAACTGCGGCAGTCTTTTTATAATTTTCTATCTTTTGC
>JBDTVF010000042.1:0-18837 GCA_040007325.1 Ginsengibacter sp. | reverse complement strand
CTGGCGCTGAATGGGGGATTGTTACGACGGGCGCTACCGGTGCATTGATCGTAGGTTGTGCAGGAATTGTCACGGGTGGCAATCCCGATAAGCTTTGGAAGCTTCCTCATCTTGAAGGAATGAAAAGCGAAGTGATCATCCCCACATATTCATGGACGGCATATGAATCAGCAGTTAAAGGTGTTGGTGTAAAAATCATTGAAGTAGAAAATGCGGAGCAACTTAAGACTGCAATAAATGAAAATACCGCCATGATATTGGTGCTTGCCGGTGACCAATCAGAAAATGGCCCACTTTCTACTAAAGTTATTTCCTCCATTGCGAAGCCATTTAATATTCCAATATTGGTGGATGCAGCCGCTGAAGGATTGTCTATACCTAATCCTCATATCTCGCAGGGCGCGGATCTTGTTGCCTATAGCGGTGGCAAATATTTGAATGGCCCACAATGCTCCGGCTTATTGATCGGAAGAAAAGATTTGGTGAAAGCTGCCTGGGTTACAAGTGCACCGCATCACGGTTATGGCCGCGGGTATAAGGTGGGCCGCGAAGAAATAGTAGGGATGGTAACCGCCGTCGAAATGTGGATGAAACGAGATCATGGTGCGGAAATGAAAAAGTGGACGAAATGGTTGCAAACTATTGATTCAAGGATAAAAAATATTCCCGGTGTTAGTACAGAAATTAAAATGCCTGAAGGCAGATCAAACCCGTCACCCGATCTTATAGTAAAATGGGATCAGCAAACAATTCCATTAACAGGTTACGATGTTGAAAATTTATTGTGGGATCAATCGCCAAGAATTGCAGTCAGCGGAGCAGGTAGCTTTTTGCCTTTTCCGCCTAACATGCAACCAAACATACTCATTAACTCATCTCAATTGGAAGCGGGGGAAGAAAAAATAATTGCTGATAGTGTTTATAGAATATTATCAAATCCGCCTAAACTTAATAAAAACAATGAGCCTGCCGGAGTGAACATTAGCGGAGATTGGAAGGTCACTATACAATTTGCAGCGGGAACGGAAGATCAAAAATTATCCCTCAAACAAAACGGTAGTGACATCACAGGGATGCATTACGGCAGTTATGATGCGCGTGAAATATCAGGAACACTGCATGGCGCCGAAGTATTGCTGAGAAGCGCTTACAAGCAAAAAGGCGTTCGCATAAGTTTTGAATTCGCCGGTTTAGCTACAGCTAATAGTATGGAAGGGAAATTACTTATGGGTGAATATGGATGGGCGCAATGGAATGCAATAAGGGTTACTTAGAAATTCAATGACGGCTAAAATCAATGGACCAACAACAACAGATTTCTTAATTAAAATTTTAAATAAACTATTCAAATTTTTTCACCCTAAAATTAAAAGCAATGCAACAAGAAAGAAGATCGGCAATTACCAAACTTTTCGCCTCTGCCACGGCGATAATAGGTTTGAATTTTGCTGCTAAAGCAAGAAGTATAACCGGAACGGAAAAAGAAGTAAAGAATGTTACCTACGATCAGGATGTTCCATTGTTCTCGGGCTCAACAAAGCATGGTGATATAGTGTACATCGCAGGTAAAGGTGCACACGTAGCCCCCTTTGAAATCGGTGCACACACAGAAATCGTTTTACAGGAATTAGAAAAAGAATTAGTGAAAGCCGGTTCGTCCATGGAAAAAGTTTTAAAGGTGAGCGTGTTTCTTAATGATATCGCTGACTATAAAGGCATGAATGCAGTGTACAAAGGCCGCTTCGGAAAAAATCCTCCTGTGCGTACGACAGTTGCTGTAGCAAAAGGAGGCGTTCCCGGCGATTCATTGGTGGAAATGGATTGTATTGCATACATATAGTATTCGGCAATCCTTATTTGATCATCAATAAAAGATAACTATGAAAAGAAGAGATATTCTTAAGGGCATTACATTAGTACCGCTTGCAGGTATAGGCGGAGCGTTAATTCCGTCAAAGTCTGTGTTTGCCGGACCGCGGGCCAGCAAGCGAGACTTATTCAAAGAACTTGGTGTTACGCCTGTAATCAATGCAGGAGTTACTATGACTTTTTTATCGGGTTCGCTCATGATGCCCGAAGTATTAGATGCTATCAATTCAACTGCACATGACTTCGCCAATATGTATGATTTGCAGGATAAGGTGGGCGCTAAAATGGCAGAGATGCTGCAGTGCGAAGGCGCGATGGTAACGTCAGGAGCGGCTTGCGCTCTTTTGCTCGGTACGGCTGCATGCATCTCAGGTACTGACCAGGCGAAGATTAAAATAATGCCCAACTTTCCTGACCCACGTCCTGAAGTCATTATGCAAAAAGGCCATCGCTACCTTTTTGACCAGGCAATAACTACCACAGGTGCCAAGATTATTGAAATAGAAACGCCCGCTGAAATGGAGCAGGCTTTTAATTCAAATACCGTCATGGCTTTATTCTTTAATGCTGCAGGTAAAACAACTGTTCCGCACGAGGAGTTTGTGGCGATTTGCAAGAAGCACCAGATACCAAGTTTCATCGATGCAGCTGCTGATGTTCCTCCTGTAGAAAATCTTTTCAAATTTCAAAAAATGGGATTTGACCTGGTTACTTTTTCCGGTGGTAAAATGATCCGCGGGCCACAGAGTGCAGGGTTATTATTTGGAAGAAAAGATCTTATAGAAGCTGCTAAATTAAATCACAGTCCGCACGAAGCGCCAATCGGTCGTCCTATGAAAGTAAATAAGGAAGAAATATTTGGTATGTATGCGGCCTTGAAATCATATCTCGAACGTGATCATCAAAAGGAATGGCAGGATTGGCTTGACCGTATCGCGAAGATCAAATCAATGGTAGAGAAAGTACCAGGCGTAACCGGTGAAACCCATGTGGATGAAGGGCCGGCAAATGCATTTCCAAGTCTTCACTTAAGCTGGGATGAGCAACAGGTAAAAATTTCTCCTAAAGATGTTCAGGAAGCTTTGAAGAATGGTACACCAAGTATCGTGACAAATTTGGCGGGCAGGGGAGATAAAAAAATGCTCAGCGTAGGAGTTGTGCTATTAAAGCCTGAGCAGGTAAAGATCGTGGGCCGTCGCGTTGAAGAAATTTTAAAGCAGGCGGTGTAATATCACTAGACCGCAAAAACACTTTTTAGTGTTGCAAAAACGAACTTATAACTCTCAAAAAAAATATTAGATGAAAAATCTACCGGTAATCCTTTTGCTATTGTTTTCCCTTATTAGCATAAAAAACGATGCACAAACGTACGACATCGTAATAAAAGGCGGCCATGTAATGGACGCCAAAAACAACATTGACCAGGTGATGGATGTCGCCATTACTGATGGCAAAATCGCCATGGTCTCTAAAAATATCGATGGAAAAAATGCTACACAAGTCGTAAATGCGGAAGGCATGTATGTAATGCCCGGCCTTGTTGATATACATACGCACGATTTCTGGGGCACCGAACCAGATCAGCAATATGAAAATGGCAACCTCGCTATTCAACCGGATGGCTTTACATTTCGCAATGGCGTAACGACTGTTGTGGATGCCGGCAGCTCAGGCTGGCGGACTTTCCCTACATTTAAAGCACAAACGATCGATGAAGCGAAAACAAGAGTACTTGCTTTTTTAAATATCGTCGGAGAGGGCATGCGTGCAGGCTATGAACAGAATGCTAACGACATGGATCCAAAGATGTCAGCACTTATCGCGAGAAAATATAGCAAGGATATTGTTGGTTTTAAACTCGCTCACTACGAAGGGCACGACTGGGGCCCTGCCGATAAGGCAGTAGAAGCGGGCAAGCTCGCAGGCGACATACCCGTAATGGTTGACTTTGGCGGCGCTAATCCTCCTCTCTCTATTAAAGAATTATTCATGGATCACCTTCGCCCCGGCGATATTTTCACACACTGTTTCGGACAACTCGATAGTCGTGAATACATCTATGATTTGCAAACAAAAAAAGTAAAACCTTTTGTGTGGGACGCTCAAAAAAAAGGGATCATTTTTGATGTTGGTTATGGAGGGATAAGCTTTGCTTATTCACAAGCTATTCCCGCAATCAAAGAAGGCTTTTATCCAAACTCTATTAGTACAGATCTGCATGTAGGAAGCATGAATGCAGCCATGAAAGATATGCTTACCACTATGTCAAAATTCCTGGCGATGGGTATGGATTTAAAAAGCGTGATCACTGCAAGCACATGGAATCCTGCCAAAGAAATACATCGTGAAGAATTGGGAAACTTGTCAGTAGGTTCTGGGGCAGACGTAGCTGTGCTGAGTATAAGGACAGGAAAATTTGGGTTATTTGATTATACAGGATATAAGCTCGAGACAGATAAAAAACTGGAGTGCGAGCTCACAATAAGAGATGGAAAAATTGTTTATGATCTCAATGGTATCGCTAACCCGGTTATCGTGCCGCAGGCACCCCGGAACCGCAGCCAGTCAAAAAAGTAAATGATTCGTACAGAATAAAGTGATAAATTAGCCAATACATTTGCTATAGGATTTATAAAATAATAACTATTACTCATACACGTAAATAGATCCTTTTGGTTTCGTGACCTGATACTTTTTGAAAATTACGATTGTCTCTTGTTGTAAAATATATGAATGAGATTATCAAGATCTTTTAATTTCTTTAGTAATTTTTATTTGCTGCGGCTGAGGCATAGCTATCGGCAAAATGGATTACTTTATTGTAACCAGGTTTCTTGTATGATGCTGTTTCAGCAATACTGCCAGCATATATTCTACAGGCTGAATTTGTCCTGCATTTTAAAACAGTTAATAAAGTATTCAATGCAAAGCATCGCTAAATAATAAATTCATATAAAAACAATTATTCAATGAAAAGTATTTTAAAGCAGCTATTACAAGACAATAAAAAGCTTGAAAAAGCTGAGGCAACCCGTATACAGGCAGAACTTGATAACCCTGAAACAAAAAAAGACCGTCGGGAGTTTCTAAAAAAAACCGCTCTTGGCGGAATCACTCTTGCGGGCATGATGAGCCTATCTATTGGCGATACTATTGCCCAAACTACTTCTAAAGTAAAACGTGACTCAAGTCCTTCTGATTTAAAAATTACTGATATGCGTTATGCGCTCACCGGCGCAATGGGCGGTACAGCTATCATTCGCATCGATACTAACCAGGGCGTGTATGGCTTAGGAGAAGTAAGAGATGCTGCAGATCCGCGGTATGCTCTTATGCTCAAAGGACATATTCTTGGATTGAATCCATGTAATGTTGAAATGATATTTAAGATCATAAAACAATTTGGCGGCCCCAGCCGGCAGGCCGGCGGCGTTTGTGCCGTAGAGATGGCACTTTGGGATATATGCGGAAAGGTTTGGAATGTTCCGGCATGGCAATTACTCGGCGGAAGATACCGTGATAAAATACGTTTGTATGCCGATACACCCGAAGCTGACTCACCCGAAGAACAATTGAAACTGATCAAGTATCGCATAGAAGATCAGGGCTACACATGGCTCAAGATGGATGTATCAATCGACGAACTTACGAAAATACCCGGCACATTGGTGAATCAAAAATTCTGGGAAAGCCAGGGTTCGCTTAGGCAATGGCAGGGTGATTATATGTCTTATGCAAATACAGTTCATCCATTTACTCAAATACAAATTACCGACAAGGGCCTTGATGAATTATCGAAAATAGTAGACAACGTTCGCAGCATGGTAGGTTATGAAATACCCCTGTCAACAGATCATTATGGGCATTTTGATTTAAACAACGGAATACGCCTTGGCAGGGCCTTAGAAAAATACAGGCTTGCCTGGATGGAAGATATAGTTTCATGGGAACTCACGGATCAATGGAAAACCATGTCTGACGCATTGGAAACTCCACTACTTACAGGGGAAGATATTTACCTGCTTAAAAACTTCAAGCCGTTAATAGATATTCATGCGGTTGATATTATTCATCCTGATTTAGCAACATCAGGCGGCCTTTTAGAAACAAAAAGAATTGGTGACTATGCAGAGGAACATGGAGTGGCAATGGCGCTTCACCAGGCAGGTACACCTATCTCGTTCATGTCTGACGTGCATTGTGCAGCGGCTACGCAAAACTTCCTCGCTTGTGAACATCACAATATTGATGTGCCATGGTGGGAAGGTCTTGTAAAAACAACTGACGGACAACCCATGATCACCAAAGGCTTTGCTAACGTTCCACTTACATCTCCCGGTCTCGGAGTAGTATTAAATGAAGATGAAGTGAAAAAACATTTGCATGCAAAAGACAAAAGCTTTTTTGCCCCCACACCTGAATGGAATGAGAAGCGATCACATGATCGGATTTTTAGTTAAGCAGTTCACATCTGATTGAACTTAATTAAAATATGACTATGAAAGATAATCGCAGGGAGTTTATTAAGAAAAGTACATCAGTAGCCGCATTGATTACTGCAGGTGGCTTAAGCGCCTATTCTGCAGTAAAAAGTAAAAATGTTGCCGGTGATCCTTTGCCTGGCAAAGAAGTACAGTGGCCAATTGCCGAAAGGCCGGATACTCCAAAACTTTGCATCGGAGTTTCAATGAACGCAGATGTAAATGAAATGCGGCAAACAAAGCAAATGGGTGCAGATTACGTGTTGATGGGTGGCCCTGAAATTCCATGGACAGTTGAAGGATTAAGATCCATTATGGATCGTTTCAAGGCTGAAGGACTAACGGTGATCAATATGATGATTGGTGGTCATCCGAACTCTATCTATGGTCAACAGGGCCGCGATGAAGAAATAGAAAAAATACAGCAATCATTAGAAGCAGCTGGCAAAGCAGGCTTGCCGGTGGTAGAATATAATTTTTATGCGCACCGCCTCATGGAAGGATATTACGAAACGAAAGCAAGAGGTGGTGCGGGAAATACAGCTTTCGATTACGATCGCGGAAAAGATTTGCCTGCAGATACGAGCATCGGGAAATTACAAACCGCAGAAATGCTTTGGGACAACTTAACTTATTTTCTAAAGGCAGTAATTCCAGTTGCGGAAAAAGCAGGCGTGAGAATGGCGTTACATCCCAATGACCCGCCAATTCCTGTTTCGCACGGACATGCGCAGATCATTGCAACATTCAAAGACTGGAAACGGTTGATTGATATTGTAAACAGTCCTTCTAACGGGATGACCTTTGATTGCGGCGTATCGCGGGAGATGGGTGAAGATCCGCTGGAAGTATTGCATTACCTGGGTTCCCGCGATCGTATCAATCATGTTCACTATCGCAATGTAATTGTCGACAAGCCTTATGTAAAGTACCAGGAAGTATTTCCTGATGAAGGGCAGGTAAATTTATTTGCCGTGATGCGTGAACTTATTAAGATTAAATACAATCACGGCCTTTATCCTGAGCATCCACGTGCAATGGATTATGATAAAGAACATCCTGGTGGAATTCAAAATCAATACCCTGGTGGTGGTGGTTATGCAGCGCAGGCTTACAACTTTGCTTTCGCCCGTGCGATGGAGCTTGCAGTATTGTCCGGTTGATCGCAATTAAAATATTGTACATCGCAACACAAAGGATAAAAAAAATTATTGCCGGGGCTATGTTTAGTCATTGATAGGATAATACTTTAAAATGATAGAATAATATACAAAACACCAGTTTTAGAACATTGATTTTGCGTACTTTCCAATAGATATATTAAACAGGAATGACCAGGTTTTTACGCAGAAAAATCAATAATTATGAAAAATAATCGAAGAGATTTTATTAAGAAAAGTACTACTGCAGCCGCATCATTATCGCTTGGCTCGATAGGAGTGGCGAGCGCAGGTGGGCTTCTTACAAATTCAAAACAGAATTACAAAAACGGCAGGCATAATAAGGAAACCAATTATGTAAAAGATGCAGGCATGAAAATGTGCCTCGCTTATTTCGCCGGTAAAGAACCGAGAAAAATTGAATTGGCAAAACAGATGGGCGTGTTAGGAGCGGTGGGTGGTATCAATCCTAAAATGGTAGGAATGGATAACGCCAACAATTGGAACTTTGACATAATAAAAGCTGTAAAAGAATCGTGGGACAAAGAAGGATTAAGGCTGACAGTGGTAGAAGGTCCGCCGTCTCTCAATACGAAAACAAAGCTGGGTCTTGCAGGCCGCGATGAAGAGATTGCCAACTTCATCACTTTCATGAAAAATATTTCACAAGTTGGTATTGACACTGTTTGTTATAACTGGATGCCGCTGATAAGCTGGGCCCGCAGTGATAAGGCAATGCCCGATCGTGGTGGCGCACTCGTTATGGGTTTTGATGCCGGTAAAATAGAAGGCGAAACCATTACAGAATATGGGACACTAACACATGATCTTATGTGGAAGAACCTGGAATATTTCCTTAAGGCAGTAGTTCCTGAAGCAGAAAAATACGGCATTAAATTATCTATGCATCCTGATGATCCACCTGTCGATGCAATAAGAGGGGTGCCACGCATTATGACATCGGTAGCAGCTTTCAAGAGATTAATTGATATTTATCCAAGCCCAAACAATGGTATCACATGGGATGGAACTTTTGGAGAAATGGGTGCAAAGGGTCAACCGGAGGACTTGCCTGCGGCAATAGAATATTTTGGAAAAAAGAAAGTGATCACATTTGTGCATTTCAGAAATGTTCGTGGATATAAGGAGCATTTTAATGAAACATTTATTGATGATGGCCAAATGGATATGGCAAAACTGATGCAGATTTTGTATGATACGGGCTTCAAAGGTCCCATACGTCCTGATCATGTGCCAACAATGGCAGGTGACAGTAATAGCTTTCCTGGTTATAGCACCATCGGAACTTTATTTGCCATTGGATATATAAGAGGTCTAATAGATGCAGCAAGAGGAACTACTTTAACAACAAAGGCATAAAAAATTATTGGCAAAAACATTTCAAAAAAATAAAATCATAAATAAACATTCATACAATCATGATGAAAAAACTGGCATTAATAGCAGCAGCATTTATTTTCGTAATAACTTCTGCGCAAGCCCAGCGGGTAGGCGCTTCACCGGAATATATAAAAGCTCTCACAGCAGACTGGAAAGGTGAACGTTTTGCAGACGGCCGTCCAAAAGTTTCTGATGCAATATTGAAAAGGCTAAAGCATGTAGCGATGGAGGAAGCATGGGGCTATTTAAAAAGTAAAGGCTTCAATAATCAATACGAAACCAACTGGCAGATCATTAATCCTGACAGTGCAATGACTGGTCGGGTTGTAACGGCACAGTATATGCCCTCCAGGCCGGATTTGATAAAACTTGTAAAGCAAACCGGGGTCGGTGAAGGCCGTGATTCATCTGGCGGAACTAATTCGTGGCCCATTAATATTTTGCAACCAGGTGATGTATATGTTGCGGATGGTTATGAAAGACTCATCGACGGAACGTTGATAGGATCAAATCTTGGTAATGCGATCTATGCTAACTCACAGAACGGTGTTATTTTCAATGCATCAGTTCGCGATATGGCCGGCTTAAAAGAGATTAAAGGATTCAACGGCTGGGTAAAAGGAATTGATCCGTCTTACCTGCATGAGGAAATGCTTACGTCTATCAACATGCCCATACGTGTAGGCCGGGCCATAGTCTTACCGGGCGATGTAGTATTGGCCAATCAATATGGTACCATTTTTATCCCCGCAAATTTTATTGATGAATTAGTTATCTCTTCTGAAGTGACCGCGCTGCGCGACCAGTTTGGATTCCAAAGGTTGAAAGAGAAAAAATATTTGGCTGGTCAAATAGACAGTCGTTGGACAGATGAAATTAGAAAAGATTTTCTAAACTGGATAAGGAATTATCCTGACAAGAATCTGCCGATGACACGGAAAGAATTGAATGATTTTCTGGATTCGCACAAGTATAATGATTGATGGTTCATTAGTCTATAAAACTAAGAATACAAAAGCAAGGCATTTAGAAATTAAGAGACTGACTTCGTTCAAAATGTATTTCAACCTTAGTAGAAAACTGGCTAATAATTAAAAAACCTTATTACCTTATTCAAAGGACTTGAAAGTGGAGCATTAGATCTTTATGCACTGAGGAACATCATTAACATTACGGTAATTAGGTTGAGGTCATAATAAACGTCTTTCTACTAAGGTTAAAAAAACGAATAATTCTTTACTGAAAAATATTCCCGCTTTCAATTTTTAATGCAACAACCAAACTTCTATCACGGAGCATAAAATAAAATGAAACAATCTTCCTTTAAAAAATATATTATCTCATTTTGCCTCATTGCATTTTTGGCAACAGGCGCTACGACCTTTATCAATCCTCCACAAGCGGAAATTTCCAATGGATTGATACATGCCCGTCTCTATCTCACCGACTCTGTAAATGGCTACTATCGCGGTTCCCGGTTCGATTGGTCGGGAGTAATACCCGATCTTGAATTTGCAGGACATAATTACTTTGGCCAATGGTTTCAAAGATATGATCCACGGCTACACGATGCCATCATGGGGCCGGTAGAAGATTTCGCTCCCATTGGATTTGATGAAGCAAAACCCGGAGAATCTTTTTTGAACATAGGTATCGGCATCATGGTACGACCCGACACATCACGTTATTCAATTGTTCCGCCTTATGAAATTTTGAATAGCGGCATATGGAAAGTAAAAACTGCAAAGCGTCGTGTCGATTTCGAACAAACACTTACTGATAAAGATTATTCATATAAATATCAAAAGTCGGTAGAACTGCTCAGAGGAAAAGCGGCTATGACAATAACACATACACTTAAGAATACAGGTGCAAAAACGATCGAAACAAATGTGTATGATCATAATTTTTTTATGCTTGATAAGCAAACTACCGGACCCGGTATCACCATCACTTTTCCTTTTGATATAGAGCCGGAAGGTGGCAAGCCGGAACTTGCTGAAGTACGAGGCAACCAAATTGTTTTTATTAAAGAATTAGCGAAGAATGAACATGTTTTTTATGATGCTTTAAATGGTTTTAGTAATGATGCGAAAGACTATGATATAAAAGTTGAAAACAAAAATACAGGAGCAGGTGTAAGGATTACATGCGATAAGCCTTTGGCTAAAATGGTATTCTGGTGTGCATCAACAACGGTATGCCCCGAGCCATTCATCCATATAAAAGCAGCTTCCGGCGAATCTTTCAGCTGGAAAATTTCTTATGAATTTTATTCATTAAACCCATAAGAATAAAACAAAAGTTTACGTGAAGAGAAGACTAATCGTTGCCATTTGCTTTTTATTGGTACTGGGTTGCAGGAACACTGACACCTCAATGGAGGCAGGAAAAGACTGGCCGTATTATGGTGGTAATAAAGAAGGCAACCGTTATTCACCGCTCAAGCAAGTCAATTTAAATAATGTAAAAGACTTGCAGGTAGCATGGATGTACAATGCAGCCGAAACGCAAGATACCAGTGACGCGAAAACGAAGTATCCCAAAGCGATTCAATGCCAGCCGATAATTGTGAATGGCATCATGTATGGCACAACATCCGATCTTAAATTGTTTGCGCTTGATGCGGGCACAGGTAAACAGCTTTGGAAATTTGAACCATCAAAGGATGGCAAAGCTTACAAAATGATAAATGTAAACCGTGGTGTGGCTTATTGGGAATCAGGCAGCGACAAGCGAATACTCTATAGTGCGGGCTCCAGTTTATTTTCTGTAAATGCAACTAATGGAAAGTTAGTGACCGATTTTGGTGAGAGCGGAACTGTAGATTTACACGAGGGCCTTGCGCCGGATTCCATTCATGATGTAAGCAAACTCTCGATATCCGCTAATACCCCCGGCATGGTTTATCAAGACCTTTTGATTCTTGGTTCTGCTGTCTCCGAATCAGGAGACGCGGCCCCCGGTAGCGTTAGGGCCTTTGATATTAAAACTGGAAAGCTTACATGGATATTTCATACAGTGCCTCACCCCGGTGAAGCAGGATATGATACCTGGCCTAAAGATGCATGGCAACAAGTTGGCGGTGCGAATAACTGGAGCGGCATGACCCTTGATGAAAAAAGAGGTGTAGTATATTTCGGTACTGGTTCACCGGCATCAGACTTTTACGGAGGCAATCGCGAAGGAATGAATTTATTTGCTGATTGTGTGGTGGCGCTTGATGCAGCTTCAGGCAAATTGAAATGGTTTTATCAAACCGTTCATCATGATCTCTGGGATCGTGATTTACCCTCTCCGCCTAACCTCACCACGGTGAAGCATAATGATAAAATGATCGACGTAGTAGTTCAGTCAACAAAGGATGGCGTAGTATACGTGCTTGATCGTGATAATGGCACATCGATCTTTCCTGTAGAAGAACGGTCGGTACCTACCAACAGTTTACCGGGAGAGCATCCCTGGGCTGTTCAACGATATCCTGTAAAACCAACGCCACTTTCTCACCAGGTTTTTACCGAAGCAGACATCACAGATATTTCACCGGAAGCGCATGCTTATGTTTTGCAACAATACATGAAGTATCGCAGCGATAATAAATTTACGCCACCTGATACTTCGGGCACCTTGCTCTTTGGTTATAGTGGTGGCGCTGAGTGGGGTGGGAACGCCGTAAGCCCTGATGGCATATTTTACCAAAATGCAAATGACGATCCATGGATTTTACAGATGATAGATACAGCAACAAGGAGCAAAGAATTTACTTCGTTATCAACTGGCAATGTGCTTTACTTAACCAATTGTGGAGCCTGCCACGGACAAGATCGTAAGGGGAGCGGAACCGAGTTTCCAAGCCTGGTAAATATAGGTAAGAAGCGAACTGCAAACCAGTTGCAATCGATACTTAAATCAGGCATTGGAAGAATGCCTTCCTTTCAACGTTTATCCGATGAGCAACGAACATCTGTCGTAAACTATTTATTAAACATGCCGGCCAACGCAAGGCCGCAAGC
This sequence comes from Ginsengibacter sp., assembly GCA_040007325.1. Classification (GTDB taxonomy): domain Bacteria; phylum Bacteroidota; class Bacteroidia; order Chitinophagales; family Chitinophagaceae; genus Ginsengibacter. The sequence continues at coordinate 5,913 of JBDTVF010000042.1, read as the reverse complement.
CTTTAATGAACACTCTGCAACCAATGATGAAACAATTAGTAAACAATTTGGATTTAAGCCGGCTTATGTAAATAAAGTCTGGAAAAAGCTAACTGACCCCGACGGTTACCCGGGAATAAAACCGCCATGGGGAACATTGAATGCCATTGATCTAAATACCGGTGACTATTTGTGGAAGGTGCCCCTTGGTGAATATCCCGAGCTTGCAAAGAAGGGGATTTCAACGACTGGCACGGAGAGTTACGGCGGCCCTTTAGTGACTGCCGGGGGACTTGTTTTTATTGCAGCAACCAGAGATGAAAAGATTCGCGCATTTGATCGGAAAACAGGTAAGGTTGTTTGGGAATATCAATTGCCCGCAGGTGGCTTTGCCACGCCTGTCACTTATGAAGTAAATGGCACACAGTTTATCGTGATAGCTGCAGGCGGTGCGCGTGGATTGAAAGCCGGAGGAAATTATATTGCGTTTGCATTGAAACAAAAAAATAGGTAAAAGGGCTAATGATTCATTACCTTAAAAAATTAATCGTCTAAATATTTTACTATGAAAAAAATAAGAACATTTCAATTATTACTGATTGGAATAACATTGATCGCTGCACCGTTTGTCCTGATGAATTGCAACTCATCGAAATCTGCAAATAGTTCGATGAGTGATTCAAAGTGGTTTGATAGCAAAACATGGCTCAATGGCGTAAACCTTACTCCGCATGAAAGCATCAATCAACAGGAATTTTCAAGACAGTATCACCTGAACAATAAGTATTGGGATGAAGCCTTTAATTATCTTAAAACAACTGATCTTACTTCAATAGCGCCGGGCACTTACATCATTGACTCCAATAATGTTTACGCAATTATTGCAGAATTAAAACCGAATCCGAAAGAAGACGTGAAATGGGAAGCGCATAGAAATTTTAATGATCTCCAATACATCATTAAGGGGAAAGCTATGATGGGTGTGGCGAATGTGGCATCACCGACCAAAACAGTGACTATGCCCTACGATCCAAAAACAGATAATGAGAACTTCACTGTTTCAGATGAAAAATATTATGATGCAGCGCCGGGAACTTTTTTTATTTTTTCTCCTAAAGAAATGCACAGGCCCGCATTTAAAGCAGATGGCTACGATGATGCCATAAAAAAAATTGTAATCAAAGTTAGAGTGCCGCAATAACAGAAACCAGGATTGAATAAATTTCACTGATCAATAATTAAAGAGACCATCATGATAGAAACGATTGCAAAAAAACGCTGGTATCGCCTGATCCCGATTGCATTTATTACTTACAGCCTCGCCTACCTGGACCGCGCCAACTTTGGTTTTGCAGCTGCAGCCGGAATGGCGAAAGATTTGAATATTACCGCGGCAATGTCATCGCTTTTAGGTTCCCTTTTTTTTCTCGGTTATTTCTTCTTCCAGATTCCGGGGGCATTATACGCAGCTAATAAGAGTGCAAAAAAATTGATCTTCTGGTCACTGATATTATGGGGCGGACTCGCCATGGCAACAGGTATGATTAACAACATCAATGCACTTATCGTGATACGATTCATGCTAGGGGTAGTGGAAAGCGCTGTAATGCCGGCAATGCTTATTTTGCTGAGCCGTTGGTTTACAAAATCAGAAAGATCGAGGGCTAATACTTTTCTCATACTCGGCAACCCGGTAACTATTCTCTGGATGTCTATCTTATCAGGCTATTTAGTGCAATCTCTCGGCTGGCGTTGGATGTTCATACTGGAAGGCCTACCCGCAATTGCATGGGCTTTCTTCTGGTGGTTTCTTGTGGATGATAAACCAAAAAATGCGAAGTGGCTCGAAGAAGATCAGAAACTTAAGCTCGAACAAAAGTTACTTGAAGAGCAGCAAGCAATAAAGCCCGTTAAAAATTATGCGGTCGCATTTAAATCGCGTGTGGTGATACTGCTTTGTTTGCAATATGCCTTATGGAGCATTGGGGTATACGGCTTTGTTATCTGGCTGCCGGATATTATTAAGAAGGCCGGAAATTTAAGTATGGTAAATACGGGCTGGCTTTCATCTCTCCCCTATCTCCTGGCAATTATTGCGATGCTCACTGCTTCTTATTTTTCAGACAAAATATTGAACCGGAAAATTTTTGTCTGGCCTTTCTTATTAATTGGTGCTGTTGCCTTTTACGGCTCTTACCTGGCAGGTACCACAAATTTCTGGCTGTCATTTATTTTGCTTGTAATTGCAGGAGGTGCTATGTACGCACCTTACGGACCTTTCTTTGCCATCATTACCGAAGTGTTGCCCAGCAATGTTTCAGGTGGTGCCATTGCATTAATAAATAGTTTCGGGGCATTAGGTTCTTTCCTGGGAGCATATTTTGTTGGCTACTTAAATGGCGCAACAGGCGGCTTTGATGCATCCTATATTTTTATGTCAGCATCACTTTTACTTTCGGCTATCATTACAATTTTCGCCGTTAAAGGAGGTGGCAATGTTTCCGTTAAAAATCCACTCGCTGGCGTAGCTGATGAAAATATTGCATCCAAAGTTTCACCGGCGTAACAGACCTCACCCCCAACCCCCTCTCCCTTGGGAGAGGGGCCATGAAAGTTAATGACAGCCTTGATCCCAGCCGACAAAATATTGTTAATCGGATACAATTGCTTTTAATAATTAAAAATTTTGAGTGATGATTATTGACGACTTATCAAATGCTGAAAAATATTTTTGTGTACATCCATTATTTGCAAAAGCATTTGAATACATACATGCACAAAATTTAGTGACCATAGAGGTGGGTAAATATGAGATCGAGCGAGACAGTTTAAAAGCAATCGTTTCCAACAAGAAAGGAATGACCGCTGAAGAATCTGCTGCTAAATTTGAATGCCACAATAAGCATATAGACATACAAGTTTGCATAAATGGCCGGGAACAAATCGGCTGGAAAACCCGTGGTAACTGCACTCAACAAAAAGGCGATTACAATGCTGAAAAGGATGTTGTGTTCTACAGCGATGCGCCCGACATGTATTTTCATTTAACCAATAACCAGTTTGCTATCTTCTTTCCTGAAGATGTGCATGCACCGATGATCGGTGAAGAAGATATAAAAAAGATGGTGGTGAAAGTGAAAATATAAATGCTATCGTTAATGTAAAATTCAAACCCTAAGCGATCCACGAAAGCCCCGTGCCGCATAATAAGATTCCGCACCGTTGTGATATACAAAGACGGTATTATAACGACGATCACAAAAAATGGCGCCGCCACGTTTCCTGATATCCTCAGGCGTTACTATCCAACTTGATGTTTTCGTATCAAAGTCTCCGAGCTTTTGTAGTTGACGGTATTGCTCTTCATTTAAAAGTTTAATGCCCATTGCTGCTGCCATATCAATAGCGTTATTTGCAGGCTTGAATTCTTTTCGTGAATCAAGCGCTGCCCGGTCGTAACAAAGACTTCTGCGGCCTTTGGGGCTTTCGGCCGAGCAATCATAAAAAATGTATTCCCCGGTCTTTTTATCAAGTGCAACCACATCCGGTTCACCGCCTGTCTTTTCCATTTCGTTTAGTGACCATAAACTATCAGGATCAGACTCCAGTTTCGTTTGCACTTTCGCCCACTCAAGACCGTTATGGCGGGTCATATTTTTCTCAAAACGTGTTCGCAGCATGCTTAGTAGTTCTTCACGTTGTGAAGATGATAAGTGCTTTTTATCATCCTTGGTTTTGTTCATACTTTTTTCATCAAATGTGATAACTATTTATTTAGAATTCGTTTCCAATCGGTACAACTCTTTTCAAACGTTATTGAAGTGTTCGCTCCGCTTGTGCTTGCCAAGTTGTGATAAACGATGTATGGTCGCTTATTGAAAAAGTTGTCAAACAAATTAGCTGCCTTACTTCCATTAAGGCCGACAATTTTAATCTTTGGATAATTATTCAGGAACTTATCAAGGTCGTTTGGAATTTCATCTGAAATATTTGAATCCATACTTCCTTTCCTGTTTGCAGTTTTCGCAACATCCCAAAGGCCAATTTTATGTTTGATCAACATGTTCTTCTTCTCATCGTAGGAAGTTGGAATCTTTTCATTAGTGATTTTCGCAATGATCTTCCAGAAGCGATTCCCTGAGTGAGCATAATACTCTCCAACAGAAAGAGAGCGATCTCCCGGCATTGTTCCTAGAATTAAAATTTCTGTGTTGTTATCAACAATGGGCTCTAAAGAGTTTTTGCTGTATTGTGAAGAAATATAATTGTTATTATTAGTTTTTTTTGGTGTCGGTTGTCTAAAGATTTTTTGAGTTATTGCAGAAAATTTTGTTTGAACCTTATCTCCAACAACTTTAATTGCTCCTGAATGAATTAAGGCCTCAAAGTCAGCAACAGTATATCCATTATTCTTCGAACTAAAGTCAGAAAAGTAAAAACCAATTTTGCGAATCTTAGCTCTTATACCTTTTTGCTTGTCAGGTGTCGTCCGAAGATTCTCGGCTATCAATTTTTGGATTTGCTCAACTTCAGATTTATTGAATGATTTTTTTCCCTTCATTTCTTGTACTTAGTTTAGGTTTTCTAACATAATTTATCAATCATCCAATCCCTTTCCATCCAAAATTTGCTGAACATATTTTTCAACTCTTGCTTCACGGGTTTTGGACTGCTTGGGTTGAGAAAAATAAAATATGTACGCCCTTTGTCGTCCTGGCGTTAAGGCTTCAAAAGCGGCTTTTAATGCACGGCTTTTAGCGAGCTTATTTTGAAATTCTTCGGGAATATCATAGTCAGCAGTCTTTTTCAAAGCGACTTTCTTCCCGGATTTTTCTACTTCAATGGCTTCACGAACATAGGCTTTCAAAACGGGTTCCAGCTTGATTATTTCAAGGACATTGTTAAACCGTATCTGCCGCGCCGATTGTACATTTTCAGTTTGTTGTATTAAAATTCCCTTAGCATCTTTTAACAAGGCACCTTTAAAAAATAAGAGCGCACAGTATTCTTTGAACCCATGCATTAAAACTATATTCTTCTTTTGAAAGGCGTAACAAGCCTGGCCCCACTTCAATTCTTCAGTAAGTCCACAATCAAGAATGATCATTCTCAATTGCCCGAATTCTTTCTGCCATTGGGAGGCTTGATCAAAAAAGAAATCAACCTTAGGATTCATGTTATTCATGCGTATATAATTTCTATTGATTAGCTAAAATAATTTTTCTATCCGCGGGTCTAAAATACCAGGATATAAAAGCAAGGAATGATAGTAGCATCGCAGGAAATATTTCTTTCACCGGATCGCCGGATGCAATATGCGAATATATTGCTCCTGACATGATAAAGAAGAAGCCTGCATAAGCCCATTCTTTGAGCAATGGAAAATTAGGAATAAGTACAGCGATTACTCCCAAAATTTTACAGGTACCCAGCAATGTTAGCAGATACGCAGGATAGCCCAGCTCTGTCAAACTATCTATTCCGCCAGGACCTTCTTTTGCTTTGAATAATTGTACAAGACCGGTTGATACCATGCCTAATGAAAGCCAGACGGTAGCCATCCAATAGATAATTTTGTTTCTCTTTGTCATCACGCGTTATTTTAACTTGCTTAAAATGTCTTGCAAACGATTATGTGCCCAGTTTATACCCTTCGCGAATGGTAACTGTAACACCTGGTCTCTTTGAGCAACCGATTCATAAATTACATGCATGCTGAGCTTACTGGTACCATCCGTGAGTTTCTCAAATTCATATACCTCAAGCTGAACACCAAAGGGCGTTTTTTCCATTTCAAATGTCCTGGTAATCTTTTTATCCGGAACAAACTCATGAATAACTCCATTGGCACGAAAAGCCACATTGCCGTCGGGTCCTGATGTTTCAATCTGGTAGCTGCCATGCTTTTTACTTTCAAGTTTTAAAACTTTCGTT
>JBDTVF010000041.1:0-18897 GCA_040007325.1 Ginsengibacter sp. | reverse complement strand
ATACCACAGTTATCATGAAAGTTATTATAGTAGACGATGAGCCATTAGGAAGAAGTATTGTACAGGAATATTTGCAATCGCATAGCGATATTGAAGTTGTTGCTGAATGCAGCGATGGCTTTGAAGGCATGAAAGCAATACAACAACATGAGCCTAACCTGGTTTTTCTTGATATACAAATGCCAAAAATAAATGGCTTTGAAATGCTTGAGTTGATCGAGAACCCGCCCGCGGTAATATTTACAACAGCATTTGATGAGTTTGCAATTAAAGCTTTTGAAACAAATGCAATTGACTATCTATTAAAACCTTTTAGTAAATACAGGTTTGATAAGGCTATTGAAAAATATACACAGCAATTAGATAATAAAACTAAAGAGGTAGTGGATATAGCAGCGCAATCTCCAGCGCAGCAAAGTCGTATCGTTGTAAAAGATGGCAATAAAATAAAGATCATTCCTGTGAATCAAATTCAATACCTGGAGGCTGCAGATGATTATGTGAAAATTATTACCGCTGACGGTTCTTTTTTAAAAAAGAGAACTATGTCTTTTTTTGAACAATCATTGAGCGCCTATCATTTTATACGGATACATCGCTCTTACATTGTGAACACGCAACTCATAACCAGGATTGACCCCTATGAAAAAGATATGCATATTGTGATTCTTAACACAGGGGCTAAATTATCAGTGAGCAAATCCGGTTATACAAAATTAAAAGAGGCCTTAGGTATATAACCTGGACTATTTCAGTTTACGTAAGATTGCACTTTTTTCATTTTCACTCCTACTCTGCTGCTCTTTCAGTAATGCATAATTTAATTGCTTGTCAGCCAATTGCATTGAATACTTATGTAGAAATTATTGTAATAATTAAATAATATCATAGACGACTTTTCAACGTATAACATTTCTGGTAGATATTTGTGTAATAAATAAAGCCCTAATAGAAGCACATTTTTTTGAAAATTCTTAAAAAGGTTTGATTTATTTTTTATATTTGGAATAGCAGTTCAATGATCGCTGAAAGCAGTTGCACTATAGTAACATCAAATTAAAAGATAATGCGTGGTGCTCATCATCAAATCATCAGCGCTGACAATTATAAATGTTTTGGCATACCGATTGTTATCCAATTAACTGATTTACCATCTTCTAACATACCTGATACCTTTTTAAAGGATATTTTACAAAAAGAAAGAATAAAATATTTTCAATACCTAAAGAACTATCGAGAAAATATTTTTGAACAGATATATTTTATTAAATAATTTATGAATCGTATATTAATTGTAGAAGATAATCACGATGTTCTCTGGGTGGTTAAAATTGTTTTGAAAAGATATGGCTTCAAAGTAATGGCAATACCGCGGGGCGAGGATGTGATGGATAAGACCCGCACTTTCAGACCGCACCTTATTTTACTCGATGTGGTTCTTTCAGGCGTAAGTGGTATAGATGTTTGCAATGAGTTAAAAGCCAACGAAAAAACCAAAGATATTCCAATCATAATGTTTTCTGCTCATGCGAATATGAGTGATATTTTAAAGAGAACTAAGCCTGACGATTTTATTGCAAAACCGTTTGATGTAAATGAATTGGTGAAGAAAATAAAACACCAGGTTGAAAAGCATTATGATGATTACGGAAGGAGAAAGAAAGTGCATAGCTCTTCTTAATAGCCTTCGATATAATTTTTTAGCACTTATAATTATTAGGATTTAAATTATTATAAAACAAAAAAGCCTTCAACTTTCGTTGAAGGCTTTTAGCTGTAGGGGGAGGGTTCGAACCTCCACGAGGCAGTTAGCGATAGCACAAAGTTTCAGTGGTCGACCCTGGTCGTCCCGATTTTCATCGGGACGGCTCTATACTATGTTTATCCTGTTATCCTCACCCCCGAGACAAGAGGGCATGTCTGCCTAAGATTTCATCACCCCACAATTTTTAAGAACTTTTGTAATGCAAATCTAATAAAGTAGATTTTAAGAACAAAGTTTTTTAATAAAATTTATAAATATTTAGATATTACCTAACGATTACCTATATTTATGAACTATTTCTAAAACAATCTTATTTATGGCTTCAAAGTTAAATTTAGACAAACTGGATCTGCAAATCATACAGGAAATGCTTCAAAATGCTGAAACTCCTTATGCTGAGTTGGGCAAAAAGTTATTCGTGAGTGGAGGAACAATTCACGTAAGAATAAAAAAACTCGAAGAGTTTGGAATAGTAAATGGCAAGAAGTTGAGTGTGAATCTCAAAAAGCTGGGATATGATATAACTGCTTTCGTAGGCATCTTTTTGGAAAAGAGTTCTATGTATGATGCTGTGGCCAAAGACCTCGAGAAAATTCCTGAAATTGTGCGGCTTAATTACACTACCGGAAATTATAGTATGTATCTTGAAATAGTCTGCAAAGACATTGATCAATTGAGGTTTGTATTACATGACGAACTCCAAAAAATAAAGGGAATAGAGCGTACGGAAACGCTTATCTCATTGGTTGAAAGTTTTAATCGCAGCGTGCAGGTATCAAAACCTGAAGTATAAAACGGCGAATCAATTTTTAACATCCAACGCATCTCTCAACCCATTTCCGAGAAGATTAAAAGCAAGCACTAATATCATAATTGCGAAACCCGGCGCCAGTGCGAGCATTGGATTATGGGTAATTATAAAGTTATAGTTCTCTTTGATCATAAGGCCCCAACTCGGCATTGGTGGCTGCACTCCGACTCCTAAAAAGCTAAGGCCTGCTTCAATAATAATTGCGCTTGCAAAATTGGAAGCTGCTATTACCATAACAGGTCCAAGAACATTTGGCAGAATATGCCTTGTTATAATCCGCATATTTTTTAAGCCCAATGCTTTTGCTGCTTCGATGTACTCGAGTTCTTTAAGTGCAATAACCTGTCCCCTGATAATTCTGGCAACGTTTACCCACATTGTGAGCCCAACTGCAATAAATATTTGCCAAAAACCTTTACCTAATGCCAACGTAACCCCGAAAACTAATAGCAAAGTTGGCATACTCCAGATCACATTTATAAGCCACATGATTACGCTATCGATTCTACCGCCGAAATAACCAGCCGTAGCGCCCAACATAATACCTATTGAAAGAGAGATAATCACTGTTATCAGCCCAACAGAGAGGCTTACACGTACGCCAACAATTAACCTACTCAGGATGTCTCTGCCAAAACGATCTGTCCCGAGCCAGAATGTTTTTGTGGTAATATAATTTTTATCGACCAGTTGAGATTTAGCAAACGCCTGTCTTTCCTCCACTTCTTCATCGATAAATTTTTCTACAATAACAGAATCGGTTGTAATATAGAAGCTGTTAATCGATATATATAAGTTTTTATCTTCGGTACCATAAAGCAGGCGCGAAAAAAAATTTGTTGCAAAAGTTTCTTTTGTTTTTTTAACGAGGAGAAATAATTGTTTAAACCCAGGCTTTTTTGCCTGTATTTCCACAATTTGCCTGTCGGCATTGGGAGTAGGATCACTGGTTATGAAATAGGCGAATATTGCCGTTATAAAAGATATAACGATCACAATTAAACCAACCATCGCACCCTTATTTTTTTGTAATCGCCTCCAGGCATTTTGTGAAAAGGAAAAAGATTTCGCCATCAGGTGGATTTAAGTCTTGCAAGTGTACTGCATTACATTGTTTAATGTGTTTTTCTTCCTTTCCAGTTATATGAACCAAATTTTCCTAACCAGCCCGCAACGACAGTATACATTATATGAAAGGGCTGAGCTGGAAGAAACCACCATAATAATTTTTGTTTCTTAAAAAATACTGCGACGGGAAACAAGAAGATCAATTCTACCGCCGTTTTGATAAGTATTAAAAGTAGCAATAGATAGATATACGAAGACAAAAAAATTGACCTGGCTGCTACTATCAGTATCCACACATTAAAAACATACACCAGCAGAAGTACCAAAGTTATTTTACTATCTGTGTAACGGTCTGCTTTACTCGCCCACCTTATCCGTTGATTCATAAATTCCTTAAGAGAAACAGCGGGTTGTGTTCTTACAATTGCTTCACGGGATTTGAGAAAAGCAATTTTTCCTGGAAATCTTTTTTGGATCTTATGCATTAAGAGCATATCATCCCCACTTGCAATGTCGTCAATACCTAAAAAGCCATCAACCTCTAAAAATGCTTGCCTGGTATAAGCTAAATTAGCGCCATTGCACATATTGTGAAATTGCTTGTTGACGGAAGCGCCGGTGATCCCCTGCAATGATAAAAAATCAAGAATTTGGAAAATCTTGAGGAGTTGTAATAGAAAGCTATCAGACTTTAAAGGATTGTCATAAGCAACCGGAGCCGCGATAAAAACCGGATCATTAAGTAAATAAAAATTAGCGATCGTTTGCAACCAGCTTTTTTTAACTAAACAATCTGCATCAGTAGTCACCACCAAATCACCTTTCGAGGCTACAATTGCGGCATCTATAGCAGTCTTTTTGTAGGCGTTTAATTTTTTATTTACTACGTAATCCTCTAAGCGCAAAATTTTTAAATTAGAAATTCCAAGTGATGCCGCAATACTTACTGTCTTATCTGTCGAGTGATCATCTACTAAAATTATCTCAAACAAGTTCGGGGGATACAGTTGATCACTAACAGACTTAAGACAGGTTGCGATATTTTTTTCTTCATTCCGGGCAGCAATTATCACACTAATCAATGGCGGCTTTTTCGCACCATTATGGGCTTCGGATTTGAATTCCCTAATACTCATCCATGACTGGCGGTAGAATAAAATTATGCCGGAGTAAAGCAATAGCAGGAATAAGGAAAAAAGGAAAAATACCATTTGACTCTTTAAGAGGCGGCTAAAAATTGCAAAGAAAATTTACAAAAATAAATTTTTAGAATTCAACCTAATCATTATATTTGTGTAGTTGCATAAACAACTATATGCCAAACAACCAATTTAAGAAAGGGGAACTTTACAGCTTTATAACAGGTAAAGCATCTACGGCCATTGCACGGCGATTACAGAAAAATTTTAAACTGGCGAATGTTGACATTACTATTGAGCAATGGAGTGTGCTGTATCACCTTTGGAAAGAAGAGGGCCTTAGTCAACAGCAATTATGTGATGCCACATTCAGGGATAAGCCAAGTATTACCAGATTAGTAGACAATTTGGAGAAATTAAAACTGGTAAAAAGAGTAGCGGCTAAAAATGATCGGCGCATTAACCTCATTTATTTGACAAAAGAGGCTCAAAGTCTCCAGGAAAAGACAATGGAAATCGCGAATCAGACGTTAAATGAGGCGTTAGCTGGTGTCACAAATGGCCAGATAGAAATTGCCAAGGAAGTTTTACAGCAAGTATATGATAACCTTTCAGCACCACCTGTTATTGATTTACAAAATATCCCCAAACAAAATTCTTTATTAGCAAAATTAAAATTATGAATACTACAACATCACATTCACTTTTAAAGGGAGGTGAATGGCTCATAAAAGAAAGTAATGCATTTGAAACCTTTACGCCGGAAGATTATACCGAAGAGCAAATTATGGTAAGAGATATGTGCATCCAGTTCCTCAAGACTGAAATTTTGCCGGTGATCGAAAGGATCGACAAACTTGAGCCGGGACTAATGCCACATCTCATGGAAAAGGCAGGCGAACAAGGATTGTTGGGAGCATCGATACCTGAAGAATTTGAAGGATTAGGAAAAGATTTTGTGACTTCAACGCTCGTGAGCGAGGGACTTGGTGCGGGATTTTCATTTAGCGTAGCAATGAGTGCACATGCAGGAATAGGAACCTTGCCGATTCTATATTTTGGAACACCTGACCAAAAAAAGAAATACATTCCTAAACTGGCAACCGGTATTTGGAAAGGTTCATACGGACTAACTGAGCCGGGTAGTGGAAGTGATGCACTTGGGGCAAAGACGACTGCAACTCTTTCGGAAGATGGAAAATATTATTTATTAAACGGACAGAAATGCTGGATCACTAATGGTGGCTTTGCAGATGTATATACAGTATTTGCAAAAATAGATGGCGATAAATTCACGGCATTTATTGTTGAGCGCGGATTTGAAGGATTTACTGTAGGCCCTGAAGAGCATAAGATGGGCATTAAAGGCTCGTCCACTGTTCAGCTCTATTTCCAGGATTGCAAAGTGCCTGTTGAAAATGTATTGGGTGAAATTGGCAAAGGCCACATTATCGCTTTCAATATTCTAAACATCGGAAGACTTAAGCTTGCAGCAGCAGCAATTGGTGGTGCTAAGCTTCACCTGAGCGAAACGATAGCATATGCCAATACCAGGGAACAGTTTAAAACTGCTATATCAAATTTCGGTGCTATAAAACATAAGCTTGCCGAAATGGCAATACGAGTGTATGCCGATGAAAGCGCAGTATATCGCACTGCAAAATGGATTGATGAAAAGGAAGCCGAGCTTACAGGGTTGGGTAAACCATTCAATGAAGCGATGCTTGGCGCTGCGGAAGAATATGCCATAGAATGTGCAATGCTGAAAGTGCATGGCAGCGAGGTGCTTGATTTTATTGTGGACGAAGGAGTACAAATACATGGTGGCAATGGATATAGTGATGAATATTTAATAAGCAAAGCTTACCGGGACAGCAGGATCAATCGTATATACGAAGGCACCAATGAGATCAACAGGTTACTAACCGTGGATATGATGCTTAAGCGTGCCATGAAAGGAAGACTTGATCTGATGGGACCTGCGATGAACGTGCAAAAAGAACTTATGAGCGTGCCTGACTTTGGTGAAACAAAAGATGGGGTTTATTCCAAAGAGCAGAAAGCGATTCAGAATTTAAAGAAGTGCATTTTAATGGTTGCCGGCGCTGCAACCTTGAAATTAAAGGCAGGTCTGCAGGATGAACAGGAAATTATTATGAATATCGCTGATATGGCCATTGAAACTTTTGTTGCAGAGAGTACCTTATTACGCGTTATAAAATTAACCGATAAAATTGGCGGGGATAAGGCCGGCGTTCAAGCCGCAATGATGAGGTGCTACCTTAATGATGCGATTGATAAAGTTGCTAAATGCGGTAAAGAAGCCATTAATTCATTTGCTGAAGGAGATGAACAAAAAATGATGCTTCTTGGATTAAAGCGTTTTACTAAAGCAGATCCGTTCAACAGCAAAGATGCAAGAAGGTTAATTGCAGATAAGTTGATTGGAGATAATAAATATTCTTTTTAATAGTGCCACCACAAACTAAACCAAATGCAAAAAGGCCTGATTAATTTCAGGCCTTTTTTGCTTTATATCAGTTAAGTTTTTACTCAGTCTTGCTATGCAAATATTCCACCAAATCAATCAACTGCTGTTGTGTTAATGTTTGATACAATGTTGCCGGCATCAATGAATTCTGCATTTGAGTTCTTGATGCAATTGTTGATTTTTCAAGTTTCTTTTTTACGCCGCCCTGCATTACAATCTCAACGGCATCATTCGTTTCGCTGGTAATAATGCCTGCCATTACATTGCTATCTTTTAATTTAAAAACATAACCTTCATAACCAAAGCTTATTCCTTCATCAGGATGAATGATGGCGATGTATAATGCGTCTTTTGTAAGCTTACTCCCGATTTTTGAAAGTGCTGGTCCTACATTTTCACCTTCATTTTCTATTTTGTGGCAGGATGAACAGGTTGCGGAAAACACAGGGTGACCAGCTGCTGTATCTCCTTTCAACTTTACCAGCTCACTAATAGTTGGAAGGGGTTTTCCCCCGGCCACCTCGCTTACCGCCAGGTATTTCAAAGCTTCCTGTCGTATATCTTTACGGTAAGTTGCAGCTAAAGCAATGGATGCCGTGGACCTCAGCTCTCTCGGAAGCTGGCCGGCCTTTACCATGTCAAGCAATTTTTCCGACTCGTTCCAGCCGCCGGCAAGCATCTTTACAGCTTCTTCGCGCAATTTGAGGTTTACTGTTGGATCTTTGATCACTGACTTTACCATTTCTATTCCTTCATTAGACCCTGTGCTGCTTAATGCTTTTAGAGCCGCTCTTGCCCCGATCGAGTCTTTGCCCTTTATCGCATCTTTTAAAAGCGATGAGCCTCCTGAACTTACCAGGAGATTGGCAGCTTCTATCCCAAGACTGCTATCCGGCATAGTAAGAGTAAGTTTTAAAAGATCACCATTATAATTTTTGAGTTTATACTTGCCGAGTAACGTTACAAAATTCTGGGTGCCTTTCATTGAATCAAGGGTTTGTTTCAACACAGATTGCATTTTAGAAGAATGCGAAAGCACTGCCGGATCTATTTCATTTAATGTAGTGAAATAGATTTGCTGCTTATCCGGCCCTTCATAATTTAATAAGCCTAGCAATGTTTTTTCTTTTTCAGGAGATTCAATAAAGTCAAATGCCCTGAAGTATTTCAATTTTTCGGAATCACTCACTTTTGAATCTTGTATATATTTTGCGAGCAACGGTAAAGCAGCCCCGGTTCGGGCCCGCCATACAATATCACGACTAGCTTTAGCATTGATTTTATCACCGGCTTTATTCGCATATTCATTTAAAAAAGAATCCCATTGCTTATCCGCACCAATGCCCAAAGCCTCAAGATACCATCGGTCATTTCCATCGTATTGCATCGCAAGTTGCGCCCAAAGTCCTGCAGCCTCCGGTGATTTATTATGATGCAACGCAACAGCAAGTTCCCGACGAACTTGCGGATCGGGATCATTAATAAGTTTTGTTATATAAGGAATTAAATCATGTTCAATTTCTCTTGCAGCCCGCAGACCCGTAATCCGTATGTCAGGATTTTTATCTGCAATAGCTTCCTGAATATATTGATCTGCTTTCCCGGGAATTCGTGCAAGTAACCATAATGCTCTCGCCCTATACACCGGATTATCAGATGTCCATAATTTTTGCAGAGAAGTCTCAGCTTGTGTTCCGAGGCTGTTTAATTTTTTCCACGCAAGATATCGCGTAGCCCCATTGGGGCTTTTCAGGGCCTCTGCAGCCCCATCTGCGGAGGATAAATCTATTGATGGAGTTTTATATTCGCCGACAGATGGAGCTATTCGATATATGCGGCCACGGTTCATGTCTACCATTTGGTGACCACCCACGCCCGGGTCGTACCAATCAGCAACAAATAAAGAACCATCTGGAGCAACACATACATCAACCGGCCTGAACCATTGATCTCTTGTGCCTTCAAGAATTGGTTGAATACTGGCTTTATACCCTGCCCCATCTTTTTCTGTAGGGTAAGATCTTACAATGTTATTTCCCGCTTCACAGTGAATCATTTGATTTTGAAAAGCAGATGGTAATAGTGAGCCTTCATAAAAACACATGCCTGCCGGCGATCCCGCACCTGTAAATAATAAATTAGGTATAGAACCGGGATCGTTTTGATGCCAATGTCGTTTTGGAATTTCCTCTTCCATATTTGTCCTCCGGGAGCGCCAACCTGCACCGGTCATTTCATCGGTGTATCCATAGTTGCCAAACTCCATTACATAATTAACCCTCGTACTTTGATTGCCATCATCATCATTATCACTTTGCCAGATGGTGCCGTATGCATCCACGCAGGCTTCATAATTATTTCTGAAATTATGAGCAAGTACTTCGAAATCGCTGCCATCTTCATTCATTCGAAATACCATTCCTTGCCGGTAAGGCTTGCCCTTATTGGTTACTTCGTTGCCATCTTTATCAATAATTATTTTACCGTTTTTATCCATTAATTGTTCACCGGCATTCCCAAAATTGAAATACAGTTTACCATCAGGTCCGAATGTAAACGCATGTACAGCATGATCATGCTGCTCACCACCCACATGAGTAAATAATACTTCTTTCGTATCCGCCTTATCGTCACCATTGGTATCTGTAAACAAAAAGACATTTGGGCTGCAGGAAACAATAACTTTATTTCCAAGCACAGCAATACCTAAAGCCGCATTTACATCAGTTCCCTGGTAAAAAACTTTTGCCGTATCCGCTTTACCATCACCGTTAGTATCTTCCAAAATCAGAATGCGGTCCCCCGCTTCCCTGGTCGGATTTCCGGGATTTAATTGGGGCCTATAGTTAAAAGCCTCGCAAACCCACACCCGCCCTTTGGAATCGACGTCGATATTTGTAGGATTGCCCATCATAGGTTCTGAAGCAAATAGAGATGCCTGTAAGCCATCAGCAACTTCCAGCCCGGCAAGCGCATTTTCCGGCAGACGCTTATCTTCATCAGTAAGCTTGTTGTAAGCACTATCCCTTTCTGCCTTAGTGGATGTTTTTTGTTCCGCCGTATTGCAGTTAGACAGGTAAAATGCGGTAATAATAAGGGCGAAAAAAATAATGACTTTTTTCATGAAATGAATTTTACAAGCAATGAAAAATTGAGTTTCTGTCGTATTTGAAAATTATCAGAAAGGTATTTTGATTATTATAATTTTTTAAAAAAACTTTCAAACTGCCTTTTAAATGACTTGTGAACATTTTGCGTTACGGCTGATTATCGATGATTGTAAGATGTGATGATTTATCTTCACTGCATGAAAACCAGTGTACTTCTGCTTTTGCTATTTTGCTATTTGAAATCGTTCTCGCAAATTAAATTACCTCTTGATTTTTATGTAAAGACAATAGATTCGCTACCCTACCTGGAATACGGAATTGGAGAAGACCGGCTTGGGGGCGCTAAGATGACTTTTCTGGATAGTAATATTATTTTAAAAGTTGTTGATAGTTTCGGCACTGACTACAAAGTACAGCTTTCGCAATTTCACTCAGCATGGATTGATAAAAACAGCGTTACAAGAACTGAAGTTTTTGTTCCGCAACAGCATTTAACCGGTGGCTGGAGAGTTTTCGGCGATTCATTAAACGATTATCTAACTGTATTGCTTGATCAGCGACTTCCATACAAAAGCACGCAGGAAATTAATCCTTCAAGAATTGTTATAGATATTTTCGGAGCGACGAGTAACACCAATTGGATAAATCAATTGGCCTCGGCAACTGAAATTAAAAACGCATGGTATGAGCAGGCAGAAGATGATGTAATGCGTGTTTTCATAGAATTGAAACATCCACAGCACTGGGGTTATAGCATTTATTACGATAGTTCTCACAGGCTTACAGTGAAGGTTAAACGACAGCCGGCGAATCTAAAATTAAAAAATCTTACAATAGCAGTAGATGCCGGCCATGGAGGCGACAACAAAGGAGCAACAGGGGTTAAAACCAACATCAAAGAAAAAGACTATACACTACTTATAGCACATGAACTGAGGAAAGAACTTGAGCTTGAAAAAGCTAAAGTTATTATGACACGGACGAAGGACACCACGCTGAGCATGCCGGAAAGACTATCGTTCCTAAGAAAAGAGAACCCGGACTTGCTTATCAGCATTCATTTAAACTCGGCATCGAGTGATACTATACAAGGAGTAAGCACCTATTATCGTTACATAGGATTCAAGCCACTGAGTATTGCTATACTAAACAGCGTGGAAAAAACAGGATTGAAAGAGTTTGGCAATATTGGCAGTTTTAATTTTGCATTAAGCGGGCCAACCGATTATCCGAACTGCTTGGTAGAGGTCGCTTTCCTTAGTAATCCTGAGGATGAAAAGAAAATACTCAATCCAAAATTTCGGTCTGAAGTTGCAAAAATGATCGTAGCTGGGATCGAAGATTTTTTAAAGAATTTATAGCTATATTTATTTCAAACCCATATAAATAAACCGTGCCTGATAATAAAACAATAACATCTCCCGGCAAATTAAGCCACCTTGCTGAAACACTCATTGGAAGTGAGATCGTGCGCCTTGGTGCTGAGATAAAGGAAAAAATAAAGGCCGGAGATAAAATATACAATTTTACCATAGGCGATTTTGATTCTGCAATTTTTCCAATTCCACAAAAACTGGAAGACGAAATAATTGATGCATATAAAAACAAGAAGACAACTTACCCGCTCGCAGAAGGAATTTTAGCGCTTCGGGAATCTGTTTCAAAGTTTATTAAAGAACGGGAACTATTAGATTATGCAGTTGATGAAATATTAATTGCGGCGGGTGGGCGACCCCTTATTTACGCATTGTATCGCGCTATTGTTGATAGAGACGATAAAGTAATTTATGCAGTTCCTAGTTGGAACAACAATCACTATGTGCACTTTACTGAAGGCAGGCATAAAGTGATAGAGACTTCTGCGGAACATAATTTTATGCCTACGGCAAAAGACATTGAGCCACACATAAAAGACGCAGTACTGATTGCCTTATGCTCGCCCCTAAATCCCACGGGAACTATTTTCGAAAAAGAAGAGCTTGAGGCCATATGTGATGTCGTTTTGGCTGAGAACAATCGCCGTGGTGCGGATGAAAAAAAGCTGTATGTGATGTACGACCAGATATATTGGTTGCTTACTTATGGAGATTCCAGGCATTACAATCCGGTAAGCTTAAGACCCGAGATGAAACAATACACCATCTTCATAGATGGCATCAGTAAGGCTTTTGCTGCAACAGGTGTAAGAGTAGGATGGGCGCTTGGACCAAAACATACTCTGGCAAAAATGCGTGCTATTAATAGCCACCTTGGCGCCTGGAGTCCGATGGCTGAACAGAATGCCAGTGCTTCATACCTACAGCAGAGCGCTGTTATCGATGAATACATGCATCATTTCAAAAGCGAGCTTGAGGAAAGATTACAGCTTATCTATAAGGGTTTTCAGAAATTAAAAAATGACGGATATCCCGTTGATGCATGCGCACCACAAGCTGCTATTTATCTTACCATTCAAATAAACCTTGCTGGTAAAAAAACGAGCGATGGAAAAATGCTTGCTGATCAATCGGAAGTGACGTCTTACATACTGAATGAAGCGAAGCTTGCCGTGGTGCCGTTTTATGCCTTTGGCGCTTCTAAAAATTCAAGTTGGTATCGCCTCAGTGTAGGCACCTGCAAGAAAGAAGAAATTCCTGAAATGCTGGATAAGCTTGAGGCTGCATTAAGTAAATTAAGTTAGCCATCATCACATCTTAATGAAAGCCTGTTCTTAACTCAACACCTTTTCATTTTTATCAGAAAGCACACCCTCTTTAATTAAGTATTCGGCTATTTGCACTGCATTGGTAGCTGCACCTTTTCGCAGGTTATCGCTAACGATCCAGCAGTTAAGCGTATTGGGTTGAGATTCATCCCTGCGAAGTCTTCCAACAAATGTTTCATCTTTTTCATGAGCAGTCAGCGGCATCGGGTAAATGAAATTTTCGATCTCGTCCTGCAGAACTACTCCCGGTGAAGCAGACAAAATCGTTTTTACTTCATCTAGATCAAAATCGTTTTCAAATTCTATGTTCACACTTTCGCTATGGCCGCCCATTACAGGAATACGTACACAAGTTGCTGTTAGCATGATACTATCATCTCCAATGATCTTTCTTGTTTCATTCACCATTTTCATTTCTTCTTTGGTATAACCGTTGTCAAGAAAAACATCAATTTGTGGAATTGCATTTTTATCAATAGGATATTTGTACGCCATCTCGCCGGTCTTGTTCTCGCGTTCATTCATCATTTGCTCTACCGCCTTTACGCCTGTGCCTGTTACGCTTTGATACGTTGACACTACCACTCTTTTTATCTTATATTTTTCATGAAGCGGGCTTAGTACCAGCACCATTTGAATGGTAGAGCAATTAGGATTTGCAATGATCTTATCATCTTCTGTAAGCACATGGGCGTTTACTTCCGGAACCACCAATTTTTTGTTGGGATCCATTCGCCATGCGGATGAATTATCTATAACAGTAATTCCTGCTTCTGCAAATTGTGGAGCAAGTGAAAGCGAAGTGCTGCCGCCTGCAGAAAAAAGTGCAATATCAGGAGAAGCAGCTATAGCAGCAGCAGCAGAAACAACTTTATATTTTTTATTTTTAAACGTGATCTCTTTACCGATCGATTTCTCAGATGCCACAGGAATAATTTCTGTAACCGGGAAATTTCTTTCTTCAAGCACCTGTAACATTTTGCTTCCAACGAGCCCGGTGGCCCCAACAATAGCAATTTTCATTTCAATATTAATTTTTATTAAACTTAAGTTTTGTCCTATGCTGATTATATAAAAAAAGTATCTTTAAAACAAAGCTACTGTTTATGATAAGGAATTTATTTTCCTGTTTTCTGATGGTTATTTTATTCACCACTGCGTCAATGGCGCAACTTACCGAAAATTTTAGTGACGGCGATTTTACCAATAACCCATCCTGGTCAGGAAGTACATCCGATTTTATCGTGAACGCATCTTCGCAATTGCAAAGTAACAATACAGTTGCGAATAGTAGTTATTTTTTAACAACAGCAAATACTCTTGCAACCGTTGCCGAATGGGAAATGTTCGTGCAGCTCAACTTCAATCCATCATCAGCAAATTATGTCGACATATATTTAATCGCTTCGAACAGCGATCTTACATCAGCTGCTAATACAGGCTATTTCGTGCGCATCGGTAATACGAATGATGAGTTAAGTCTCTACCGGCAGGATGGGGGCAATTCGATCACAAAGATTATCGACGGCACCGACGATGTATTGAATAAGAGTTCAAATGCATTAAAACTAAAGGTGTCAAGGGATGCCGGCAATCAATGGATTCTTTCAGGAGATTTTAGCGGTACGGGTAATGCCTTTGTTGCCGAAGGTTCAGTAATTGATGCGACTTATACCACTACATCTTTCTTCGGCATTTTTGTAAAACAAAGTACAGCCAGCTTTTTTCAAAAGCATTTTTTTGACGATATAGAAATAAAAAATTATGTAGCTGATGTTACCCCGCCCGTTATTCAATCTGCCACGGCAACGTCACAAAATAATGTTGACCTTTTGTTTGATGAGCCAGTTGAGACAACAAGCGCCGGGTCAACATCAAATTATTTGGCCAATAATAATTTAGGAAACCCCTCCACTGCTATCATTGATGCAACAAATCCGGCACTTGTTCATCTTGGTTTTGCAACTTCATTTGTGAGTTCTGTTGTTTATACATTAACAGTAAATGGCGTGAGTGATTTACCAGGAAATTCAGTTAATAATGTCACCACGACTTTTGGCTATTATACTCCTCAACAATACGATGTGGTAATAGATGAAATAATGGCTGATCCTGTACCACAGGTTGGATTACCGAACAGTGAATGGATTGAATTGAAAAACACAACTTCATTTGCAATCAATCTGCAGAGCTGGAAAGTTGCTGATGCCTCAGGACAATCGGGGGGCATGCCTAATTTTATTTTGCAGCCGGATAGTTTTGTTATTGTATGCACCGGTTCAGCAGTAAGTGCATTATCTGCTTTTGGAAAAGTGATAAGCGTTACCAGCTTTCCAGCTTTAGATAATGATGGCGAATTGATCTATCTTATTTCTCCTGCAGGACAAACAATTCATGCGGTACAATATTCATCGCAATGGTACCAAAATGAATTAAAAAAAGATGGAGGATGGACACTGGAAATGCTCGATACTAAAAATCCTTGCGGAGGTATAAGCAACTGGAAAGCCAGTACGGATGTGAAAGGTGGTACGCCCGGGCAAAAAAATTCTGCTGATGGAGCCAATATTGATGATACAGATCCGGTATTGCTGCGTGCATTTCCTGTTGACAACACAACGATAACGCTTGTATTTGATGAACCGCTGGATAGTTTGAAAGCAGCAACACCCGGCAATTATAAAATAGATAATGGCATAACTATAATGGCAACAGCAGCAATAGCTCCTGTTTTTAATAAAGTCACTCTTACATTGAGCGCACCTATTGGTAGTGGCACCGTCTATACCGTGACCGTGTCCAGCGTCACGGATTGCAAGGGGAATTCTATTGGTGCTAAAAACATCGCGAAATTTGGAATCGCCCAGGATGCTGACAGTTTGGACATTGTGATCAACGAGATTTTATTTAATCCAAAACCAGTTGGCGTAGATTATGTTGAGCTGTACAATCGTTCGCAAAAAATAATTGACCTAAGCCATGTTTACCTGGCCAACAGGAACAGTAGTAATGCCATTGCAAGCATTCAGCAAATAAGTGCTGAAAGCATTTTATTTTTCCCGGGAGATTTCATTGTGCTCACTTCAGATCCAAATGCAGTAAAGGCTCAATACATCACCCCTAACCCGGATGCATTTATTACGATGCAGAGCATGCCCTCCTTTTCTGATGATAAGGGAAATGTGATCATCCTGAATGGACAGGGAAATATTATTGATGAATTGGCCTATTCTGATAAGTGGCATTTTCCATTGATATCAAATTCGGAAGGGGTTTCACTTGAAAGAATAGATTATGATGGCGCTTCAATACAAAGTAATTTTCACTCGGCAGCTACATCGGTAGGGTATGGAACACCAGGATACAAAAACTCCCAGTACCGGCTAAACGAACAAGTACAAGGTGAGATTAAGATTTCGCCGGAAGTATTTTCACCCGACAATGACGGAACAGATGACTTCGCTACAATTGATTACAGTTTTCCGGCACCAGGATATGTTACGAATGTCACGATTTTCGATGCAAATGGCAGAGCTGTGAGATCTCTTCAACGCAATTCATTGAGCGGTATAAAAGGATACTACCGCTGGGATGGGCTTGATGATAAGAACAAGAAACTGCCGCAGGGTATCTATATTATTTATACAGAAATATTTAATACTGATGGGAAGAAAAAACAATTTAAAAATAGTATAGTGCTTGCAAGAAGATATTAATTCCTTCCAATCCTGTCTATATCTTCATCAATATCGCGATCGGGTAGTTTATTAAGTTGCGCTTTGATAATAAAATAACTCGTGATGGCAAATGCAAAAGCGATAAGCTGAACCGAAACAATATTATTAAGACCGAAGATCAAAACTCCCATTACTACTCCAACAAGTTCAGCAGCCAGCCATCCTGTTATGTTATAGATTTTCCAGGTGAGAGCCTTCAACCCTTTCCTATCGGCGAGCCTTCCAATTTCCTTTGTGAGAAAAAATAACAAAATAAGATCGAGCACACTCTTTGGATTTAAAAAAAACGAATTCTCCTTGTCATGAATTAAACAAGATCAATATCAAAATTTACAAGTTGAACAAATTCCTGAAGGCGTATATCAATTTCTTTTTTCGAAATTTCTTTTAAGCGTTGCGGGCCAAATTTTTCAACACAAAAACTCGCCATCGCAGATCCAACAATGATGGCTGTCTTCATACTCTCAAAACTTATGTCCCTCGTACGGGCCAAATGACCAATAAAGCCGCCCGCAAATGCATCACCAGCGCCCGTTGGGTCAAATACCTCTTCAAGTGGCAGCGCCGGAGCAAAGAAAACATGATTTTCATGAAACAGTAATGCACCATGTTCACCCTTTTTTATAATAAGATATTTAGGCCCCATCTCTATCACTTTTTTTGCAGCTTTCACCAAGGAATATTCACCACTAAGTTGCCTTGCCTCACTATCGTTGATCAACAAAACGTCTATCATTCCAAGCACTTTCTTTAAATCATCGAGAGCACTTTCCATCCAGAAATTCATGGTATCAAGCACAATCAGCTTTGGCCTTTTTTTCATTTGATTTATTACATCAATTTGTATGGAAGGCATAAGGTTACCCAGCATTAGAAACTCAGCACCCTGGTAGCTATCGGGAACTTTTGGATCAAAATCGGCCAGCACATTAAGGTCGGTAATCAATGTATCGCGGGTATTCATATCAAGATGATATTTACCGCTCCAAAAAAAAGATTTTTTGTCAGGAACAATTTCCACTCCTTCCAATTCAACCCCACGCTTTTTTAATTCAGCCATTTCTTCCTGAGGAAAATCATTCCCAACGATTGATATTTGCTGGATTGGCAGCGATAAATGACTCGCCGCATATGCGACATAGGTTCCCGATCCTCCGACGATCCGGTCAACTTTTCCAAATGGAGTTTCAATTGCATCAAATGCCATGGAGCCAACAGAGATAATAGCCATATGTAGTTTTTACAGGTTTTATTTTTTGCTTAAACGGTGCAAAAGTAAAAGATTAAAGCAGAAGTTACTATTTGATAAAAACATAACAGAAAATAAAACAATTCTCTTTGCGATTTTATGGCATCATTTTTTGAACTTAACTATTCAAAAGCTTCAGCTTATTAACGTAACCACTCAATTTTTACAGAATGCTATTATCAATTCATCCAAAAAATCCTCAGCAACGTTTATTGGACCAGGTTGTTGAAAGCTTGAAGAATGGCGGCATCATTATTTATCCTACGGATACAATCTATGGTCTTGGATGCGACATATTTCATCCGAAGGCAGTTGAGCGGATTTGCCAGATAAAAAACGTGGACCCAGCAAAAGCTCAGTTATCTTTTATTTGTGAAAACCTCAGTCACCTGAGCGACTATACAAAAAGTATTGATACACCGCTATACAGGGTTTTAAAGAATTGTCTACCCGGTCCATACACATTTATTCTACCGGCAAGTAAGCAGGTTCCAAAAATTCTAAAAAGCAAAAAAGATACTATCGGCTTACGCGTGCCAGATAACAATATCTGCTGTGGCATTTTAGCGACATTGGGCAATCCAATACTCAGCACCTCACTGCCAGGCGAGATGGTAGAGGAATATACTGATCCTGAAATTATCTATGAAAAATTCGGCAAACTGGTAGATTATGTAATTGATGGTGGCCCGGGTGGAGTAATTCCTTCGACAGTTGTGGATTGCACAACAGATGAATGGAAGGTGATAAGGCAAGGACTGGGAGAATGGAATGTGTATTCTCCGGCGTAAAGCTCTATGTATAGAAGTGGTAGTCCCTATCG
>JBDTVF010000040.1:0-19401 GCA_040007325.1 Ginsengibacter sp. | reverse complement strand
CTCTTTCAGTATCAGGAATTACCGAATCCTCGTAACCGATAATACCCGGGAACGTAATCTCCTTTTTGCCAATCTTTTTTATGAGATTTTCCCTGATCTCCTCTTTAATTGATCTTGGTTTATAGTTGCTCTCTTTTAACTCGCCTAATGTCTTTATTTTTTGTATATCCATAATTATTTTTCGATGTAAAATTTAATTCGATCAATGAAATTAAAATGTTTTTTATTATCAGTATAGAGAGAGAAAGCGTTGTGCATTGATGTTGCCGCAATAAAAGAATCAGATATCTTCATTTCATTAGTAAAAGAATATTTTTTAAATAATGAAAATGCGAGCTCAGATATTTTTTCATCAACTAAAACAATATCATAATATCTCAGGACCTTATTAAATTCTTTACGTTGATGAATATTTTTTGCTCCATTTAGTAATTCGCAGGCGGTAATTACCGATATGCAATATTTACCTTTGAGATATTTGAGATTTGTCTGTTTAGCTTTATCGTCCCGGTATGCTTTAATTAGAACATCGGTGTCAACCAAAACGGATTCAGATATTACCATGACTGCTCTCTTAATTTTCTGGCATCAATATCAAAATCTTTCCATTTTCCAAATAAATAGGTATGATCTATTTTTTCTTTCTTCGATTTTTTTTGAGGAGAAATAGCCCCTTTTTTTTCTTTTTTTATTTTGACCGGTATCATTTCAGCGCCAAATTTTTCCAACACATTGGAAATAATTTCTACCTGCGCTTCAGGGATTTTTACGATATATTCTTTCATCGCTTTTTTTAAAGTTACAAACTTAACCTAAAGATTTTTCTTAGAAATACATGCTTCTAATAAACTGTCTTCCTTCTGCCGCTTTCAAAATCTTTGAAAATAAATGCGCCTAACTTATCGAGTGATGCAAAGAAGGCTTTACCATTATTTGTTTCCGTAAATTCCGTAACGAATCTTTGCAAATAAGGATCACTTGCAATCATAAAAGTTGTAATCGGAATTTTTATTTTTTTGCATTGAGCCGCAAGGTTAAGACACCTGCTCAAAATTCTTCTATCAACCCCAAAACTATTTTTATAATAGCGCCTTCCCATTTTCAAACATGTTGGCTTGCCATCCGTAATCATAAAGATCTGCTTGTTGGGATTTTTTCTCCTCCGCAGTATATCCATTGCCAATTCAAGTCCTGCAACTGTATTTGTATGATACGGACCAACCTGTAAATAAGGAAGATCTCTAATTTCCACCGTCCATGCATCATTCCCAAAAACAACTATATCGAGTGTGTCTTTAGGATATTTTGTCGTTATTAATTCACTCAATGCCATGGCAACTTTTTTGGCAGGTGTTATCCTGTCTTCGCCATATAATATCATACTGTGTGAAATGTCGATCATCAGCACGGTAGATGTTTGGGCTTTAAAATCCGTTTCGCGGATTTCAAGATCATCTTCGTGCATGCTAAAAGTATCAATGCCATGATTGATCTGTGCGTTGCGAATTGATTCTGTAAAATCTATCTGTTCTAATGTGTCGCCAAACTGGAATGGCCTTGTTTCAGGATTTATTTCATCGCCACCGCCTGGCTTGAAAGTGTTGTGATTGCCTTGCTTTGTTTTTTTAAGTTTACCAAAAATCTCTTCGAGGCTGCGTTTGCGTATTCCCTGTTCTGTTTTTGGTGTGATCTTGATTTCTCCATTTTGTTTATTCTCATCAATGTAACCTTTATTTTTAAGGTCTTCAATGAAATCGCCCATACCATATTCATCATCTGTAATATTGTATTCTTTGTCGAGCTCGGTAAGCCAGCTCAGCGCTTCTCCCACTTCGCCACTTGTATAGGTTAGGAGTTGCATGAATATATCCAGCAGTTTTTCAAAACCTGATTTTTTGTTTTCATTTGGATCGAACTTCGCAAAATTATGTCCAAGCATTACTTAATTGGTTATTGTGTACGGTAAAATTCCCTGCAAATTACTAAACAAAATTACTTGGAAATTAGTTCGGGTGTTAAATAAAAAATCCCGCTTCATGACGAAGCAGGATTGAAACTTTTTTCTAAAAAATATTATTGAGGCTTGTCATGCACTTGCGTGTCGTGTGAAGGAGCAGGCACACTGTTGTTAATGATCGCACCTTCTTCCGGGTTACGTGATATAGGTGATTTAAAGAACTGCTCCATCTGCTGCAACTGTTGCAACAATTGGTTTACGATCTGGTTTTCGTAAGCAAGCGATCCCTGTTTGTTTTCATCGAGACTGTTATAATAAGTCACTTGTTGCTCAAGATCTTTTCGTAATGCATCAGATACTTTCTTTGCTAATACTGTATCTCCTGCCTTGTAGGCTGCAAGTAAGAACTGTCCTGAAATTTGATCTTGTTGCTGGCGGCGTGAAACAAGTCCATAAGGGAAATTTTCCTGCAACATCATCTTGTCGCATTTTTCCAGCATCTTCTTTGCGTCGTCTTTGCGATCATGTTCTGCGAGGTTATTAGCAACCTGCGCATATTGCATTCTGATGGTATTGAGGTGCCTCCTGTTTTCTTCATCATAGTAAACGCCGCGCTTGTCAGCATTCCCGAAAACAAACTTGTTCATCATCACATTATAAGCCCAGTCTCTATTTACCTCTCCGGAGCGAACAGGCACAAACCTGTAAGTAAGTCCATCTGTTCTTAAATACTGCTGGAAACCTAGTTCATCATACGGAGAAGTGAAATAGATGGGTCGTTTCCATTTGTTAGCAGCAATGATGTTAAGAATAGCAGTTTCGTTTTTACCTAAAGCACTTTTAGGAATATCAAATGTTACTTCACTCACTACACTATCTGTTGCATTCACTGTTCCATTTTTTCTTACAAGATCCTGGTCAACCGGGATCTTTACTTTTTTTGTTGGATAAATGTTCAGGTACTCGTCTCCATTTTGCGCCATCCGTGAAGGATCGTCGCTGCCTGCATAATCTTTCATCATTGTGTAAAGATCCATTGGCTGCGTTTGATCTACTTTCGCCCCCGGCGCATCAGGATAATAATAAATAGCATCCCGCTTGCTTCCCATGATTTCTTCCGGCGTCCACAATACATCAATAGGATCGCTTTGATTTACTTTATACCTTAACTGATTTATATACCAGTCAGTTCCCAACAAACTCGAATTGATTACCCTTAAATCCCTGCGTATGCCCTGTATTTCCTGGGCGTACCAAAGCGGGTAAGTATCGTTGTCACCAAACGTGATAACGATTGCATTTGGGGCACAACTCTGCAGGTAATCTACAGCAAGGTCTCTTGCTAACACTTTGTGACTGCGATCATGGTCATTCCATTCCTGCGAAGCCATTAACACCGGCACTGCAAGGAAACATAATAATGCAGCTCCGTAATTAGCTATTACAGGTTTGGCAAACTTTTCAAAAAGTTCTTTCACGTATAATACACCGAGGCCAATCCAGATTGCAAAAGCATAGAATGAGCCAACATAAGCATAATCCCGCTCACGTGGCTGATTACCGGCCTGGTTGAGATAGATAATAATTGCAAAGCCGGTGAAGAAAAAAAGCAGGCCGCTCACCAATGCATCTCTTTTATCTTTTTGATATTGATAAACGAGTCCCAGTATACCTAGTATAAGCGGTAAACAGAAAAGCGTATTATGTGCTTTATTATGTTTGATGGTATCCGGCATTTTACTTTGGTCGCCAAGTCTTGCATTGTCCCAAAATGAAATTCCTGTAAGCCAGTTACCATCCCGGACATTGCCCATATCAACTCCCTGTATATCATTTTGCTTACCGGCAAAATTCCACATGAAGTAACGGAAGTACATCCAGTTGAACTGGTAGCTTATGAAAAAACTGATGTTATCGGACATCGTAGGCTTATCATAGTATTCGCCGGTTTTCTGATCTTTTCCAATACCTGCAAAGCTTGCATAATAATCAGCATGCCCCTGGTCGTTACTATTGTCCCACATCCTCGGGAAAAAATGAAGGTCTTCCGGAGCATACTCAGTTACATATTTCTTTCCCTTTTTTTCATATTTATCTTTTCCCTTTACATATACATCTACCGGATCCTGTGATACAGGCTTTGCCGTAAAATCCTGTCCTTTCAATATAGGCCAATCGCCATATTGCTCACGACTGAGATAACCTACAAGACTTACAGGATTATCAACATTGAACATGTCGACAGCCGGATCGGAATTGGAGCGAATGAGTGTTGTATAATATGTGGAAAAGCCAATCAATACAAATGCAAAACTCCACATAGCGAGCTTTAAAAAATTCCAGTTCTTTTGGCGGGCAAGCCGAAGCATAAACCAAATAATTACGGCAATTAATACAAAGAAAAATGTAAAGCCCGAAAAGAACGGAAGGCCAAAATCATTTACAAATAAAATATCAAACTGGCCGGCAAGTTTGATCGTCCATTGGATCATAGGAACCTGCACTATGCCGGTGATAAGGCAACCGATAATGAAAGCCCAAAACGTGCCCCAGTTAGTTACATTATATCTTTTAAAATAATAAACCATCACAATGGCCGGAATGGTGAGGATGTTCAGGAGGTGAACGCCAACAGCAAGTCCTATCAAATAAAATATAAGAATGAGCCAGCGATCAGCTCTTGTGAAATGTCCTTTAATGCCATTTAATTGTTCAGTTGTTACATCCTGCTCCCATTTAAGTACTGCCCAGAAAACTATTGCTGTAAAGAATGATGAGCTTGCATAAACCTCTGATTCCACTGCGCTATACCAGAAAGAATCGCTGAAAGTGTACGCCAATGCTCCTACAACTCCCGCAGCCATTATGGAAATTACCTGGTTGTTTGAAAGTGGCAGTGTGCTATTCTTTTCTACTATTTTCCTGGCGAAGTGGGTAATACTCCAGAACAAAAACAAAATGGTAAAGCCACTCATCAAGGCACTCATACTATTCAGGCCAAGAATGGCATTGTCAGGATTTGAAAAGGGTATCATGAAAATGCGCCCCAATAATATAAAGAGAGGAGCTCCGGGCGGATGCGGAATTTGAAGTTTATAAGCGCTGGAAGCAAATTCACCACAGTCCCAAAAACTGCCGCTTGCTTCCATAGTAAGTAAGTACACCATACAGGCTGCGAGGCATACAGCCCAGCCTGTGATGTTGTTAATGCGTTTAAAGCTCATGATTCCAGTTTAAGAAAGAGGGGCAAATATAAAACTATGAACGCTAGTTTTACAAAGGCAATATTTTTTTTGTGCAAAGGAATGTTAAAAAGTAATAGAGTATAATAAAAAGGATTTCAAAAGGTAATTCTCTGTTCTCAATTACATTTGGCAGGTGAAAAAAGCTTTCATCCAATTGCACATTGCCGTTTTACTTGCAGGATTTACGGCAATTCTCGGCAAACTTATAGACTTGAATGAAGGTATGTTGGTAATCTACCGGATGTCGATAAGCGCACTTGTGCTTGGGCTAATATTAGTCTTTAGAAAATCATTTGAAAAAATAAATTTCGCGTCTGTAATCAAAACGTTTGGAGTAGGAGGAATCGTGGCAATGCATTGGGTCACCTTTTATGGCAGCATCAAATATTCAAATGTTTCGGTGTCGGTGACATGCCTCTCGGCCATAGGTTTTTTTACTTCATTTTTCGAACCATTGATAAAAAGGAGAAAGGTTGTTCCTGTGGAAGTGCTGCTCGGGCTTTTTGCTATCGCCGGTATCTACCTCATCTTTAATTTCTATCCTGAATATGAAACGGGAATCATATTCGGAGTCATATCAGCAATGCTGGCAAGCCTTTTCCCGATCTACAATAAAGACTTGTTGAAAAAATTCTCGCCTAAAGTGGTAACATTTTATGAAATGCTCGGAGGTTTTATCTGCCTGTGTTTCATAGTTCCGGTATATTTAAACTTCTTTCCGGCAAACTATTTTATTCCAACAATGACTGACTTATTTTGGTTGCTTGTGCTTGCCATATTTTGCACAGTGCTTAGTTTTATTCTTTCCCTGAATGCACTTAAATATATCTCACCTTTCACCACTAACCTCACATACAATCTTGAACCGGTCTATTCTATCATTCTTGCGTTTATCCTCTTTAAGGAAAATAAATTTTTAGGAAAAGGATTTTATTTCGGCTTCGCCCTGATATTATTAGCGATATCCCTGCAGATGATGCGCGAGTGGAAGATGAGGCGACTGCAAAAGAAGGAGCAAACAGCTACTTTACAAGTAGATGATATTACTTGAAAGCTTTGCAAAAGCGCGGAACATTTCACTGACGCCGCAATACGTATCCTGCGATAGATCTACAGCCCGCTTCACTTTTGGCTCATGCTCCTTGTCTACCTTTATTGAGTAGGTGATAGTAACTTCGTCATAAATTTTAGGATGTTCTTCGGTAAGGTGTGCATCTACACTGATGCTAAAATCAGAAAAATCTACTTTCATCTTATTTAAGATACCTACCACGTCGACTCCCGTGCATCCTGCAAGAGAAACGAGCATCAATATTTTTGGGCTTGTGCCTAAGTTATTTCCGCCACTCGCTTCTTTTAGATCAATAGTGATACTATGACCATTCACTTCTGTTGAAAAGGCCATTCCACCCTGGAATACTGATTTGATGCTGTTGTTTGCCATGAATTAATTTGGGATTTTAACCTAGCTGTTATATTACAGGTGTGAATTTACTGCATCAGAAATTTGTTTCGCATTCATAGCACCTGATTGCCTCCAGAGTACCTTGCCATTTTTAAATAATATAAGGGTGGGTACGCCTTGTATATTGTAATGTGATGCGGTAGGTTGATTTTTATCAATATCAATTTTTAATACTCTTACCGTATCCTTATTATTTTGTGCATATTTTTTCAACTCGGGTGCCATCATCTTACAAGGTCCGCACCACTCTGCGTGAAAATCAACAAGTACCGGTTTATCGTCATTAATTATTTTGCCAAATGTTTCCATAATTTTCGTTTTGTATTAAGCAACATAAAGCATGCCTGTGGTGGTTATTATGAAAAAAGGCTCCATTCTGTCAGGAGAAAATGCACGCACTGAAAAATAGTCCATTATTTATTTTTCAGGTATTATTTTCTTCGTTACCTTTGCCGTCCGAAAAAAAGATCATCATGGCTAGAGTATGTCAGGTTACAGGTAAAAAGCCGATTACAGGCAATAAGGTTTCGCATTCTAATATTAAAACACGCCGTCGTTTTTTACCCAACCTCCAAAAGAAAAGATATTTCCTTGCTGAGGAAGACAAATGGATAACTCTAAAATTATCTACCGAGGCAATTCGTACTATTAATAAAAATGGCCTTTTCACCGTAGTGAAAGAGATGAGGGCGCAGGGAGTAAAGATATAAAATGTGCTAATTAGCTAAATTGGCTAATCGGCTTATTATCATATTATCAAATTAATAAAATGGCAAAGAAAGGTAACAGGGTACAGGTTATTCTTGAGTGCACAGAGCATAAGACTTCAGGTTTGCCCGGCACCAGCAGGTATATTACTGTGAAGAATAAGAAAAATACACCCGAGAGATTGGAGTTCAAAAAATTTAATCCAATCCTTAAAAAGGTAACAGTTCATAAAGAGATTAAATAAATTACCAAATGTGAAAGTGACTCAATTATAAAATTGATGACATTTTCACATTTTCACATTTTCATATTACTATTATGGCAAAAGCAGCAAAAACCGCAATCAAATCCAAAGATGCAAAGTCTTTGGCCGATGCAAAAAACTTTACAAAATTGGTGCGTACTGTGCGCAGTCCAAAAAGCGGTTCTTACACTTTTAAAGAATCCATTGTTCATAAGGATAAGATTAAAGATCTTCTCGCGGGCTAATTTTGAACTCAAATTTTTTTACTAAAGCTATCCGGCAACAGTTGCGGATAGCTTTATTTATTTTTACCCTTTACTAAAATTTCAGAGATGGGGATTTTTGATAAAATATTTGGGAAGAAAGAGCAGAAGGAAAGTCTTGATAAGGGGCTGGAAAAGACAAAACAGGGCTTTCTGGATAAGATCACGAAGGTGATAGCCGGAAAAAGTACGGTGGATGAAGAAGTGCTTGACGATCTTGAAAATGCATTAGTAAGTGCAGATGTAGGCGTAGATACTACCATAAAAATAATTGATGGCATTGAAAAGCGTGTCGCGCGTGATAAATACATCAATACAACAGAGCTCAACAAAATCCTGAAAGAAGAAATCCAGGCATTGTTGGTTGATTCTTCTAAAGAAGTCTCTTACAAAAGTTATGAATTACCGGCTCACAAGCCACATGTAATTCTTGTGGTGGGCGTGAATGGTGCGGGGAAAACTACTACAATCGGCAAACTTGCACACAATTTTACTATAGCTGGTAAATCCGTTTTATTAGGAGCTGCTGATACATTTCGCGCCGCTGCTGTTGACCAGTTAAATATCTGGAGCCAACGAGCCAATGTGCCGATTGTAAAACATGCCATGGGTGCTGATCCTAGCGCCGTAGCTTTTGATGCCGTTCAAAGTGGTATGGCTAAAAACACCGATGTTGTAATCATCGACACAGCAGGGAGGCTTCATAATAAAATACATCTGATGGATGAGCTGGGTAAAATAAAACGCTCCGTCAGTAAAGCATTGCCTGGCGCTCCGCACGAGGTGTTGCTGGTACTCGACGGAAGCACCGGCCAGAATGCACTTGAGCAAGCGAAACATTTTACCGCAGCAACAGAGGTGACCGGCCTTGCTATTACAAAACTTGATGGCACTGCGAAAGGCGGAGTAGTACTTGCGGTTGCGGACCAGTTTAAAATTCCTGTAAAATTTATTGGTGTTGGCGAAAAAGCAACAGATCTTTTGGTGTTCGATAAAAAGGAATTTGTTGATAGTTTATTCGATGGGGTGAAAGATTGAATAAAAGATTTGGTTAAGGCAAAGACATCTGCAAATTTTAATTTGCCTAATTCGTGGCTAAAAAATTAGTGTCATTAAAAAGGAATGAAAACAAAACTTAAAAAAGATAAAGTAAATATCATAACCCTGGGGTGCAGTAAAAACCTTGTGGACAGCGAAGTGCTGAGCGGTCAACTTGCTGCGGCCGATGTGAACGTTTTACATGAAAGCAAAAAGCTCGATCACAATATTGTAGTTGTAAATACCTGCGGCTTCATTGATAAAGCAAAGGAGGAAAGTATTAATACTATTCTTGAACAGGTCGAATTAAAGAAGCGTGGTAAGCTCGACAAAGTTTATGTGACCGGGTGTCTTAGCGAGCGCTATAGACAAAATCTCGAAGACGAGATTCCTGAAGTAGATGCTTTTTTTGGTACCATGGAGCTACCTTTTCTCCTGAAAAAATTTGATGTTGACTATAAAGCTGAATTGGTTGGGGAAAGACTTTTAAGTACGCCTAACCACTATGCTTACCTTAAAATAAGTGAAGGGTGCAATCGTACCTGTGCGTTTTGCGCCATTCCTTTAATGAGGGGCAAACATGTAAGCCGGACAATTGAATCCCTTGTGGATGAAGCATCACGACTTGTTGCAAGAGGCGTGAAGGAAATTATGCTGATTGCGCAGGAGCTTACTTATTACGGTTTAGATATTTATAAAAAAAGAGAGCTTCCGAGGTTGTTACATGCTCTTGCGGATATTGAAGGACTGCAATGGATCAGGCTTCATTATGCATATCCTTCAAAATTCCCAATGGAGATTATTGATGCGATGAAAGAGCGGGAGAATATTTGCAACTATCTTGATATGCCTCTGCAACATGCAAGCAACCGTATGCTGAAGACAATGAAACGCCAGATTACACGTGAAGAAATGGAAGACATCATTTCAGAAATCAAATATAAAATTCCGGGTATCTGTCTAAGGACAACATTGATTGCAGGCTTTCCGGGCGAAACGCAGGAAGACGTAGAAGAATTAAAGACATTCCTTAAAAAAATTGAATTTGACAGAGTGGGCATTTTTACTTATTCCCATGAAGAGAACACCACTGCTTATGATATGGAAGATGATGTGCCAGCAGATATAAAGGAGGAAAGAGCCAGGGAGATTATGGAAGTGCAACAGGAAATTTCTTATCAAAAAAATATTGAAAAGATTGGCAAGACTTTCAAAGTAATAATTGATAAGAAAGAGGCCGGGAGATACATTGGTCGTACAGAATTTGACAGTGTGGAAGTGGACAATGAAGTAATCATTCATTCAACAAAAAAATTATTGCCCGGTGAATTTGTACAAGTGAATATTACAAATGCCTTTGATTACGATCTTGAAGGTGAGGTCGTGTAACAATCTTTTTGCGATTAAAATGTATAGTTCAACTTTATCCCGTTAATACATTAAATATTTGCACGCAGACAATACCAAAGTAAGAATACCGGCGGCAGAAATGGAAAAATGTTTCGCCGATATTTTGATAAGCCTCGGATTTACCGGTGAGAAGGCGTCTGTTTGTGCCGCAGTCTTTACTCAAAATAGCCTCGATGGTGTTTATACGCACGGAGTAAACAGGTTCCCAAGATTTGTTCAATATATTAAAGATGGTTTTGTAAAACCAAATGCCGAACCTTTATTACAACATACAGTCGGAGCAGTTCAGCAGTGGGATGGCTTGCTAGGTCCGGGAATATTGAACGCACTTCGGGCAACCGAAGGCGTTATAGACCTTGCAAAGAAAAATGGTATTGGCTGTGTCGCCTTGCGCAATACAAATCACTGGATGCGTGGTGGCGCATACGGCTGGAAGGCTGCCAAAAAAGGCTGTGTTTTTATAGGATGGACAAATACAGTTGCCAATATGCCTGCGTGGGGTGCGAAGGATCCAAAACTTGGGAACAACCCGCTTGTGCTGGCATTACCTTATAATGATGAAGCAATTGTTCTCGATATGGCGATGTCACAATTTTCATTTGGCGCTATGGAAAAAGCATCGATGAACAATGAAAAACTGCCGGTTGCGGGAGGATTTAATAGAGAGGGTGAACTTACTGATGACCCCGGTGTAATTCTTGATTCATGGCGATCTTTGCCTATTGGCTATTGGAAAGGAGCGGGCTTATCATTGTTACTAGATATACTTGCAACCATTCTTTCAGGCGGCCTGGCAACTTATGAGATCAGTAAAAATGAAGTTGAATACGGACTCTCACAGGTTTTTATTGCAATTGATATTGCAGCATTAGGAAGCCAATCATCCATCTCAAAGATCATTGAAGGAATAATAAAAGATTACCACCAATCTATACCGGTAGATGAATCAAAAAAAATAATCTATCCCGGCGAAAGGGTTATTCAAACAAGAAAATCAAATCTTGAACAAGGTATACCGGTCTTAAAAAAGGTTTGGGACGAGATCACGGTATTGAGAAAATAGATGCGAACGGCAGATCATTTTTCTCTTGCATATTCATCAGCCATTGAATTCAGTTCTGCAGGAGTTGGGGTTTTTGCTCCATTGTCAATTACAATTCTATACCTGAAAATTACAGACTCGCCTTTTTTTAGCTGGAGATTTTTCGCAGATTTTCCATTCGTAAATATTTTTTCACCTAAAGGATTTGCAGCAAACAATCCATATCCCCGTGCATGCCAAAAAGTGGGGTAATTAGGATTGTCCGGGTGATCGATAATGGTAACGCTCACAGAATCTTTTCCCATTTTGGCATACACCTTACACCAGCGGCCTCTGCTGCTCCAGGCATCATCGCCAATCTTGCCTTCGCTTGTTATATAATTTCCATTGGCGATTTTATCGCTGCCTCCTTTTACAACAGTTACATTTCCCTTACCGTCTTTAAATTCCTGGTCTTTTAACGTAGGTATTTGCAAAGCGTGAGCAAGCCTTAACCCATACATGCCGTCCTTGGCATCGGTAAAGGTGACGTTTGTATCTGCTTTCAAAATGGTAAGCCTGTCAATAATGCGCTCTCCTTTAGTTCCACTAAATTCAAGATGCGTATTTTCTTCCAACAACACCTTCCGTTGCTGATTAGTCCAGTTGGCATGGTAAGAGATAACTCCTTTTGCGCCGCCGGCCATTTGATAAACTTTATCAGTTCTTATCCATCCATAAGCATTTTTTTTCTCTGCCGGTATTGCATATGAATTATTCCAGAAGTCAAGACCGTTTACATTTTCAAAGGTAAACCATACGCCTACATGATGTGGATGGTCTGTAGGATCACCGGGTTGATTGTTTATGGGGAAGCCTCTCGTGACCACTATTCCGTTGGATGCAACCACGGGGTATAATACCGGTTTCTCTAAACTATCCGGGTATAATAAACTTGTAAAAAGTTTGCCGCCTATCATCACATCAATCTTTTTTTGACCACCTGATTTTACTATTTCTACCAATTCTTTTTTTTGAGCAAATAATAATATTGGCATAAGGAGAAGGCCGCTAACAAACCGAATAGGCTTTAAAAAATTTATCATCGTAGATTATTATTTAAGAAAATTAATATTGAAACAATTTGGAACTAAGCTCCCGATACATTCAAAGTTAGTTGTTTAAAGAAATAATGTCATCAACTAAGAGGGATTGAATTCATAAAAGGTTGTTTGACATAAAAAAATAGAGCTTGTAAAAATTCCTATATTTAGCACTACTGGTTGGAGAAAATTTTCTATTGATTCCGGGAGTGTTTTTCGTGGCACAGGGCGTAATCATGGCAACTTAATAAGAGTTCAATCTAACCGTCAATTCTTAAAATAATTTTTTCAATGAAGAACGATAAAGACAATATTCAACTCAGCGAAGTAGAAGATCATGATGGAATATTGACCATCCGGGGCGGCGGAGCAAGAAGGGACTGGAATGGCATTCACTATAAACAAGGAATGTCCGCAAAAAATGTTGGTACCAGCAAATTATCAGCAAACATTGCAACCATTCCTCCCGGTGGTATTGCCTATGCGCATATACATGTTGGATTTGAATTGATACTTTATATAATAGAAGGAAAAGTTCGTCATGAATTTGGCGAAGGCCTTAAAAATGTTTTAGAAAACGAAGCGGGTGATTTTATTTATATTAAGCCCGGAGTGCCACATGAAGTATTTAACATGAGCGATACAGAACCGGTAGTTGCTTTCGTGGCCCGCTCCTCAGCAGAAGAATGGGATAATATTATTCCTTATGACCGGAATAAAGTTGATAAATAAATATGGCTGATCGAAAATCACTCATCAATGAATACACGGTTGAGCTTAAGTTTGCTCACCGGGCTTACAATCAGGGGGAATTTTTCAACTACCACATTGCTTTGCTCGAGACCAAAGCCCCGCTCTTCGTTGAGGCTTTTATCTTTTATCCATAATTGCATTTTGATAATAAGTTTTTCAAAAAATGGCAATTCATTATCCTGTGATAAAAATTTTTCCAACACTATAAATTGAAGATCTCCCAACACATTATTACGTTGCAGGCTTTCATACCTGCTCAAAACATTCACCTCTTTATTGGCCACCATATCCTCCACCACTTTTTTGAACATAAGATTAATGCGTGGTTCCATCCTAAAGCCCAGCCTGAACTCAATGCGGATTATCTCGTTAGGAATAATAGTTTCCACTGTATAATCAGAAGTATATGGATCATCCAATGTGTCAACGTGCACAAACCAATAAATATCTGCACGCTTCGGCTTCCTGTTCAAGATCGAGTAAATAATCTTGTGCTCGATCTCTTTCGGGTTATTAGCACTGGTGAGGTATACAAGATGCGTTGCATATTTTGCAATAGATTTATCGTTGCTTAGTTCCTGCAGCAGCGGAATATATTGTTCCAATCTTACAAATTCCACATAACGGTTCTTGATCTTTCTCGCCCTGTACCATATATACATGATTGAAAATAATGCCCCACCAACAATAAGCGTTACGAAACCACCGTGAGGAAATTTATTCAGGTTCGCTATTAAGAAGCTTAATTCAATGGTTATGTATACTGCGAGGTATAAATAAATAAGAGGACGCTTTACTCTCTTTATGATAAGAAAATTTGCAAACAAAATGGAGGTTGCCATCATACAAAGTGTTATCGCAAGCCCGTATGCCGCTTCCATATTTGATGAACTTCTGAAGTAAAGGCTGATGCCAACACAGCCGATAAAGAGCATCGTATTTATCGCCGGTATAAACAATTGTCCGCGCTCTTCGGTGGGATAATTTATTTTCATTTTTGGCCAGAGATTCAACCGCATACTTTCGCTTATCAATGTGAACGACCCGCTTATTAAAGCCTGGCTCGCAATAATGGCGGCAACAGTTGCAATGATGATCCCTATTATTGTAAACCATCCCGGCATAATACCGTAGAAAGGATTGAAGCCGTCATCAATTATTGCTTTGGTAAAAATTCTGCCCGTGTGATGCGAAAGCAGCCATGCGCCTTGCCCGAGATAATTTAAAATAAGCGCCGTCTTTACAAATATCCACGACACGCGAATGTTATCTTTTCCGCAATGGCCGAGATCACTATACAGCGCTTCTGCGCCGGTTGTACAAAGAAAAACTGCACCAAGCAACCAAAAGCCATCGGGATACTGTGTGAGAATGTGAATAGCATAATATGGATTGAACGCTTTAAAAATATACCACGCGTCAAACAAATGAACGAAACCCAGTGACGCAAGCATAAGAAACCATATAAACATTATCGGACCAAACAATTTTCCTATAGAAGCGGTTCCAAATTGCTGCGAAAAAAATAATAGAATTAAAATGGCAATGACGATGTACACGACCGTCGACTCATGCATGTCACTGAAATAATTGATCTGGTTTAATCCTTCAACTGCAGAAGTTACTGAGATAGGAGGCGTAATCATTCCATCGGCAAGCAGCGAAGCGCCGCCGATGATTGCCGGAAAAACCAACCATTTTTTTTGTCGCCTTACAAGTGCGTATAGAGAAAAGATACCGCCTTCACCACGGTTATCTGCTTTCAAAGTAAGGATCACATACTTTATAGTTGTTTGCAGCGTAAGGGTCCATATGATGCAGGATAAGCCGCCGAGAATGAGTTCTTCGGTAATGACTTTATCTCTTATAATGGCATTTAAAACATAGAGCGGCGAGGTTCCAATATCTCCGTAGATGATCCCTAATGCGATGAGTAAGCCGGCACCGGTTACTTTATTAAGATCTTTTTTCAAACAAAATTATTTAGCTTTTTTCAAGCTCATATACAATCGCAGGCGTAAAGGCACGGCAAATTTCGATATGAATTCATTTACAATCAACGCATCAGCCAAATCTTTATAAAATCCTTATACCTTGAGGAGGAAATTTTATACTATACTTATAAATAGCAAATTAATTTTGCCTTCTCAATGGATCTTTTCATTAATAGAATAAGTAAGCCTAAGCAATTGCTGATAACCGTATCGGTAGTTTGCGGAGTTTCTGCATTGTGTTATGTTTTGTCAATATACCTGGATTATAAAGTGATAGCCTTTATCCTTCTGCTTACAGTTTCTATCGCTGCTATTTTATTTGATATTATTCCGGTATTTGCGGCCGCGATATTGAGTGCCCTTATCTGGGATTATTTTTTTATACCGCCGCATTACACGTTCCATGTTGGCTCTACTGAAGATTCAATTCTCTTGCTGATGTATTTTGTAATTGCCATGGTGAATGCAGTACTCACTTATAAAATAAGGCAAATAGAAAAGATTGCACGTGCGAAGGAGGAAAAAGCAAACACCGTAAAGCTCTACGATACTTTACTCAATTCACTTTCACATGAACTGAGGACACCTATTGCAACGATAATTGGTGCAACAGATAACCTGCAATCACATAACAGGAACCTTACTGAAACAAATAAAGAAGATCTTATCTCCGAAATTTCTAAAGCTTCGTTTCGATTAAATCAACAGGTAGAGAATTTACTGAGTATGTCACGGCTTGAATCTGGCTTTTTACATCCAAAACGTGACTGGTGCGATATCATCGAGGTTACTTATGATTCAGTGAAAAGAATAGAAGAGAATGATATCTCACAGAAGATTGTGATTAATATCAATCCCGAGATTCCATTCTTTAAACTCGATAAAGGAATGATGGAGCAGATAGTTTATAATCTTGTAAACAACGCAACTCAGTACACGAATCCGGATAGCAGAATTGACATTACTGCGCATGCTCATGCGGATGTTTTGGAATTAATAATAGAAGACAACGGTAAAGGTTTTCCACCTGAAGAGATCAATAATGTATTTAATAAATTTTACCGGTTGAGAAATACAAAGACGGGCGGCACCGGGCTCGGGCTTTCAATAGTAAAAGGATTTACTGAAGCGATGGGAGGGACTGTGCATTTGCAAAACCTGCGGGAAGGTGGTGCCAGGTTCACGATCAACATAGCTGCTCAAACCTCGAACCTTAAAAGCATTAAGCATGAATAAGGCCGGGATATTGATAATAGATGATGAAGCGCAGATTCGCAAGTTGCTGGAGATAACACTTCAGAGTAATAATTATAATGTGAATCTTACGGAGAATGCCAGGCATGGACTTATCGCGGCCGAAAATCATCCGCCGGATCTTATTATTCTTGATCTCGGGTTACCGGACGAAGATGGGCAAACGGTTTTGCAAAAACTAAGAGAGTGGTACACCAACCCGGTTTTAATTCTTTCAGTAAAAAATAATGAAGAAGATATAATTCGAGCGTTGGATAACGGGGCAAATGATTATCTCGTAAAGCCATTTCGTACAGGTGAACTGCTTGCACGCATACGCTCCGCATTGAGAAACGCTGCAGCCGAAGAAGGCAATTCAACTATTGTTTGCGGAGAAATTTCAATAGATCTTGAAGCCAGAACAATTAAAAAGAACAATGAATCAATTAAACTTACTGCAACTGAATACAAGTTACTTTCCCTGCTTGCAAAAAATGAAGGCAAGGTGATCACGCATCAATACTTGTTACGAGAGGTGTGGGGGCCTGGTTACATTAATCAGTCGCAATACCTCCGTGTCTTTATCGCTCAGCTTAGAAAAAAGATTGAGAGGGATGCTAACCGTCCTGAATATATTGTTACGGAATCCGGCATTGGCTATAGATTCGTTTGCAAAGACAATTAAGGAAGAAATCTTCAATTACCTTTTTATTTCAAAAGTAGAAGTCTTGCTTCCGGGAATCCCGTTTTTACTAATGCCTTGCACATCTATTACATATTTGCCCGGAAGATCTGAGGAATAAAATTCAATCATTTTATTTGCGCCTGGAGCTAGTTTCAAAGTTGGTGTCCATTGCAGTACATTTCTAAAATCGGGTATGTGGCTTGCCCTCGCATTTTCTGTCGTATAAGAAGGCGAATAAAATTCCCGCTCGGCCTGCAATCCGTCGTAGTCAATTATTGTTGCATGCGGCCCTGGTTCGTAACCTGCGAGATCATCTTTATAGGAAGTCCAGTTAAGTATTCCGTTAAATATTGAGTTTCCAAGAAAATAGCGCCTGTTCATTACTTCAAGCTTATACAGCTTTAGTGGATCTACCTCCATGAATTTATTGAAATCAAATACCGCTATTCCATCAAGCATTACCAGCGGATCATTCTTCAGCATAAGGCCAGATGCATTGTTGTATAACTCGTAATGAAAACTGCCTTCTCGTTTTCTCACATCAGCCATAGCTACATATTCTCTTAACACTTCTTCAATCGTGGTGAATCTCGTATAATTATCGAGTAAATATTTTCCATCAGCATTTGCATAAAATACAGTGGTATCAATATTTGGCGAAGCAAACTCCTTCAGTTTTTTGCCGGCATAAATGTTCTGTACCTGCATGCTCACACTTTCAGTTTTGAGAGGATTTTCGGTTGCAGGATCTACATAAAGAAATGGGTAGCTGGTGCCGGAAAAGTTGCTGCTATAAGGATCGGCTACATCAATGCGATAAACGCTGTCGCGCATTGTATTGGTTTGGAGTATGATCTCTGACGGACCGTATACTTTTTTTAATTCAAATTTTACCAGCCCGTTGACGTCGCTAATAGAAGAAGTGAAAGCAGCATCCAAACCCTGCACAGATAAATAAGTATCGATTCCCGGGGCAGGCTTTCCCGTTATAGTGTTGATGACTTTTGCCATGAAGATCGGTCCGTTGAATTCAGGGACATATTCAAAATATGCTTTTTTATTGTTGAGAAAATCTTCCCATTTAAATCGTCTCCATCCATGGGTAAGCATGATGTTATCTAATGCTGTTTTTGTTTCCGCATTGTTATTGGTAAAATAATAACCGGGATCTTCCACATAACCTGCCAACGCTGAATTGAGCAGCAGGTATTCCGTGATATCGGGAACATCTTTTGACTGTAGTGAATCCAGTTTATACACGCTGATGGAAAGGCTGGCTGTATCGATTGCTGCGCCTGCATCCGGTATTGCAACATTGAGAATAATCTTCTTCCTGGTGTCATACATTGGTTGATCCGAGGTTACGTTGATCGCTAAACTTTGAGATGGCTTTTTAAAATACAACCGCTCTGTCACGGGTTTTCTTTCATCATTAAAAATGGTAAAGTAAGAAATGCCATCGCCTAAATCTTTCTTATCTATCGTGAAGCTTGCCTGCCCGTTCCGAAGCGTTTGTTGTTTTTCGATCTGCATAATTCCATTTGCCTGCACAAACAAATAGACTTCCCGGCCAGCCTGTATATCTGAACGAACGGTTACCTCTATTTCATTCCCTGCATCGGCAAGGTTCATAACATAACCATTTTTATAGGCAGCAGGTAAAGTTTTTGAAAAACTCTCTCCCGCGTCCGTTGTCATCATCGCTTTATAGATGTGACCTTCAAGAGGAGTAAATGAAAAAGTACCGATGCCCGCATGCAAAGGCATGAAGGATAAAACTGTATCATTATTATCAAGTAAGTATCCTTTAAGATCTATGCCACGACCATATTGGTCTATCTCTTTGAAAGCAACTTTTGCCGGGA
This sequence comes from Ginsengibacter sp., assembly GCA_040007325.1. GTDB lineage: Bacteria > Bacteroidota > Bacteroidia > Chitinophagales > Chitinophagaceae > Ginsengibacter. The sequence goes on along the minus strand of JBDTVF010000040.1, from coordinate 417 downwards.
TGTTCCCGACAAGATTACCACCTTCCGGAAAAAAGTCAATGTCGTACTTTGCGTCATTCGCAACCTTCAATGCATTTATTATCTTTTGTACATTAACCACTGAAATTTTAGTTTCAAAAAAATAACCTGCACCGAAATTTTTCATCCAGTTGGTATAAGCCCGAAATTTATAATTGCCGGTATTTAAATTTATGGGCAAATAAAAAGAACCATTTCCTTCAGCATTATCCAAAGCAATTTTAGCCTGCACCATTCGCTTGTTTGCCGAATCTAAAAGCTCTACATAAGCAACTTTGCTCAAGGCCAATGGGACATTGGTAGCGGCATTTACATTGTATATTTTGAACCATAAAATTTCACCGGCTATATAAAAGTTCTTATCAGTTCGTACGAACATTTTTTCCCGGATGACGGTAT
>JBDTVF010000039.1:0-19533 GCA_040007325.1 Ginsengibacter sp. | reverse complement strand
GTGTAAGTTTAGAAAGGAAGGTTCTTACAATGTTGTTAAGCCTGTTGGGGAAGGCGTTTTTATTAATGGTATTCATAATCAGGATTGTAAAGGAAGTAACGGTTGGGCATTTCAAATATTGCGTGAATTCGTCTAATATTTAAAAATTTTCGACTTTCTACGATCCTGGTAATAACAAAACAACTTGTGAATGGGACTCCACAAGTTGTTTTTCAAAACGGATTAATCTTTTATCTCAGTTCTCAGATTTAAGCATCTTTTTTTCAATATTGATAGAACCTGTTGCATCCGACTTAATGTTATACCAGTTTTTCTCATCCTCCAATACAATATGATAGGCCATCTCATCCGGAGACGAAACTTCAGTAACACCAAAGATTTGTTTTCCGGGAAATTTTTCATTTACTTTTCCCCTTATAAAAGGAGGCAAAGCTTCTTCGGAATAATACCTTGTTGTAGAGATTATTTTTCCATCAGTGTCATAGTCGATCCGGCATTTTGAATCGTCACTATTTTTAAAATAAACCGAATAATAAGTTTCATAATTATACCAGGTGGTTTCCTGCACTTCGGGGAAGGCCGTTGTAAAAATTTTTAAAACTTTTTCGCTAACCGGAGCCGCATAGGTAGCGGCTGTGGTCATAATTGCAACTAAGCAAATAACAAGCATCTTTTTCATAATTTTTTATTTTGATGGTTACGTAATTTGAATAAAATTATATGTTTACCGAGGCGGAAAGAAACAGATTATTATCAGAGGTAATACAGTCCAGGCAAGCGTTTCGTTAAGATTTAGTTAAGGCAACAACTGAAACGTTAGAAAAGGATTCCGAAGTAGGGCTTATCAAGTTTGAAAGAAAATGTACGGCTCTATAAAAAGAATCAAAAAAAGAGCGCGAATGAGTATGAATGGTGAAAAGATAGTTGAGCCAAAGAGAAGTTTTATGAACAAGTCTTATGGAAAAAAAAGTCAGACATTTTCCAAGAAACCGAAGAATGCTATTATCGTTAAATGCATTTTTTGAGAAGCGATCTTCCAAAAAAGCCTCGAGCTTTCAGTAACTTTGCATAATGCAGAATTATCTACAGGGATTGAACGAACCGCAGCGTGAAGCAGTTTTACACCGGGATGGACCTATAATGATAGTTGCGGGCGCAGGAAGCGGAAAAACAAAAGTACTTACCACACGCATAGCTCACCTTTTGGCTTCCGGGGTTGATGCATTTAATATACTTGCTCTCACTTTTACTAACAAGGCGGCGGCGGAAATGAAGGAAAGAGTGGAGAAGATTCTTGGAAACAATGAAGCAAGAAATTTATATATCGGAACATTTCACTCGGTTTTTGCAAGAATATTAAGAGCTGAGGCAGATAAGCTTGGCTATCCGCGCAACTTCACGATTTATGATACCGACGACGCCAAAAGTGTTGTAAAAACTGTTATCAATGAATTGGGACTTGATGATAAACACTACAAGCCGAATACCGTTTACAACAGAATTTCGGGGGCAAAGAATGCTTTGATTACTTCGGAGGAATATATGAATGATTATGGATTGCAGCAGGAAGATATGCGGGCCAACCGGCCAATGACCGGACAGATTTACGAAGCCTATTGTAAGCGTTGCTTTAAAAACGGAGCAATGGATTTTGACGATTTGCTGCTGAAATTTTATCTGTTGTTAAGTACTCATCCCGAAAGCCTTAGCAAGTACCAGCGTAAGTTCAAATACATAATGATCGACGAGTACCAGGATACCAACACTTCACAATACCAGATCATAAAATTACTAGGAGCGATGCACGAAAACGTGGCTGTGGTTGGTGACGACGCCCAAAGCATTTATAGTTTCCGCGGTGCCACTATCGAAAATATCTTGCAATTCCGGAAAGATTATGATGAAGTAAAAATTGTAATGCTTGAGCAAAATTATCGTAGCTCACAAAGTATTCTGCATGTGGCCAATAATGTAATTGCAAATAACAAAGGCCAGTTGCCAAAAAAATTATGGACCAGTAATGGTGAAGGAGAAAAAATTAAACTTGTACGCACCGCTACTGATAACGATGAGGGGAAATATGTTGCAGATGCCATCCAGGAACAAAAACTCCGTAATCATTTTTTAAATAGTGACATCGCGATATTGTATCGTACAAACGCACAAAGCCGCAGCTTTGAAGAAAGTCTCCGGCGCATGAATATCCCTTATCGTATTTATGGCGGTATTAGTTTTTACCAAAGAAAGGAAATAAAGGATTTTTTAAGTTACCTGCGTGTTATTCTAAATCCCGGAGATGAAGAGGCGCTAAAGCGGATCATCAACTTTCCTGCGAGAGGTATTGGAAAGACTACTATTGAAAAGGCTGTTATATATGCAAATGAGAACAACATCTCCATGTGGAATGTAGTTGAGCACGCTGCACAATTTGGATATAGGGCAAATACTCTCGAAGCATTAAACAATTTTGTTGTTACGATTAAAATGTTTCAAAGTGAATTAGAGAAAAAAAATGCTTATGATCTTTCAATATTGGTAGGGAAACATACCGGTATCGTGAAGGAATTATTTAATGATAAAACGACCGAAGGACTTGCACGCTATGAAAACATACAGGAACTACTCAACTCCATAAAAGAATTTACTGAAACGCCAACGGAAGATGGCGAATTACTCGATAAAAGTTTAGGAAGCTACCTGCAGCAAATAACCTTGCTCACAGATGCAGATGAAGATAAAGGCCAAAGCGACGTCGTAAGATTGATGACGATACACGCCGCAAAGGGTCTCGAGTTTCCGATAGTTTTTGTGGGGGGATTAGAAGAAACATTGTTTCCTAATGCGATGGCAATAAATACGCGTGAGGAGCTCGAAGAAGAACGGCGATTGTTTTATGTTGCGATCACAAGAGCAAAACAATTATTGTGGCTCACCTACGCTAATACCCGATATCGCTTTGGAAATCTTACACAAAATGAACCCAGCAGGTTTATTGATGAACTTCCTGAAGAGAGAATAGACAGGGCCTTTGCCGGAGGCAATATGCGTAATAACCAGACAAATCTTTGGAACCCGTTTGAGAGAAGGCAAACAAATGGCTATGGAAATGGTAAGCCCGATTATTCAAACCAGAAATCGACGACCACCAAGCCTGCATACATTACTACAAATCCTGTAATAAAAGTGAAAGAGCATGTGCCAACTCCCGGCTTTGCTCCTAGTGATACCAGTAATTTAATAGAGGGACAAAAAATAGAGCACCAGAAATTTGGCTTTGGTGAAGTCACCAAGATGGAAGGAGCAGCTCACAATCCCGTGGCCACAGTGAAATTCGAGCATAATGGCGAAAAGAAAATTATGTTGAATTACGCAAAATTGAGGATTGTTGAATAGGTAGTTTACCGTTTCGAAAAAGGGAAAAACTATTAAAATACGGTTTTGCTTAACAAAATCCGGAAGGCTTTAAACTATATTCTTGGTAAATTTGTAATCTTAATTTTTCTATTATGATCAAAACAGGTAACCCGGTGATCAGCATTTACACTGAAATGACCCCTAACCCGGAAACAATGAAGTTTGTTGCTAATAAACTTTTGTATCCTGGTAAAAGCATCGACTTCCAGGACGAAAAAAGCGCTTCAGTTTCGCCACTCGCAATGGAGCTCTTTACATTTCCTTTTATAAAATCGGTTTTTATAGCTAGTAATTTTGTAACGCTTACAAAAACTACCGATACCGAAGATTGGCAGGATGTGATACCATCGATAAAACAATTTCTTAAGGAATATCTTGAAGAGGGTAAGCCGGTAGTAAATGAGGAAGAAATTGCTGCCATGAAATCGGAAAGCAGTAATGCTGTAAGTGCTGATGATGATGACGTGGTTAAGCGTATAAAAGAGCTTTTGGAAAATTATGTTAAGCCTGCTGTTGAGATGGATGGTGGTGCCATACAGTTCCGCAGTTATGAAGATGGTAAGGTGAATCTAATGTTGCAGGGAAGCTGCAGTGGTTGTCCATCTTCTATGATTACGTTGAAGGCAGGTATTGAAGGGATGATGAAACGAATGATCCCCGAGGTAAAGGAAGTAGTCGCAGAAGCAGAATAAGTATTTTATTAAGAATTTTAAGAGGAAGCATTTCGAAAGAAGTGCTTTTCTTTTTTTAGGATGAACAATTATGGTGCAAATGAAACGTCATTTCTAACTTACTTTTGGCACTCAACATTTATATTGAGTACTACACAAATCATTGAGCAGTTCATCCTCGATATCCGCCAAACCACCTGGCTGGAATTTGTTGCCGTTATTTTTGGTATCGCAAGTGTGTGGTACAGTCGCAAAGAAAACATACTCGTTTATCCGATCGGGCTGGCCAATACAATTCCATATGTATTTATAAGTATTAAGGGAAGTCTTTACGGAGAGGCTTCTGTGAATTTGTATTATACAATCATGAGTATTTATGGATGGATATTGTGGGCGAGGAAAAACAAGCAGCAGGAACATATTGTGGTGATCACCTGGTCTGATAAAAAGGAATGGTTGCAGGAAATATTATTTTTCGCAGCGTTCTATATTGTGATCTTTATTGCGCTTACTTATTTGAAAAAAGACTTTGCACCAGGAGCTATTCCGTGGGCTGATGCTTTTGCGAGTTCTACTGCATTTACTGCTATGTGGCTTATGGCGAGAAAAAAGGTCGAAAGCTGGTATTGGTGGATTGCTACAAATATTGCATCGATACCTTTGTATTTCATTAAACATTATGTTTTTACAAGTGTGTATTATTTAATTCTTTTGATTATGGCATTTTGGGGACTATATGAATGGATTCGAAAAGCCAACAAATATATTCTTGAAAAAGAACCGACAACCGAGTGGAAGCAATAAAAAAATTTGTAGTCATTGGCCCTGAGTCAACAGGCAAAACAACTTTGTGTAATAAACTTGCAAAGCACTATCACACTTTGTGGGTGCCTGAGTTTGCGAGAGAGTATCTTTTAAAAAATGGTACCGAATATTCTTTTGAAGATCTTCTCGTTATAGCAAGACAGCAGGTAGAATTAGAAGAGGCCGGAATTAGCCAACTTACCACAAAGAGAAAAGCTTTGTTAGTTTTACAAGATCAAGCTGAAAGCGTTGCGCAAGAGTCGCATAGACTTATTTTCATTGATACTGATATGTATGTAATGAAGGTGTGGTGCGAATATGTTTTCAATAAATGTCACACGTGGATTTTAAACCGGATTGCTGAAAGAAAATATGATGGATACATCCTTTGTAACCCTGATATTGAATGGGTGCGGGATGAGCTTAGAGAGTATCCTGATAAAATCACGCGTGAAAAACTATATTATTATTACAGGGATCTTATGGCAAACCAGGAAGTGCCGTGGCTTGATGTAAAAGGAAATTACGACGAAAGATTTAAAAAGGCTACAAATTTTATTGATAGTTTATGCTGATAATTTTGACTACTTTCTTACTTAAGCAGCGCAATAATATCGGGGTCCTTTTCAAGATGATTCATTTGTCGTAATATCCACGGATAGCGAAACGCTACACGCTTTGATAAAGGCTGAATAGTATATGCTACCGGATTTGGAAGACAAGAGGCAATCATTGCCGCTTCTTTTCTGGATAAGTTTTTTGCCGGCTTATGAAAATAATGTTGTGCAGCTGCTTCAGCCCCGAAAATACCTTTCCCCATTTCTGCAACATTTAAATACATTTCCAGAATTCGCTTTTTACTCCATACATTTTCAATCATAAATGTGAAGTAAACTTCGAGGCCTTTTCTGAAATACCCCCCATGTTGCCACAGAAAGACATTCTTGGCAACCTGCTGGCTTATGGTGCTCGCACCCCGCAATGATTTACTTTTTTGATTATGCTTCATTGCCTTTTGAATGCTCTTAAAGTCAAAGCCGTTATGGTCGGGGAAAAGCTGGTCCTCGCCCGCAAGTACCGCCAACTTTATACTGGAATTCATTCCATCCAGACCCACATAGTCTCTATGGAGTCCATTACCTTTTAAGAGGCTGCTCAATTGAGTAATTGTAATGGGAGGATTAAGCCATTTGCAAAAAAGAATATAAAGCAGAGAAAAAAGAAAAGCGTAAAGAACAATCTTCAGGACAAACCTGGCAACCCTTGCAGCTTTACTTCGGTTTTTTACTTTTTTATTTCTAGCCAAACAGAATTTTTTAGTTCACATGTATATACTGGAGAAAATATTTTTTACCTATCTCCATGCCTTTGTTGCCTGACTTTATGAGCAAATAACCAAGGCCTGCAAGCACTGCAGAGCCCCCAATAAGGTAAGGGCTGGCAAAATATCTCGTGTTTGGTTTCGCAAAAAGCCAGGTACCTAATCCAACTGTTGTGAGGAGAATACCGCCGCCAAACAAAGCACCACCCGAGCCTGACCAGTTAAATTTTTTTGAATCATATGGCTTATTAAGAACAATTATACTTTTATAATTAATACCATATCGATAAGTTGCCACAGTATCCAAAAAATAAATGCCAAGGTTAGAGGGAATTTGCCTTATATCATAATGGATTATGAAGACACTATCCTTTCTAATAGACGTGATGGTGCCATCATAATAACCTTCGTCAGTATTTACACTGATTTCTGTGCCGGGAAAATAGGTCTTTACGGTTTTAAAATTTTTCTTTAAGACAAGTATATCGGAAGGCTGCCCTTTGCCAAACTGCAGGAAGAATAAACAACTGAAGAACATCAGAAGATTCTTCATTACGCATGGTATTTTTGTATGAGGAATAAGGCTCCCACAAGTAATATGGTTCCAAAAATAAGCAGTATTAGCCCTGATATCCTGTTAATTAATTTTATATTTTTTAAGGTTAACTTAGATCGAAGCTTACCGGCTAACGTCACTTTAGCAATATCAGCAGTCATGTTGAGAAGAAGTGCTGTAAGAAAAATAATAATCCGCTCCTTTACCGTATGAGTTACTGCGATTGCGGTAGCGGCCGTGAGCCAGAAAGCCATTACCGCCGGGTTAAGCGTATTTAGCAAAAACCCCTGTAGTGCAATTTTTGCATGATCACTTGCTCTTAGAGGTGGTAATGAAATGTCTTCGGGATGCAGGGTAACTTTTTTGAAAAAAAGGTAATAAATGCCCATTCCGATTAAAAAAAAACTACCGGCTACTCCAATGGGTTTTTTGAAGTCCATAAGTTGCGTGATAAGCTCCGAAAAAACATTGCTTAATATCACGAGTAAAAAGTCGCTAACCCACACTCCGATGATAAAGCTGAAGCCGCCTTCTTTGCCATTATTAATGCTTTGCTTGATGATGGTGAAAATGACAGGTCCAACGGATATTACAAGCAGTAATCCCATTGCGAAGCCTTTGAGTATCGCTTCTAAAACAGCTGCCATGCGTTAGGAAAATAATTTAGTGAACAAGAAGGTAGAAATAAAAACTACAAAATAAAATGAAGTAATATAAAAACCGCGTATGTAATGATAATAAATCAGACCTTGGCTCCTTTTAGATATTTCTGCCAGTCTTCAAGCATTCTCCCTTTCAATACTCTCGGAAATTTATGTTGGCCGCCGACTTTACCTTTTGCTTTCATAAAATTCATAAATGTTTCTTCACTTAATACGTCTACAAATATCTCTTTTAAGGCATGCTTTCTCTCTACTTCGTAATCATCATTGAGTTCTTTGAGTTTCTCATCTATCATAATCTTCAGTGTCTCCGAATTCACCTTGTCATCAGTGGCAATAAACCAATGATGAGCAAAGAAACTGCCGTGCGGCACTCCTGCAACGGTAAACTCGCCTATCGAAATGTTTAACTCTTCACTTACCAGGTTAATTGCCTTATTCATGTTATCAACGCTCAAATGTTCTCCTACAAGGCTAAGAAAATGTTGTGTACGGCCAGTAATTACGATCTCGCATTTTTCAAGATCTACAAATTGTATGGTGTCCCCAATAAGGTAACGCCAGGTGCCGGCATTAGTGCTTATCAGTATCGCGTAATTTTTATTTAACTCTACTTCATGAATCATCAGTACTTCAGGATTATCAACCATATTTCCCTCAGAATCGAAATTCTTATAGTCAAATGGTACAAATTCAAAAAAGATATTATTGTTTAAGGCGAGGCGCATGCCCTTGGCATCTTGCCTGTTTTGATATGCTAAAAAGCCTTCACTGGCGAGATAAGTTTCAATGAAAGTGATTGGCTTGCCAAGCAGCCTGTTGAAACCTTTTTTATAAGGTTCTAATGCTACGCCCCCATGCACATAAAAAGCAAGATTGGGCCAAATCTCATGTATATTTTTTAGATCATATCTTTCAATAACCTTTTCCATACACAACTGAACCCAGGCCGGCACGCCAACTAAAAAAGCAATATCCCAGTCGGGAGCTTTCTCAACTATTTCATCTAGCTTTTTTGCCCAATCTCTTTGTTTTGCAATTTTCTTTCCCGGTTTATACATTCCCTGGAACCAAAAGGGAATATTTTTTGCCTGTATCCCACTCAAATCTCCTGCGTAATATGTGGCGGTTTTTTGTAAATGAGTACTCCCTCCAAGCATAAGCCAACCTTTGCCGACTGAAGACTTAGGCACCTTAGTATATGATGCCAGGCTCAACAGCTGGCGAATACTTGTAATCGTGTTTGCCCTGATTAATTCTTTTGTAATGGGGATGTATTTGCTTGAAGATTCGCTGGTGCCACTGCTGAGGGCAAAGAACTTTATGATGCCAGGCCAGCAAACGTCGGGCTTACCATCAAGCGCACGGTGCCACCATTCATGAAAAATTTTGCTGTAATTATATGTGGGAACAATATTTTGGAAGGTTTTTCCGGGGTGGCGGCTCAAGAGGATCTTGTCAAAAAGAAATTTTTGACCAAATTCAGTAAACCGGGACTTTCTAAGTAATTTCTTTAAAACTCTCAACTGTTGCCGTTTGGGCGAACTTGCGGGGAAATTCAATAACCTTAAAATCGAATCTGGAAGTTTTAATTCAAATGGCATTCAATTAGAAAGTTTTTGACTGCAACAAATTTAATGAATACTTAATGTAGATGTATCATTAATTTATAAATGGCTGCAATCAAGTTGTTAATAAATTCGACGCTGGAAACTGCCATATAGCGGCGGCAGTAATTTTCATAAAGGTGAGAACTATTACAGAATGAAATCGCTTAATTAACCAGTAGAAAGCGCAATTCAAAGTTTTGGTTATGTAATTATAAACAAAATATAATTACAAGTCATCCATCAAAAGCATTTTTTTTTACAACAGTAAGGCTAGTGACAAAGTAAATTAAAGACTGGTTTAATAGGAATTCCTTCTAATTTATTCCTGCCCGATTTTAATTACTTTAATTAAGTGAGAAAATTTGCTGTAATTTTATAATACGGAGAATCACTTATATTTCACTATTTTGCCTGTTTCTTTATTTTTTCCGGGCGTGTTCTCTTAAATAAGATAATTCTAAACATAATCCTTTCATGTATAATCATATTTGGAAAAAATATCTGCCAATTATTAAGATTCTGATGAAGAAATCTGCCACAGAGGACCAGGTTCTTGATCTGAACAGGGTTGATTTTGAAAGGGCTGGCACCGGCCGTAAGGCAGGTTATAAATTCACTATTGAATTTAATGACGGTAAAGTAGGAAATGTAATCAGTGGTTCTACACTCGCAATGCACCTCGCCGCCGTTATATTAGAGGACGACGGAGCAAAACAAATACTGCATGATAATTATTACGAAGTAAGTCTTAACACTAAATTTCAGCTGTCAATAAAAAATGTGACCCCTGCGGAAGCAAGCGAAGCCAAAGAGGAAAGTGACAGCGATAAGGAAGACAGTTAATAAGATTGTTTCAAAATTCTTTTAATTTCTATTGATGAAAAAAGTTGTGTTGATCACAGGCACTTCTTCAGGCATAGGATTGCACCTTTCCATTCTTCTTGCGAAAAATAATTATACAGTCTACGCTACGATGCGCGATCTTGGAAAGAGAGGATTGCTTGAAAAGGAAGCTGCTGCTCAAAAGGTGTCAGTGAATATTCTTAAGCTTGATGTTCAGGTAGAAGAAAGCATTAAAAAATGTGTGCAGGAAATTGTCGAAAAGGAGAATAGCCTGGATATTCTCGTGAATAATGCCGGTTCGGGTTTTATAAGAACCGCGGAGCAGGCTACCATGCAGGAGATAGAGTATGTAAACGACGTGAATTATTTCGGGCCGGTCAGGTGCATCAAGGCTGTATTGCCTCAGATGCGTAAACAAACAAGCGGGCATATAATTAATATTTCTTCCGTTGGCGGAATTGTAGGGCAGCCGATCAACGAAATATATTGTGCTGCAAAATTTGCACTGGAAGGTTTCACAGAAAGTATTGCCACTTACATGAAGCCTTATTTTGGAATAGATATTTCGATAGTTGAGCCAGGTGGAGTCGCAACAGAATTTGGAAATAACATCATGCGATATTTGGAAGATACCGGCGGTATTAAAGAAGATGCTTACTCGCCGTTGATGAATGATTATATGGAATATCGCAAAACATTTTCCGATCCTGAATTGAGAGCCAAAGTGTTTCAGTCGCCACAAGAAGTGGCTGCTGTAATTTTAAAATGTATAGAAGACAAAGAGCCTAAGCTTAGGTACCTTACTTCGCCCTGGACACAAGAATTTACTTCTTTAAAAACGAGCGCGGATAAGGATGGCACGAAATTACAGCAGGAAGTACGAAAGCGAATTCTCAGAAAATAAAACCAATCCGCAAATAATGTTGTAAGTACTTTTATAAATTACATCACACTTAATGAGACGTATGAAATCCAGGTCAAAAAAATATTATCAAAGAAGAAAAGAACAGAGTGGTTCAAAAAAAGGATCTGTAAGCACCGCAGGTTATAATGAGGAAAATGAAAAAACCACCAAACAATCTCCCAAAGCAAATCCTGCTCCATCAAAATCGCAGGACGATCCTTCAGAAGACGCTCTTGCCACTCAGGATGATACAGGCGGTGAAAACAATTCCGGAAAAAGGATTGATAACAATTAGTACGTTCATCCCTTAGAATTTACACTGTAGTATTTAGGTGATTCTTCGTTAGCCAGATACTGGCTTGCCGTTTGAAGCAATGAAATAAAGTTATTTCATGCCGGAAGGACCCTCAATTATTATCCTCAAAGAAGCTATTCAAAAATTTAAAGGAAAGAAAATTCTACAGGCTGAAGGAAATGCTAAGCTTGATATTGAAAGAATGTCAGGGCAAAAAATTATTGATTTCAAAACATGGGGAAAACACTTTCTTATATGTTTCAAAGACTTCAGCTTGCGTATACATTTAATGATGTTCGGCACTTATAGGGTGAATGAAGAAAGGGAAGCAAAGCCGAGGTTCAAATTAACTTTTGTAAATGAATGCATTAATTTTTATGCTTGCTCATTGAAATACATCGAAGGCGAATTGGATGATACTTATGATTGGACCGCTGATGTGATGAATGATGATTTTAATCCTAAAGCCGCAAGAGCAAAAATTAAAAAACTTCCAGAGGGACTCATTTGTGATGTACTCCTTAACCAAAAGATCTTTGCCGGCGTAGGCAATATCATAAAGAATGAAGTATTATTCCGCACCCGGCTTCATCCTGAAACTTTAGTAAAAGATATTCCTCCACGTAAGCTTACGGAAGTGATAAACGACGCCCGCGATTATAGCTTTGAATTTTTGAAATGGAAAAAGGCTTTTGTTTTAAAAAAGCATTGGCAGGCTTATACCAAAAAGAAATGCCCGCGAGACAGTGCACCTATCTTTAAAAAATACTGTGGAAAAACGAAGCGAAGAACTTTTTTTTGTGAGGTATGCCAGGTATTGTATCCTGTGGCTAAAAATAAAGTCCGTAAAAATCCCCAATAAATTTTCCAACACGGCATAACAGTCGATGACCTTATCAATAAGATATAATTAAAAAATTTTCTTGTGATCAGAAAATTATAATCAGGAGAGTTCCGGCTGTATTCGAAAAAAAAAGATACTAAGACGAAGAAGTGAAGAAATCCTGGGTCATTCAAAACAAGAGAAGACGCAGAAGTTTGAACCGGAGGTCCAATATTTTAACCGCCATTAGTTAAGCTGAAGATTTGGGATGATTGATTTAGCAGGAATCAAGCCCTATAGTTTCCACATTCTTTTCTTCCAAAACTTCATCCCGTACTGGAATTATTGTATCGATAGTTGCGAGCACTGTTACACCGCCTTTCACTGTTTGATTCAGGCTAACGTTCAATTCAGTACCTACAGGAAGCAACACGTCCACTCTGCTGCCAAATTTTATAAATCCCATCTCTGTGCCCTGCTCTACATGTTGCCCTACTTGCAAATAATTTACAATTCGCTTTGCAACGGCGCCGGCTATTTGCTTTACGAGAATTATTGCGCTATCACTTTTGATTACTACTGAGTGCCTTTCATTTTCTGTAGAAGATTTTGGGTTCCATGCTACGAGGTACTTTCCTTTGTGGTATTGACTATATAGCACTTCACCCGACATGGGAATTCTATTAATATGCACATTTGCCGGGCTCATAAAAATTGATACCTGCAGGCGCTTATCCTTGAAATATTCAGGATCTACTGTTTCTTCTATCACGACTACTTTGCCATCCGCGGGGCAAATTACCTGGTGGTGTGCAACTGTATAATTTCTTTTTGGAGAACGAAAAAAAGAAATGATGAAAAGGAGGAGCAAAAGCGTACCTCCAAAAACAATCCAGGAGACTACGGGCATTGAAGCACTGAAAAAATAAAAGAAGATGATATTGACTGCCCCAAACAGAAGTGCACTCAACGCAATCGATTTATAACCTTCTTTGTGAATATTCATCCTGCAATTTTAATTACAAATATAAAAAGTTGAGGGCAAGCAATGCCGATTATTTTATGCAACTACATCAGCAAATAATAATAAAAACCTACTGAAAGCGAAGCAATTAATAGCGAATCAAACCTATCCAAGAATCCACCGTGCCCAGGCATAAAGGTTCCACTGTCTTTCACCTTCGCCATTCTTTTTAATTTACTTTCAAGCAAATCGCCAAGAGTTCCAAAAACCGCGCAGCAGGTGGCAATAATGATCCAATCTGTTAAACTGAAAAAACCTATAGCCCTCCCGATTAAAGAAATAGTTATAATGCAGAGTATTGCGCCACCAATCGTTCCTTCCAAGGTTTTTTTCGGCGAAATCTTCGACAAAGGCGTTTTGCCGATTAACGACCCCACGATATATGCCATGGTATCATTGATCCATATGGAAAATATAATACCACAAGGCAGCACCGGTAAATATTTCATTTCGCTCAAAAAAACACCTTGAGAAAATGCCGGTTTCGCTTGTGGAAAACCAAGCAGCACTAACAACAAAAAAGGTAGAGTAATGTAGAGCAATCCTAACGGAAGATATTTCCCATAATCCGATGGGCGAATCAACTTTAAAAGTTTTATAAACTCATACCAACAACCGAAATGAATAATAATAAAAAGAATGGTAAAGCTTATTCCATTCCACAACAGGCCCGTCAGCATAACAATTACAAAGGCAATCGCGGTAATTGCTCTTGTTTGAAAAGTTTTAGAATCAAATGCCATTAAACTTATTAAGATTGAGCCGTTGCCCAGTTATGAAAATCATCATCAGGAAATTCATCCTCTACAACTTTTTCTTTTTGGTTAATGGAATATTCTCTAAGCTTCATAAAAAGAAAAATGATTAATACCAGGGCGATGGCTCCTGCCCAAATGGGAAAGTTTTCTTCAATATCTTTTGGAGGTGTTTTTTTGCCTGAAAAAGAAAATAAATAAAGCAAGGTAACCTGGAGGCCATTGTATAAAAAATGAAAAAGTGATGACAACCACAAATTACCGCTGTAGTAAAAAATTAGCCCGAGTATAGCACCCAATGCAAAACGAACCAAAAAGCCGTAATAAGAAATATGGATCACGCTAAAGATGATGGAGGTTAAAATAATGGCAACCCACGGGCCTTTAAACCACCTTGCTAATATATTTTGAAGCCCCGCCCTAAAACAAACCTCCTCAAAAAGACCGGGAAGTAAACCGATTACGACAAGTGATATAAGGTATTTAGGAAAAGAATTGATGTTTATTAAAGCAGCTTCCTGCAGTGCCCTGGTATCTTCCATCGCTTTGAATTTTGCCGCCCAGTTTTTTGGAATTGGGATAATATTATTCAGCTCTGCCAAAGCTCCCGACAGGGGGAAAGTAAGGATAAGGATACCAATGACTATGAAAAACTGGCGGTAACTAATATTTTTATTAAACCCCATAAACCTTGCAGGTTTACGATAGGCTATGAGTGCCAGGAAATACACAGGTAGAAAAAACATAAAAAAAGTAGACACCGCTTGTACGAGCATGATGGCATTATAATACTGCGGTTTAAGCATATCATCAGCCATCGACAAAAGTGGCCTGCCGGTCATAGCCTTCCATATAAGCAGAGAAACAATGGCGCCAATGATGAGCCCTGCTCCCACGAAACCAAGTAAAATGCCCAATTGCGCCGAATAGCTAACGTTTTTCGAATTTCTGTCCACAACCATCTTCTCAAATTTTATGTGCGTAAATTTACAGCCAAATTTTATCGAAGGTAGCAGGTATTAAGTAACAAGTAGATAATGGCTGAATGACTTAATTACCATGAGTTCATAAAACTTACAATAATAAAACATGCCTTCAATAGGTAACATACAACTTCCTGAATTCCCCTTATTGCTTGCGCCAATGGAGGATGTAAGCGATCCGCCTTTTCGTGCTGTTTGTAAAGATAATGGCGCTCACCTTATGTACACTGAGTTTATAAGCAGTGAAGGCCTGATACGTGACGCTATTAAAAGCAGGAAGAAACTGGATATTTTTGATTACGAAAAGCCGGTAGGCATTCAAATATTCGGGGGTGATGAAGAAAGCCTTTCTCTTGCTGCGAAGATTGTGGATGCTACAAATCCTGATTTGCTGGATATAAATTTTGGTTGCCCTGTAAAAAAGGTTGCCTGCCGCGGTGCGGGTGCAGGTGTTTTAAAAGATGTGCCATTAATGATCCGTTTAACTGATGCTGTGGTAAAAAGTTCTTCGTTACCTGTTACAGTAAAAACGAGGCTTGGTTGGGATGATAATACTAAAAACATTGAAGAAGTAGCGGAAAGATTACAGGATGTAGGGATACAGGCACTGGCAATTCACGGTCGTACAAGAACTCAAATGTACAAAGGCGAAGCAGACTGGAAATTGATAGCTAAGGTGAAAGAAAATCCAAGAATCACAATTCCGATTTTTGGCAATGGCGATATCGATTCACCACAAAAAGCGGTGGAATATAAAAATCGCTACGGTGTTGATGGTATCATGATTGGCCGTGCAGCCATCGGATATCCGTGGATATTTAGAGAAATCACACATTTTGTAAATACTGGTATTTTATTACCACCTCCCACCATTGAAGAAAGAATAACAGTGTGTAAAAAGCACCTTATCAAATCTTTTGAATGGAAAGGCCCTGTCGTTGGCGTGAATGAAATGAGGAGGCATTATACCAATTACTTAAAAGGCATGCCCAACATAAAAGAATACCGGCTTAAGCTGGTTACATTGAAAGAGCTTGACGAGATACTTGGAGTGCTTGACGAAATAAAAGCGCAGTATAGTGGTTATGAATTTGAAAGATCAGTCATTGAGTTAATCAATTACCATGAGAAATGCGCGGTATAAAAAATATGTCTAAAGTTAATTATGCATCTTCCAAAATAGTTTCTGCGGGAAGCACTGAAGAAGAAAAGACCTTGCTAAGATTGCCCTCTTCGTCTATCAGGTATTTATAAAAATTCCATTTTGGTTCTTCGGTATTCCACCCGTTTTTATCAGCATTGCCAAGCCATTTATAAACCGGTTGTATATGCTGACCGGACACGTCGTCCTTCTTAAAAATTTCAAAGGTTACTCCATAATTTATTCTACAAAACTCTGCAATTTCAGTATCGGTTCCGGGCTCCTGGCCTCCGAAATTGTTTGAGGGAAATCCTAGTATGACTAGATCTTTGGTAAGTTGATGTAATTCTTCCAACTGCTCATATTGAGGCGTATAACCACATTGGCTGGCAAGGTTCACAATTAAAACTTTTTTACCGATATACTTTTCGAAGTTTACTATAGAACCGGCGTTGGATACCGCGCTCAGCGAGTAAAAGCTTACTACAGGTTTTTTGTTCATCTTATTTTGCAAAATATTTATGCCAATCCCCGTCAGTTTTGAGATCCGCATTCTTAAAGGATAGGTAGAAGTGATCAGCTTTTTTATCAACGACATTTTGACGTGTAATTTTTTTAATCAGCAAATCCTTGGCAACTGTTCACCGGCAAGCATGTTCACCACTCTTCTTCCTCCTATATTGCTTTTCATTAAAACCTGCCGGGCATGCTCAACTGTTACTTGACCAACAATGCCGGCCATTTCTCCATGTTCCCATTTTTTCAGTTGCGATAGAAATTTATCCGCTATGCCCGCATCAATCACTGCAACAAATAAACCCTCATTTGCTACATATAACGGGTCAAGCCCAAGCATTTCGCAGGCGCCATAAACTTCTTCTTCTACGGGAATATTTTTTTGAGCAATATCAATACCGAGGTTCGCTTCTTTGGCAATTTCATTTAATACTGTTGCCAAACCTCCTCTTGTGGGGTCGCGCAACAAATGAATATGTTCTCCGAACTCATCTAATAGCTGAAGCACTATTTTATTGAGAGGTCGTGTATCGCTGCCAATGGTTGTTTCAAATTGTAATCCCTGCCGGTGGCTCATGATTGTAATTCCATGTCTAGCTAATGGCCCGCTCAAAATAATTTTATCACCTGCTTTTATATTAGCAGCATCAATATTTGCATTTTTGTGCAGTTGCCCTATACCGGTAGTATTGATGAAAATCTTATCGCCCTTTCCTCTTTCCACCACTTTTGTATCGCCCGTTACTATTTGTACACCCGCTTCTTCGCAGGCTGTTTTTATGCTGTTGAGAATTTCCCAAAACTCCGTCATCTTTAGCCCTTCTTCGAGTACAAAACCAAGCGACAAATATTTTGCAGAAGCTCCGCACATGGCGAGGTCATTTACGGTGCCATTAATAGCAAGGTCCCCTATATTGCCTCCTTCAAAAAATATGGGCGAAACAACAAAACTGTCCGTGCTCATAGCCACTTTTCCATCCAGGTTAAATATGGCGCCATCATGTTTTTTATTAAGTAAATCATTTTCTAATAATTTGAAAACCCCTGCATCTAATAACTGGCTTGTTAAGGTGCCACCGCTGCCATGCCCCAATGTAATGATATCAAAATCAAGCTTTGGCATTGGACATTGCAGTTGCATTATCTTTATTTTAATTGATTAATTTTTATAAGTTATTACGCTTCGTAAAAAAGTTTTTCATACTTTCTTCGCCGCCATATTTTTCTTCTTTCACTGAATAAATCTTTACCGGCGATTCCATTTGTGTTTCCTTCTTCACCAGAGTCTTTTAGTACCGGGTTTATCTTGTGAACAAAACAATATCGCTTGTAGTCGTACCCCCAGTCATCCTCAAAAAAGTTTTTATGCATTTTTTCTAATTCTTCCTCACGGTATTTATGTAGCGGCTTATAGCTTTCGTCCCTGTTGCGTTTGAATTTTTTAGCAGCCAGCAATTGAGGGAAATAAGAAAGATGTGCAATTTCTTCAGCAATTGTTTTTATTTTTTCAAAAAACATCCCCTGTGAAGTGTCTATAACATTATCTACCAGCTTTACTTCCATTGCAATATCGGTTCCCCATGGAAGGCATTGTTCTGTAAAAAGTTCCGCACGTTGCGTACCGATTCTTTTTGGTAATAAATAGGTCCAGTATTCCGAACCATAAAGGCCCATATTCCTGGTGTGTGGATTAAACACAACACCTCTTTTCGCTAAAACTTTATCTGCAGCAAGTGCCAATGCAACACCGCCTGCTCCTGCGTTTCCCTGCAGTGCGTTGATAATATAATGTGTATCCGTGCAGAGGATTTCGTGAATAAGATCGTCGATAGCATTTATATTTTCCCACGATGCCCTGGCAGGATCTTCAGAGGCTTCAATAATATTCAGGTGAATGCCATTGCTCCAAATATCCGCTCCTCCCATTAACACGATTACTTTTGTGTTTTGTTTTTTAGCTTCAATAAATGCCTGCCGCAAACTTTGGCATTGCTCCGTGCTCATGGCGCCGTTGTAAAAATCAAAATGCAGATATCCTACATCGTTAGACTCTACGTACTTTATTTCGCTAAATGTGTTTACCGGAAAATTATTTTCAAAAATACTCACAGTCGATATAATAATATTCTTCGCCTTATCGCCTAATGCAACTGTCGAAGGCAGTTTTATAGAACCATCTTCCTTCTTCTTCAAACATTGAATCCATAAGGCCGAATCTTTCGTGGCGATGCAAATAGCAAGGTCACGTTGCGCCAATATTTCTCCCGGCTTGCCTTTAAGGATTTCATCTTCAGCGACTCCATAACAAAAATATTCTTCATTTAAGATTTCGCATAAGGCGCCGGGATAGCTATCGGCAGCATTTATTTTCCGGATTATAGTTTGTGTTTCATCACTCCATGAAAAAGTAAAGTCACTTTTTTCAGTCTTGCGATTCCATTTACCCAACTTTGAGGAGTCAATATATTCAAGTGTTTTCGGGATAAGTTTGTTTTCTTCAAAACGATGAACTGCCTGGAGCAAAGCCACTACAGCGGCCTCTGTAACGTCATGGCGGTACAAAATTGATTTGGAAACATTTCTCATAGGGAATGCGGCAGTTGCCCAAACCGGGCCTGCATCCATTTTTTGGGTGGCCTGCAATATTGTTACACCCCATTCCTTTTCATTATTAAGTATCGCCCAATCCAAAGAGCTTGATCCCCGGTCACCGGGAATACCCGGGTGAATAATAAAGCAGGTAAACTTTTCCCAGATGCTTTCGGGAATTTTAGTTTTTAAGTAAGGCGCAATAATTAAATCAGGGTTATATTCATTTACTGCTTCTTCCATATTTTCTTTTGTGGAAGCTATATGCACTTTTACGTTGTGGTTTAGCCGGTCAAGCTCAACCCAGCAGCGCTGGCTCAGGCCATTAAAAGATGTTATGATAAATAAAATTTTCATTATGCTTCCGCCTGTTCTTCCACTCCTGAATAATGATAGTAGGCAGCGCAGGCGCCTTCATTTGAAACCATCGGAGCTCCCAGCGGGCTAACAGGCTTACATTTTTTACCAAAGTTGCGGCACTCAAAAGGCTTTTTAATTCCTTTCATTATATCACCGGCAATGCATTCGGGATTTTCGGGCGCTTCTTCAATTTGAATATTAAAAACCTTCTCAGCATCATAATCGCGATATGCCTCTTTTACTTTATAACCGCTCATGGGAA
>JBDTVF010000038.1:0-19741 GCA_040007325.1 Ginsengibacter sp. | reverse complement strand
GTATCAATTAGTCTCCACGTAAATCCTTTTCCTAAAAAGATTTTTCACATATAGAGTTGAAGGATTTGTCAAAGAATAATCTTTGTAAAAAAGCATATCCATAAATCCGATATATTTTCTATAAGAAGGATACCCTCCTGTAAAATATTGTCGTAAGATCTTTGGCTTTTTCCAATTCCCCGCGGGATCATATATTGATGTGGTAACTGCAGGAAAATTTGCGTATTTAAAAGTTACTAAGCCATTCACAATATTTATCTCAAGAGGCTGAAACTGGAGCAGTGTTGTTGAGAGACCTATGGCAGATGCAATTATTTTCTTGTTGCCGTAGATGGTCACAACCTTTGTCGTTGGATTGCCTGAATAATTAAATCTCGCCAATATCTTACCATAGGCATCCAGCACATCTACGTACGACATAATTCCTGAGCCGACAGTGACATCACTAAATTCAAAAGACACATCGCCTGAAATTTTCCAGGAAGTTGTTACATTATTTGTCCCAAGATCTTTTTGCACTGCGGCAGTTCCGGTTAGTTGAACAAAACTTGTAAAGATATCAGGGGCGCCATCAAGCACGTATTTTTTTGTACCTGTAATTGATGTCAATGTACCGCTTGAAGTCCATCCTGCAGTGGCAGGAACAACACTAAGTGGTAAGCCACTATGTAAATTTATATGATCGGAAACCGGCGTTGTGTAGGATTTAGGATAGGCTATGCTTACTGTCTGCTCTTTAATGGAGCTTAAATTGCTGATTTTCCATCGATGTATGCCAGCATGTTGACTTTCATCGCCATGGTATAAGTATAAATTTCCATTTGCATCCTTCACGACAACCGGTGTCAAAGCATTCCCTGCGTAACCATATGCTGCCCTGCTGACTCCTGCTGTAATACCATCGGTTCCAAACTGACCGACTATTAGCCCGTCATCGAGATAATGATTATAATAATTTGTCTGCGCATTTTTCCAAAATTCACCATGATACCCTGTAATGACATTATTGCCCACAACACTAACATTGCTCCCGCCGTACTGATTTACACCATTTCCAATTTCAAAATAATCGGCCTTTGGAAATGATCCTTTGTATCCGTTGCTGGTAACTCGTTGATTTTTCCATAACCACTTATTACCACCCACTTTAATAGCTCCAAGATGGTATCCATCATAAATTGTACTTGTCCCTCCATAATATTTTGAAGGATTATAAAATATTACTTTACCAGTTGAGGAAAGAAAATTATAAGACGTTGGTGACACATTTCCAGGAAAATTATTTGGATCTTTCATTGTGTTTGGCGGTGTGGACGCTAATAATGTTCCGGTCGAACTCCATATCGGATTATAAGAACTAGTAAATCCTGTAAGGGGGCATTTTGTTAAAACGACACTGCTTCCTGTATTATAAGAGCCTGAAAATTTTGTTATCGAGCCATCAGTGTTGATTGCGCCGGTTATTGTAATCCCGGTCGATCTCAAGCCAGATGACGATAATTCCACTACACCCAATCCACCGTAATCCTGGCCGTACGTTCTTCCGTTACTCAGGGTAACAACATTTAGCAATTTCCTTATATTGCTGGTTGGGGTTTGAGTTTTAAAGCCCCAATTCTTCACCAGTTTCCAGCCTGAAGTGCCGGATAAAGGCTTTGTATAATCAATGGCGAATTCAAGGTAGTTGGCAAATGCCCTGGTTATATTATTGGGATCTACACAAGCGCTATATGGTGCGCCTAATGACATAATGTTTTCGATAAAAGCTCTGCTCGCTGAAAAATGAAGCTCGCGATAATTGCCAGGATCGCCCAGCCACATACTTCCATCTGGTGCGAATGCTATAAAAGAATTTGTATTTCCTCTAAAGTCGTTAAAAAGAAACTTCGTGTTGGTAACGTCAGGGCTTGAAGCATAACCTCCAGGCGTGCCAAGAGTGGCAGTTTGAGCCCCGGTTGAAGGATTAAAAAAGCGAACAATTTGGTTTGTACCTGCATCAATAACTGCAAGCGTTGTACCATTTACAGCTATGGCTCCCGGAGTGCCTATGCCAGATAGTGTTAACACTGGAGAAGATAGACTCCCATCGGAATTAATATTATGTTTTCTAACAGTATTTGTGGCCGTAACCATCCACAACGTCGATCCATAAATTGCTAAGCCCCGCACGTTCACATAACTTAAATTTTTTACCAATTGGCCAGTTGTTTTATTTAAAACATGCAGTTGATTTAATCCACCATGAGCAACAAAAAGATAATTACCACTCTGTTGCACAGCTAATCCCGTCGGTTTAGAATTTGTCGTATTCAGTTTATCTATAACACTAGTATAGTTTTTAGGAAAAGATAAATGTGTCATTGAGTAAGAAGATCCGTTAGCCCCAAAACTTACCTGGCTGTTATCACTTACTTTAATGGCATGTACAAAACTATTTGAAGTTGAATAAGCATTATATCCGGCCCAATAAATATTAGTTCCGTCGGTTACCACATAATCAGCATTCATAGTAGACACATCGGTGCCAAAAAAATCTTGCCTCACCTGCGGATTTGTAGTTGAAAATTTCGCCTCACTAGACATTCCTTCGGAGTATCCCTGGCAAAAGTATGCTGTTGTTCCAGTGATGGCCATGCCGGTCATCGATGTATACAATCCCCGATGAACTGATGTGCCTACCTGAGCTGAAGATGTATTTCCAATAACCCCTTCCCACGTATAATTCACGTTATTGGAGAGTACCTTTATATTGTAGGTAGCGTCGGGCGAAGAAATGCTCTTTCCGTAATCGTCTTTTCCATCCCAGTATTCTGTATATGTACCGGCAGGGTAGGTCCTATCTGCCCAGAGCGTTCTTACCAGCGTGCTGTCTTTTTTAAAAACGGCGGCGCTTGTTCTGGCAGAACCCGTTAATGTAAATGTGAATACTCCGCTTTGAGATTTTACAATTGCGGGAATGAGTGTAAGAATTACAATTAAATTTTTCATGGTGTTCGAAGAGGATATTTAGGGGTTCAAAATTCAGGGTTTGTGCAAGTTTATACCGCATCATGGTGCAGCAATGTTCAACAATCGCCTTTTTAATCTTGTTATATATCGTTGGGTAAATTGAAATGACACGTAGTACATCGCTATCAGTTTTGGAATTATCATTGATAATAAATGGTAGTACCTGGTGCGATGAATTTTTTTTCAAAATAAATAAATAGGAATATTGGCTTTTGGTTTCCGGAGCTTTGGGGGTTTGCCGGCAATTATACAGGCAGTTTTTGTCAATTTTTTGTTTCCCGGAATCCAAAAAAAATTCGCACAATCATAGTAAAAATTGTGCCATAATGACTAATATGAATACCCGAAGATGTAATACTTATTCACATTAAAAGACCTTCGATCAAATACGTATGATTATCAAAAAATTAGTGCTTTTTGTTTTTGAGATTTTTCTAATAATTCTTTGCAAAGCAAAGGCATTCGGTATTATGGGTCGTTATTAAGGCTACATACATTCCCTGGTTAATGATTGTTATATATATAGTCTATCGGCAAAAGGAACCTATTGAAGCAACATGGTTTCGTCCTGACCAGCTTTAAGATTTACATTTTTTAAAAGCCTTTGAGCGAGTCTTTCCCTTCATACATAATAATATAACATAGCGGTTTCAATTTCCGATAGATGATAAAACCTTACATTTACTATGAAATAAACTGCATAAGATGGATGAACAAACTTTTGATATTCCTGACAAAAATTGCCTCCATAATGCAAGGAGAAATTTTTTAAAACAATCGTCTTTATTAACTGCACTTGCCATAGCACCGCCGGCTTTGCTGAAAGCAGCAGACAATAAGTTCGATGAAAAAGCGGCAAAGTATTTTGAACAAAAATCTTTGCAGCTTGAAATAAATGGCGTTCAGCATCAGCTCAGTGTTGAGCCGCGTGTAACATTACTTGATCTTTTAAGAGAGCAGTTACATCTTACCGGAACAAAAAAAGGCTGTGATTTCGGACAGTGTGGTGCATGCACGGTGCATGTAGATGGGAAAAGAGTTTTGTCGTGCCTTAGTCTTGCTATTATGCAAAATGGCAAAAAGGTAACAACCATCGAAGGGTTGGCAGATGGAGACAAACTTCATCCGATGCAGGACGCTTTCATTAAGCATGACGGATTTCAATGCGGTTATTGTACGCCAGGGCAGATAATGTCTGCAGTTGCGTGTGTTCGTGAAGGGCATGCTGATACCGATGATAATATTCGGGAGTACATGAGTGGTAATATTTGTCGTTGTGGTGCTTATCCCAACATAGTAGATGCCATTAAAGAAGTAAAAGAAAAAGGAGGTACTATATGATCAACTTTGACTACGTAAGAGTAACATCGCCAAAATCCGCTATCGATGCTTTAAACCGGGATGCCTCTTCCAAATTTATTGCTGGCGGAACTAACCTGGTCGATCTGATGAAAAGGGGAGTAGAGACACCGGAAAAATTAATTGATATCACCAATCTGCCACTAAAAGAAATTGAAGAAGACAATGGGGTTATTCGCATCGGTGCACTTGCACCAAACAGTGAAGTCGCAGAGCATAAATTAATAGTTGAGAAGCTTCCTTTGCTTTCCATGGCGCTTAAAGCAGGTGCCTCTCCTCAATTGCGGAATATGGCCACCACAGGAGGAAACATATTGCAGCGTACAAGATGCCCTTATTTTTATGATACGGCATTGCCATGTAATAAAAGGCAGCCAGGCTCAGGATGCGGTGCTTTGAAAGGTTACAACCGGATGCATGCCATCTTTGGCGCTTCAGACAGTTGTATAGCCGTTCATCCAAGCGATATGTGTGTGGCTCTCGTTGCATTAGACGCTAAAGTAGTTATAAGTAGTAAATCTGGTGATCGGAGGATTCTCCTATCAGATTTTCAAAGGCTTCCCGGCACCACTCCTGATAAAGATAATAATCTACAAAAGGGTGAATTAATTACAAGCGTGGAAGTGCCGGTTAATGATGGCCTGGCAAAAAAATCCATGTATACAAAAATTCGTGATCGCGCTTCGTATGCCTTCGCATTGGTATCTGTTGCCGCCGCTCTGGATATAGATGGCAATACTATTAAGAACGCGAGACTTGCAATGGGAGGTGTGGCACATAAGCCCTGGAGATCAACGGCAGCCGAAACTTTTCTGAAAGGAAAACTTGCTTCGGTAGATAACTTTAAACAGGCGGCTGCGATCGCCATGAAAGGTGCAAAGGGCTATGGACAAAATAATTTCAAATTAAAGATGGCACCTAACACGATCGTACAGACATTAACAACGCTTTCAGGACTATCCTGAAATTGAGATGTGAAAGTATAATTCCGCAATCCTTACTCCGTAAAATTTGATTTGATAATTTATTTTTTTTGATTTTAAATTCAACCTATTGCAATGAAAGATTTAGACAGGGTCGATGGTAAAGCAAAGGTGACCGGTACAGCTACTTATGCTGCAGAGTATGAATTCCCAGGCTTGGTGTATGGCGTGCTTGCATGCAGTACTATTGCAAATGGTACCATTACATCAATGGATGTTAAAAAAGCTGAGCAAGCTCCCGGAGTTTTGGCGGTGATGACTCACGAGAATTTGCCATCGCCTCCAGGTTATAAATCCGCAACACAGGATAATAAGCCGGCTTCGCCGAAAAGAGGCTACAAAGTTTTTGAGGATAACATTATTCATTTCAACGGCCAGCCGATAGCGTTAGTCATTGCTGATACATTTGAGAGAGCAACTTATGCCGCTTCGCTGGTAAAGGCTGTTTACAAAGCCGACGCTCCTGATACTGATTTTGAAAAAGCAAGAAAAGCAGGAAAGTCCCTGGAAGGTAATGATGAATTTAAAGATTACGTGCGTGGGAAAGCAGATGCTTATAAGAATGCTCCCGTAAAAATAGAGCAACAATATTCGAGCCCTCTTGAGGTGCACAATCCCATGGAAATGCATGCGGTGACTGTGGTGTGGGAAGGTGATAGTAAAGTGACCATGTATGATAAGACACAGTCTCTGTTAGATGCGCAGAAAAATGTAATGGACCTTTTTAATTTGAAAAAAGAAGATGTTCATATTATTTGCAAATACATAGGCGGTGCTTTTGGCTCCGCATTTTCTTTTTGGCCTCATACAGCGGCAGCGCTGATGGGAGCACGAAAAGTAAAAAAACCACTTAAAGTTACTTTGACACGAAACCAGATGTTTATGCTGGTTGGTTATCGCCCGGAGGCAGTGCAGAAAGTAGGAATGGGTACCGGAAAAGATGGTAAACTTTTAGGCATTACTCATGAAGCAGATGCTATGACAGCTTCTTATGAAACCTTCACTGAGGGTATTGTAAACATCTCACGTACTTTGTATGCCTGCCCCAATGTAAATACACGGTATAAAGTTTACCCATTGCACCTCTCCGTACCTACATGGATGCGTGGGCCGGGAGAAACTACAGGAACTTTTGCACTTGAATGCGCCATAGATGAAATGGCTTACGCGGTAAATATGGATCCCCTGGCATTTCGGTTACTGAATTATTCGGAAAATGACCCCGGGCATAACCGGGAACATTCCAGCAAATTTTTAAAAGAAGCATTTCAGATGGGTTCTGATGGCATTGGCTGGAAAGACAGAAACCTCAAGCCGCGTTCGATGAAGGAAGGTAATATGCTTGTTGGCTACGGTATGGGGACGGGTGTGTTCATCGCATGGAGAGGAGGCTCCTCTTTGGGAGTAAAATTTACCAGTGATGGTACACTCATCCTTTCGAGTGCTGTAACTGATATGGGCCCCGGTACTGCAACCGCGATGACCAACCTTGCTTCCCAAAAATTTGGAATTGCACCAGAAAAAATAAAATTCGTGATGGGTGATTCTGATCTTGCGCCCGGCATATTCCAGGGAGGGTCCGGAACTACATCGTCCCTCGGTACGACAGTTAATAATGCCGCACAAACGCTAAAGCAAAAATTAGTAGATATTGTAAAACAGACTTCCATCTTTCACACGGAACAAATTCATGAAGTTGATTTAAAAGATCTGATCTTCCAGGATGGATATATGATGCTCGCTTCAGAGCCAGAACGAAAAATAAGCTATACTGAAGTGTTGAAATATGGTAATGTGCCTCAGTTGGAGATTGTTGAAAAATCTGAGGGATTTGACGGCGGCGGCTACACCAGCTATTCCTATTCAGCCCACTTTGTAAAGGTTTTGGTAAATCCGCAAACAGGTGTAGTAACGGTCAATAAAGTTGTGTCAGCAATAGATGCGGGTACCATTGTAAATGAAAAGACAGCCCGGAGTCAGATAATTGGCGGTGTGATTGGTGGAATTGGTATGGCATTGATGGAGGAGGGCGTAATTGATCATCGCTATGGCAGGTGGATCAATAATAATTTTGCAGATTATCATGTGCCTGTAAATAAAGATGTTCCTCACATAGAAGCACTCTTTGTAAATAAACCGGATCCAATTGTGAATCCTATCGGTGCAAAAGGTCTTGGTGAGGTATCAATGGTTGGATTTCCTGCAGCGGTTGCTAATGCTGTTTTCCATGCGACAGGTAAGCGTGTCCGTGATCTTCCTATTACGCCGGATAAACTCCTGTCGTAAGAATATTACTGTAAAACGGCCCGGTAACGATTTGATGATGTGTCCTAAAATTTTACTTTATCGCATTGCACTGAAATTTGAATCTTTAAATTTAAATGCCTAATAAAATTGAAATCCTTTCACGTAATCACTTTTGTTTTTTTTCTTTTTCCCGCTTTATCAGGATTTAATAATCTTTCAGATAAGCTACCCGTAAAAGAATTTACTTTTAAACGCGGTACAAATATCAGCCACTGGCTTTCCCAGAGCAATGTCCGTGGGGAACAACGGAGAAACTATTTTACGGAAAAAGATGTGCAATATCTCGCAGGGCTTGGCTTTGACCATATAAGAATTCCTGTGGATGAAGTGCAACTCTGGACTGATGATGGTAAGGAAGATGCCGGGGGATTTTCATTGCTTAAGCAGGCGCTCGACTGGTGTAAAAAGTATGGTCTTGATGCCGTAGTGGATTTGCATATTTTAAGATCACATCATTTTAATGATAAAGTAAAACCATTATTCACGCAGCCAGAAGCACAGGAACGTTTTTTTCAGTGCTGGAGCGATCTCTCGAAGGAGCTAAAAGATTACCCGGTAGAAGATGTAGCCTATGAACTAATGAATGAACCGGTAGCAGATGATCCGGAGGACTGGAATAAATTAATTAAAAAAGTGCTGCCGCTCATCCGCGAAAATGAACCCAATAGAAAAATAGTGATTGGCTCAAATCGCTGGCAGAATCCTGATACGTTTGACCAGTTATATATTCCTGCAAATGATTCAAACATCATTTTAAGCTTCCACATGTACGAACCTTTTTTACTTACACATCATACTGCATCATGGACGAGTATCAAAGATTATAAAGGGCCTGTAAATTATCCGGGGGACATTGTAAAACCTGAAGACATTGAAGGCTTGCCTGACAGTATCCGGGCGGAAATTTTAAAGAATAAAAATTATTATGACATACAAAGCATAAGAGATCATTTTAAAAAACCCATTGCTATTGCAAAAAAGTATAACCTGCCGCTATACTGCGGAGAGTGGGGTTGTCTCACAACAGTGCCCGATGCTGCCCGGTTTCAATGGTTTAGAGATGTGAAAAATGTGTTGGAGGAAAATAATATAGGTTGGGCAACGTGGGAATATAAGAGTGATTTCGGAATAATTAATAAGCAGGGGAAGGAGGAAACAATGCTTATAAAAATACTTACAGGTGAATAAAAAACCTGCGCTTTTACAAGCACAGGTTACATCATAAAGAATTTAAAAATATTTTGGTGGAAACCTAATCTTTAAGCAATGGCTTCCGCTGCTCCTCTTACTGCAGCTTCACGATCATCTTTGTGCTTCTTATAAAAGTTCTTCCTGCTGAAATAGATTATAGTAAATATAACCAGTAAGATAGCAGGCATAATAGCCACCTTTAGCAAAGTATCGGAACCGGCGGTTGAGTCTGCGGCTGCTTCAGTTGCGCCGGAAGCAATCGCTCCGGCCCTGATATTATCATACCAATGACCCATTATGGGAACAACGAGTGAGGTAGAGAACATTCCTGCGCCACCCATTATTGAAAGGCCAAGTGCACCGGTATTGGGTAAATATTCTGCCACAAAGCCTAACATGGTAGGCCAGAAAAAACAAACGCCCAGTGCAAAAACAAAAGCGCCGGCAAAAGCGGCGGGGCCACTCAACATACTTAATAAAATAAGACCAATACCTGCAAATAAAGAAGAAAATATAAGCATCCCATTTGGATTCAGGCGATGTACAACAGGACCTGCAAATGAACGGCCTAAAGCCATTAATCCACTAATAAATACAAGAACCAATATACCCGAAACATTTGCTCCCTGCAATAGCGCAACTATCCAGGTGTTAGTACCCAGCTCCGTTGCGCCGGTCATAAACATACATACCACCATCACAATAAATAGGGGATTCAGGCATGCCGCAAACATCTGTTTGGTGCTTACGCCGCTGGTAACTCTTTCTGTTTGTGGGAACTTTAATTTAAAAAATAAAATGCCATAGATAATTGCAGGAATGAAAAGAGTGGCAATTAAAATGCGCCAGTCTAAATGCATTTTTTCAATCATCACATAAGCCAGTAAACCGCCAACGACGAAGCCTCCCGGGAACCATACGTGGAAGCGATTCAGCATGGTGGATTTATTCTCGGGAAACAAGGTAACCGTAAGAGGATTACAGGCTGCCTCTACCATTCCATTACCCACACCAATAAAAACAGTCCCGATGAATAACATCATTGCGTCTTTCGCGACAAGGTATATAACGATACCGGCTATATGCCCAATGAAAGCAAGCCCCAATATGCGTTTCATTCCTATAATATCGCAAAGAGGACCGCCGAAAACCATGGCGAGGGTGAAACCCCAAAAGGCGGGACTAAATACCCAGCCCAACTCTTCTTTCGATAGATGGAATTCATTACTCCATATTCCTTCAAGAGAAGATCTGAAAATGAAAGTCATCGCTGTTACCAATAGTGCGATGCGGCTGGCGAAAAATAATTGTTTACGATTGATGGTATCCATGTAGAGTTGTTTTATATCAGGAATTAATTATTGAATAATTGTTTATAGAAAAACTTTGGTAATGGTTAAATAGCGTGTTCTGCGAAGACGCTTTGATGTATTCGTACAGCAAATTCGTACTATTAGCAGTTGTTAAGCCTGGTTGAGTCATTTTTACAACAATCGTTAGAAAACTAAAAATAGTATTTTTTTTCACATAGCCAACGATAAGTGCCGGTAAAAACATTTTACGTTGAAGCTTTTTTTAATATTGTATAAATGTATTTCCTATAACTTTACCAGCATGCTTGTAACAGTGCAGTATAGTTAGTTTTTGAACTAAACTTACATTTCAATTCCCAAAATCAATACATAATATGGAAAGAAGAAATTTCATTCAACAATCGTTAATGGCAGGCGCTGGCTTCGTAACTGCAAAGGTTCCTGCTACTGACAGACAAAATAGTAAACCGGCCGAAAAGCAGTTTAATCTTTACTATGCCATTCACGATGGTATGTTCAAAAACAGCGCTGGTGCAAATTTCACTGACCAGATTCAATTTGCTTATGATAAAGGTTTTCGTGCGATAGAGGACAATGGATTTATGGACAGGCCCGTGGCAGACCAGGAAAAGATCGGTAATCTGCTGACGAAGCTTAATATGCGTATGGGAGTGTTTGTTGTGAACTTTGATCACTGGCCCGTACACACATCGCTGACTTCAGGTGATAAAGAATGGCGGGAGAAATTTTTGAAATCATGTAGAGATGCAGTGGATTGCGCTAAACGATGCAATGCAAAATGGATGACGGTTGTGCCCGGCAACTATGAACATAAACTATCGGTTGAGTACCAAACTGCAAATGTTATAGAAGCACTTAGGCCTGCCTGTGATATCTTCGAGCCGCACGGGTTGGTGATGGTATTGGAAGCACTTAGTGATACGCCTGAACTTTTTTTAAGACATTCAGACCAAACTTATGCTATTTGTAAAGCGGTTAACAGCCCCTCTTGTAAGTTTTTGTTTGACATGTATCACATGCAGCGGAATGAAGGCAACATCATGAATAATATAGATGCATCATGGGAAGCGATCGGTTATTTGCAAATAGGCGATAATCCCGGACGTAACGAGCCAACTACCGGGGAGATGAATTATAAAAATATTTTTAAACATCTCTATGAGAAAGGCTACAAAGGTATATTGGGAATGGAGCACGGCAAATCTATTGATGGAAAGGAGGGTGAACAAAAGCTGATAGAAGCATACCGGTTAAGTGATGATTTTACTTCGTAAATCACGATTCTTTTTTGATTACAAATCCTCATATTTAAAATGAAAATATTTTTCTCCGCAATTATTTGTATTATATCTCTCACTGCGTTTGCAGACATTAAACTTCCGACCATTTTTACAAGCAACATGGTCCTGCAGCGTGACAAACAAATTAAAATATGGGGCTGGGCTGCCAGAGGAGAAACTGTCACGGTTAATTTTAATGGCCAGGTATCGAAAGCAAAAACCGGCAAAGATGGTAGCTGGCAACTCACCTTGCAACCGATGACTTATGGCGGCCCTTACGAAATGACGCTTTCCGGGAAAAATAAAATTGCACTTACTAATATTTTGATTGGTGATGTATGGATATGCAGTGGCCAGTCTAATATGGAATTCGTGCTAAAAAACACCAGGAATAGCGCAAAGGAAATTTCAGAAAGTATATACACTTCAATAAGGCTTTTCACTGTTGAAAAAGCTACTGCTTTCAAACCGCTCAATGATGTTAACTCTACAGGCTGGAAGGAATGTAATCCCGCAACCACACCTGCTTTCTCTGCAGTTGCTTATTTCTTTGGCCGCAAGTTGAACCGCGATTTAAATATTCCAATTGGATTGATACATACATCATGGGGTGGAACAAACATTCAAACGTGGACGAGTTGGGATGTGATGGGTAAAGAAAATCAATACAAAAATATAAACCTCGATGAAAAAGCAAAAGAAGATGCCATAGCTAAAGCAAAAAACGAAGAGTTTATAAATGCGCTTAAAAATGATAAAGGTGATATGGAGAAATGGTACTTGCCCGAAAGCAGTTCTGAAGGATGGAAAAATATAAAAGTTCCCCAGCTTTGGGAATTAACAGAAATTGGAAATGCCGACGGAAATATCTGGTTTAAAAAGGAATTTGATGTAACTGAAGACATGACTGGCAAAGATGCGATCTTAAATCTGGGCCCTATCGATGACAATGATGTTACCTATTTGAATGGAGTACAGGTAGGTGCCACCAATAATTACTCAACTGAACGCTCTTATAAAATAAGTTCATCGCAATTAAAAAAAGGAAAGAATACGATAGTTGTAAAAGTAACAGACACCGGAGGCGGTGGTGGTTTTTTTGGAAAGGATGATCAGATGTATCTCGAAATTGGCGACAAGAAAATTCCTTTAGCGGGAACATGGCTATACAAACCGTCTGTAATAAACACTTCATTTGGAATTCAAAATTCGGGGCCGAATTCTTTTCCTTCTCAATTATATAATGCAATGATTGCTCCGCTGATAAAATATTCTATTAAAGGAGCTATATGGTACCAGGGCGAATCCAATGCGGGAGAAGCTTATAAATATCGCACACTCTTTCCCAATATGATCAACGATTGGCGGCAGAAATGGAATGATGACTTTCCATTTCTATGGGTGCAACTTGCCAACTTTATGCCGCAGGATTCTATTCCTGTCGCAAGTGATTGGGCCGAGTTGAGGGAAGCGCAGAGCATGACATTGTCTTTGCCAAAAACCGGGCAGGCTGTAATTATTGATATCGGTGAGCGTGATAATATTCATCCAAAAAATAAACAAGATGTAGGGTATCGCTTAGCGCTTGCAGGTGAAAAAGTGGCGTATAGAAAAGATATCGTTTACTCCGGCCCAACCTATCAATCAATGAAAAAAGATGACGATAAGATTATTCTTACTTTTTCAAATATTGGTAGTGGTTTAATGCTTAAGGATAAATATGGTTATGCAAAAGGTTTTGCCATAGCGGGGGAAGACAAAAAATTTATTTGGGCAAAAGCCCATATTGAAGGTGACAAAGTAATTGTATCAGCTGATGGCGTTACCAATCCTGTTGCCGTAAGATATGCGTGGGGCAACAATCCTGATGACGCTAATATTTACAACAAAGAAGGCTTGCCTGCTTCACCCTTCCGTACAGATGATTGGAAAGGTATTACGCAGAAAGATTAATTGCAGTATACTTCGGTACATCTTTCAAAGGCATTATTGATCTTTAATTTTCAGATAGGTTCCACACTTTTTCAGATTGTAAAACGGCACATGATAAATCCGATTGCTAAAACTACACTGGCATTCCTCGTACTTTGTATCGGTTGCCAGTCTAAAGACGGTTATACGACCTGGTCAAATTACAAAGGCTCGCCCGGAAGTATTCAATACTCATCTCTTACACAGATTGATACTTCAAATGTAAAAGACCTGCAAATAGCCTGGGAGTATCATTCCGGCGGTGCAGACACCATTCACCAATCGCAGATTCAGTGTAATCCTATTATTGTGAATGGTGTATTATACGGTACCAACCCTGAGCTAAAGCTCTTCGCAATTGACGCATCAACCGGTAAAGAAAAATGGATGTTTAATCCTTTTGACTCGCTCGATAGCAACAAGCGTACCTTTTTTAATATGAATAATTGCCGCGGCGTTTCTTATTGGAGTGATGGAAAAGATGACAAGCGCATTTATTATTCTGCAGGCTCCTACCTGCATAGCATAAACGCTGAAACGGGTAAACCTGAAATGGCTTTCGGAGACAGTGGTAAAATAGATTTGCACACCGGCCTTGACAGGGATGTGGCAGATCTTTTTGTTACAGCCACATCGCCGCCAGCTATATATAAAGACCTCGTGATCGCATGTGCGAGAGTTGATGAAGGTCAACACGCGGCACCGGGTCACATTCGTGCATTCGATGCAAGAACGGGTGAAAGAAAATGGATATTCCATACTATACCTTTTCCCGGAGAGTTCGGTTACAACACATGGGATGATAAAGCAGCTTATAAATATATTGGCGGTGCAAATCCCTGGAGTGGATTCAGCCTCGATGTAAAGCGTGGTATTTTATTTGCCTCAACGGGTTCGGCGTCGTATGATTTCTATGGAGGCAAAAGAACAGGCGATAACCTTTTTGGCAACACTATGATTGCGATAGATGCAGCTACCGGAAAACGCATTTGGCATTTTCAATATATTCATCACGATGTATGGGATCGTGATTTTTCATCGGCGCCTGCTCTTGTAACACTTCATAAAGAAGGAAAAGAAATAGATGCAGTTGCGCAAACTACTAAAACGGGAGTCGTGTTTGTGTTAGACCGTGAGACCGGTAAACCTATTTATGATATTATTGAAAAACCCGTGCCTGATTCGTCTGGTTTAGTGGGTGAAAAATTATCGCACACACAGCCTTTTCCGACATTACCTGCGCCATTTATGCGTCAAACTTTTTCAGGAGCTGATATCAATCCTTTGTTGTCTCCTGAGTCTTATGCGGAAGTAAAGAATAGATTGGCTTCTTATAAACATGGCAATATGTTTAATCCGCCATCACTGCAAGGCACTGTGGTTTTCCCGGGGCTTGATGGCGGCGGAGAATGGGGCGGCCCATCGTTCGACCCACAAACGGGCATACTCTATATTAATGCAAACGAAATGGCCTGGATAATACAAGCGGTTGACATATCCAATAAAGTGGCAACAAATGAAACGAATGAGATTGCGGGAAAACGTCTATATCAAACAAATTGCATGGGTTGTCATGGCCCAGAACGAAAAGGCTCTGGAAATTTTCCGTCTTTGATCGGGGTTGAAAAAAAATATACTGAGCAAGAATTTAAAGCTTTGCTCGAAACAGGAAGAAGAATGATGCCCGCATTTAAACAGGTAAATGATAATGAACGCGAGGCAATTGCATCTTTCATTTTAAATATTGATACTTCAAAGTCAAAACCTTTTCATGATGTAAAAGCTGATCCGCATTTTACGGTTCCCTATACAATAACAGGCTATAATAAATTTTTAAGTAAAGAAGGTTATCCGGCCCTTGCACCGCCGTGGGGCACACTTAATGCGATTGATTTAAACACCGGAAAGTTTGTATGGAAGATTCCGCTTGGAAATGATACTGCTTTTAAAAATGCCCAAACGCCAACTGGTACTGAGAATTATGGTGCATCGGCGGTTACAGCTGGAGGTATTTTATTCATTGGCGCTACAAAAGATGGAATGTTTCGGGCCTTTAATAAGAGGACAGGACAATTACTATGGCAAACAAAATTACCATCCCCTGCATTTGCGACGCCGGCAGTTTACGATCTAAATGGAAAAGAATATGTGGTAATTGCATGTGGCGGCGGCAAACTGGGAACAAGGTCCGGTGATAGCTATATCGCTTTTGCATTGCCGGGGAAATAATTTGGACATAGCCTCACCCTAAATCCCTTTCCGAAGGAGAGGGATTTGACACCATAAAAGTGCAGGAATAATTATGAATTAGTAAATTTTCTTGGCCTTCTCCTTTGGAGAAGGGTTGGGATGAGGTCAAGAGCAAGGCAATAAAGCTTCTCTCAACCTTACGTTAAATACTTCTAAACCTATAAAAGTTATTATGCAAAAAATATTTTTATTCTTTTTTGGTTTGATCTGCTACATTAATGCAGGTGCTCAATTTACCATTAGTCCCAACAAACATTTTTTGCTGAAAGATGGAAAACCTTTTTTTTGGCTGGGCGATACAGCGTGGGAATTATTTCACCGGCTTGATAAGGAAGAAGCAGATTATTATCTCAAAAGAAGAAGTGAACAAGGTTTCACTGTTATACAGGCAGTGGTACTTGCAGAGATGGACGGCCTGCATATACCTAACGCCTATGGAGAAACGCCTTTATTAAACGATGACCCTACAACACCGAATGAAAAATACTTTGAACAGGTTGATTACATAATTGATAAAGCGAAAGAATATGGACTCAATATAGGTTTACTTCCAACCTGGGGTGATAAAGTTTATAAAAGCACGTGGGGCAAGGGTCCGGAAATATTCAATGTACAAAATGCCGCGGTCTATGGAGCATGGATTGCCAACCGCTATAAAGACCGCACAAATATTATCTGGGTATTAGGCGGCGATCGTAACCCGAGAAATGAAGAAGATGTGGCCATATGGGATGCTATGGGAAATGCCATTAAAAAAGCTACAGGTAATAAAGCACTGATCAGCTTTCACCCACAGCCTAATGTAACAGGTTCAGCACAATGGTTTCACAACAAGGCATGGCTCGATTTTAATATGTTTCAAAACGGCCATTGCCGGGATATGAAAGTGTATGATAAGATAAATGCAGTGTATAAAATGCAACCTGTAAAACCCGTAATGGATGCAGAAGTTTTATATGAAGATCACCCCGTTTGCTTTAATGTGAAAGACCTGGGAACGTCCAGCGCTTATGATGTTCGCAGGTATGCGTATCTCGATTTATTTGCGGGAGCCCATGGTCATACTTATGGCTGTCACGACATATGGCAAATGTATTCCGCTAAACGCGAGGGTGTGAATGGCCCGCACATCTTTTGGCAAGAGGCTATGGAGTTGCCGGGAGCCAATCAAATGATCTATGCAAAAAATCTTCTCCTATCACATCCATTCCTTGACAGGGTGCCCGATCAGTCGATCATTGCAGAGAACAACCTTGTATCGTCAGAACGTATACAGGCTACAAGAGGTAAAGACTACATTTTCATTTATACTTCAGAGGGAAAACCGTTTACGGTAAATCTCGGTAAAATATCAGGTGCCCGTCTTAATTCTTATTGGTATGATCCCCGCACCGGTAAATCAAAAGACGCCATCGTCATTGAAAATAAAGGAACAAAAAAGTTCACGCCGCCATCAACGGGCTACGGCCAGGATTGGGTATTGGTAATTGATGATGCTTCCAAAAAATATGCAATGCTGTAAGCTCAAACAAATGACGCTGGTGATTAAATCTCCATATAGATGATCTTGACAAAGTAAATCTTAATCAATATAAAGCGATCGTTTTTGTGAACACGTGGGTGCTTGATGATGAGCAAAAGAAATTGATAAGAGATAAAGTTGCAAAAGGAAACCGTCATTTAGTTTTCCTCTATGCGCCGGGTTATTGTAATGAGAAGAAATCAGATCCGCAATTTATCACAAACTTTACTGGCATAAATATCGAAAAAGTTAAAGCCGACTCGCCAACCGTTATGCGATTAACAAGAGATATCTGGGAGCAAAGGAACTATTGGTTTCAAAATAAATTGGTCGATCCGCTTTTTGCAGTGAACGATAAAAGAGCGGAAGCGTTCGGCATTTCGAAGGACAGTTCGGAAGTCTTATTTGCAAGAAAAAATTTTAGCGATTACACATCATGGTTTATTGCGATTCCTCCTGCTGATCCTGGTATATGGCGTTACATTTTTAGCGAAGCTCATGCGCATGAATATGACAGCACAAAAGATGTACATTATAGTGGTGGTAGCATTCTCACAATACATACCGCGGATGGTGGTGACCGGGCAATAGTATTGAAAAATGGCAAAAAGATCGAGCTTCAACTTCCGGCAAATTCAACTACATTATTAGATGCTGAAACAGGAGAAAATTTAATGAGGTAATTTTAGGTGCTTCACTCAGTTCGCCTGAATTTCTGACTTTTCTTATTAGAAAATTCTTTCTATTAATATGTAATTAGTTTCATCTTTAAAAAATATTACCAATGCTGCATTTTGGCTTAATCATACTTAAAAAAACCGACTGTTAATAAACCTAAACAAATGGAGTGTGCTGTTTCGAAAAATATTTTTTCAGCATAGTTCAGTACAGAGTGGGAGAAAATTGCTTCTAATTTTATAGGTGGAAGTTTTTTATTGTATAAAATCTTTAAAGAACTTTTTATTCCTCGACGACCTAATTAAACGATTGCTTATGTGGCTCAATGGGATGGTAATTGAACAGGCGTAGTTTAATCTCTTATTTAGTTTATTGTATTAATTTTTAGAAATGGATCAAGTTTTTTAAATGGATCAGGACTTAGCATATAATGAAAGTGAACTATTGGCAAAAGTAGCTTCGGGTGATCAGAAAGCTTTTACTGTACTGGTAGATCATTGTTGGAATAAAGTGTATAGCCATGCCCTGGCATATTCTAAATCTGTTAGCCGGGCGCAGGAAATTACCCAGGATGTATTTTTGAAAGTCTGGCATAAGCGGGGAGTGTTGACCGAAGTGCGGGATTTCAAAAGCTATCTTTTCATCCTGGGAAGGCACCTTATTATCTCTTCTATGCGTAAAAAACTTGAAAGCCTCACGGGGGAAGATCTGCTTGAAGAACGCGAGGACGCATATACTCCCGATCGGCAACTAGAGTATAAAGAAACCTGGAACCGCATCCAGGAAGGTATTGAAAAGCTGCCTGCTGTAAGAAAAGGTATTTTTAAGATGAGCAGGTTAGAAGGCCTAAGCTATGAGGAAATTGCCAGGAGCAGTAATATTTCGAAGAATACCGTAAAAGAACATATAGTACTTTCTTTAAATTTTCTGAGAACGTATATTTATTTTAATAAAGATTACCCGGTCATTCTCATTGCCTTCATCCTGCTTTTATAAGTTTACATAAATAAATAAAAAAAAATCCTGTCGCACCCACCCGACTTTAATTTTTATAGCGTCTTTATAATAACGCTTGTAATATGGACCAGGAATTATTCAAAGAATTATTGTCTCAATACCTTTCAGGTAAACTTTCACTTGCACAAAAGCGCAGGCTCGCAGATTTATTAAAACATAAAGAATACCGGGAATATTTTGACAGTATAGTCAGCAATGATTTCCTGGAAGACAAGTATTTGGGCGAGGAGAATTTGGAATTAAAATCGGCAATACAAAATTTTCTCTCTAAAGAAATTTCACGCACAAGAAAGACGTCAGCCAAATTATTACGATTCAGAAGAATGATTGCTGCGGCCTCGGTTATTTTATTTTTAGGCGTCGTTTCTTCATGGTTTATTTTGCAAAAATCAAGTAAACATTTTGCTGCAGCTACAATTCCTAAATATATTCCACAAGATGTTCCTCCCGGCAAAACAGGCGCCATACTTACGCTTGCTGATGGAAGTAAAATAGTGCTTGATAGTTTACAAGGCTCAGTTGGATTACAGGGGCACTCGCAGGTCGTAAATAAAAATGGGCTCTTATCTTATTCTTTAAAAAATAATTCGTCTCAGGTTGCCTACAACACTATGTCAACTCCTGTTGGAAGGCAATACCAGTTAATACTTGCAGATGGTACTAAAGTTTGGTTGAATGCGGCAAGCTCAATTACTTATCCTACTTCTTTTCCCGGCGATGATCGAAAAGTAAGCATAACAGGCGAGGCCTATTTCGAAGTGGTTCACGATCCCAGCAAGCCATTTCATGTAGTGATAAATGATATTGAAGTCAGAGTTTTAGGCACTCATTTTAATATTA
>JBDTVF010000037.1:0-19845 GCA_040007325.1 Ginsengibacter sp. | reverse complement strand
TTATAGAAATTCGTTTCAAAACAACAGGTCTGATAATGATGCTTTAGCCATTTATTCCCTTAATCAAAATGAGCTATGGATCAGTTCTTCTACTAATGGTTTTGCTTTCAATCCACAGCAAAAAAGAGCATATTCTTATACTTATTTACCAGGTGGAAATACTAAGTCTCCTTTTAAAAACGGAACCTTTATTACTCTTACAGACCATTGTGGTAACAGGTGGTTAGCCGATGAAAATGGTGTATTTAAATATAACAGATTGCAAACACCTTTTGCTGCCTCCGATGTTTTTAAAAAAGTTTTACCTGTCAATACTACCGTCACTGCTTTCTATGAAATAAGCCCTGGACACTATCTGCTGGGAACGGGTAAAGCAGCTAAAACTCAATCGCTATTTATAAAAGAAATTTATGAAATAAAAGAAGGGATTATCATTAATCATTTTTCCGCAGGCACTGGTGATGCAAGCACTTCTATCAGGCAGTTTATTCCTGCCGGGCCTGATGAATTTTATGTGTTCGATATGTTCATGCATAAGTTGAACCTCGAAAAAAGGATCATTAAAAAAATACCTGTCCATGTAAATGATAGCACCTATTTCTTTAAAGAGTATACTGATTATCATAATACGATTTCATGGAACGATAGCATCTTTTTTACTTGCGTGCGCGCAACCGACCTCGCCGGCCTGGTAAAAATAAATGTCGTAAAAAAGGAAGCACAGTTATTTAAAACAAGCTCTGCAAAACTATCGCCTGACCATCCACAGGATAATAATATCCTATTTTTAATGAAGGATAGTTACAACCGGATATGGTGCAGCAATAACAATGGATTAGATATTTTTTATCCTAACAAGGAAATTTTTGAACATTACCATTCAATTGAGGGAGATACAACTTCGCTGCTCGGGCAGGTACCACGGTTTTGTGAAGCGCCGAACCATACATTTTATATTGCCTCACGGGCAGGCGTATGCGCTACGAAGGCTGTTCCCGGCACGCGGGCTTTATTCACTCCAATTGTTTACCTGGCTTGTGAATGGATCATCGCTGATAAAAAGGGTATGCTTTGGGCAGGCACGCCAAAAGGTGTAGCACGTATAAACCCTGTCAACAAAACCTATAAACTATTTGATGAAAAGGATGGCTATTATTGGGATTTTATTAGAAGGCCGGTAGTGATGCCGGATGGGCGCTTTCTTATGCGTGACGGTATTATTATTGACCCAATTAACCTCACCCAAAATACAGTTAAACCAACGCCCCGTATCAGTGATTTTTTAATAGCCGATAAGTCTTACCCGCTTGATACCGCTATTGAGTTTAAGAAACATATCAGGTTAAAGTATAATCAAAATTTTTTCAGCATCGCTTACACCTGTAACAATTATATTAATGAACAGGAAAACGTGTATCGCTACCAGTTAGCAGGTGTTGATGAAAATTGGATAGAGGCAGGCAATCGAACTACCGCTTATTATACATCACTCCCACCAGGCACTTATTATTTTTCTGTGGCAGCGGCTAATAACGATGGTATATGGGGCGAGTCAAAAAAACTGTTGACAATAACCATCGCGCCGGCCTGGTACCAAACCTGGTGGTTTAAAACCGCAATAGCCATAATAGTAATCACGGCGATATATACTTTCTACCGGCAACGCTTATTGAAGGAAAGAGTGAAACGCCTTGCTGAAAAACGGGCAGCAGAATTACAACAACGGGAAGCTGAGCTAAAACAAATAAAAACTGAATTTGAAAAGCAATTAGCTGAAACAGAGATGGCGGCTTTACGATCGCAAATGAACCCGCACTTTATTTTTAATGTGCTTAATAGTATAAATAAATACATCTTAGATAAGGATAGGAATGTCGCGTCAGATTATCTTGTACAGTTCTCACGCCTTATCCGGCTGACATTAGAGAATAGCAAGGCGGCTAAAGTGCCTCTTCAAAACGATCTTGAAGCGTTGCGACTCTATATTGAAATGGAAAAATTACGCTTTGGCGATAAGTTTACCTGGTCTATAGATGTAGAGAAAAATATAGACCTTTTTTACCTGCACATTCCTGCGCTGCTGATTCAGCCTTATGTAGAAAATGCAATATGGCATGGGCTTATGCAGAGAGATACTCCTGGTTGCTTATTAGTGAAAGTAACTCAGCCTGAAGAAAATGTATTAAAGGTGTTGGTGCAGGATAACGGTATCGGCCGTGCCAGGGCACTGGAAATAAAAAGCAAGTCAGCCACAGCGCACAAGTCTTACGGACTGCAAATTACAGGCGATCGGATTAAAATTGTAAACAGGCTGCATGGCATTAGAGCAACAGTAGTGGTCGAGGATTTATATGATGCTGAACAACAAGCGGGAGGTACAAAAGTGACGCTGGTAATACCGGTATAAAGGCCGTGAATTATGCTTACGACTTATGCATTTTTTTCGCCGGTTGGCAGGATACCAACCGGGGCTGACTGCCGTGGGCGGTGTCCCCACCGCCCACAAGAAGTAGTATAAAGCCCGTAGCTTATGTATATGTTCTTAGGCATTTTAGTAATGTTGCTTTCGATCGAATTTATCTGTTGAATACTCAATATTTTGAACGCTATATTTTAATAAAATTTTACTCGTGGAAAAACAAAACTATAAAGCAGTCATTATTGACGATGAACAAAACTCTATTGATGTTTTGAAGACGCTGTTGACAGAACATTGTCCTGAAGTGAAAATTTGTGAGAGTACAACCAGCAGCGAAAAAGGCATCACTTTAATAAAGACACTGCTGCCCGATATTGTGTTCCTGGATATCGAGATGCCAAAATATAATGGCTTTCAATTGCTCGAGCAGGTGCATGATATTTACTTTCAACTCATCTTCACTACCGCTTATGATCAATATGCTTTGAAAGCTTTTAAATACAGTGCTGTTGATTACCTGCTAAAGCCCATTATGGCTAACGAACTTAAAAATGCAGTTAATAAATTATCAGATGGAGATAAGCATTACCAGGAGAAAATAAAAGTATTGGAACAAAATATACAGGCAGCTAAAACAAATAATCCGCCTGAAAAAATTGTTCTTCCTCATGCCAAAGGCTATTTATTTCAAAAGGTAGATGAGATATTGTATTGTGAAGCTTATAATACCTACACTAAATTTTTTATTGAAGGCAAACAGGCTATCATGATTTCAAAGCCGCTCGGTGAAGTTGAAGAGATTCTCATGGATGCCGGGTTTTTTCGTCCCCACCGCCACTACTTAATCAACATAAAAAAAATAACAGAATTTATACGCTCCGATGGCGGATTTGTAATAATGTCAAATGGCGCAAATATACCGCTCGCCCGAAACAAGCGGCAGGAGTTTATTGATTTTTGTACTAGTAAAAGGTTTCCGTTACTATAACAAGTACTGCACATATTAATCTTCGCCCTCCACTTTTATTGGTGTTCGAAATCATAGGCCTGTGCAATTCATCCCGGCAATTGCACCATTTGCAAAATGATTTTAGCTTCTCACTATATAGGCATGTAAAAAATGAAAAGCATTAATAAATTTGTGTATGACCAAGGTCTGTCGTGAATGTATACACGACAGGATAGGGTCATTAAAATTGTTACAGATTCTAAATCTTGTAATCGAGTATGAAGTTTATTTTTTTAATTTTCTGCCACTTTATTATGCTCCACATAAATGGCCAGAAATATATATTGTTAGACAAAAGAATGTCAATCGCGCCTCTGTATGCCGATACAATTACTGGCATTGATGAACATAAAAACTTTTTTGCGATTGAGAAAAGTAATCTTTCTGGTTTTTTAAACACCATAAATAAATTATGTGAGATGATTACAAAAGAGAGGGGTGGAGTATTTGATTTTTACCTCGGCAATACCACCAGGTTTCATGTAATCAAAACGATTTTTAAAAAAAATGAAGAAAGAATGGATGTGGTAATAACCTCTGATTGTATCTCCCATAAATTCAGCATGCATTTATGCGATGTAAGATCCAGCAATTCCTTTAATTTGTTTTATATGAAGACCTGGGTTAGTTATATAAAAGAGAATACTAAATAAATTTGATGGCATTATAGAAACATCTTCCGTAACGGGCCCAATGAATTGTTGGATGCATACCTCTGCAATTTCTTATTAGCGCTTAAAAATTAAGTACAGAAACTCCAGGTTAAATGATCGTCACCACTTGCTGCCGATATTGACTTTAATCTTAAATTAAACCCAATGACATTTCCGAAAATTGATTGTACAGTCATAGTAATTTTTTTATCTTGTTAACATGCTTGATGCATCTTCTCCTAAAATAATTTTAATTGCTGCCTCTGCACAACATAGAGAAGAGATATATAATATTCGCCATAGCGTTTATGCAGAAGAACTTCACCAGCATTCAGCCAATACTGTCGGTCAGCTCAAAGATGATCTTGATCTTGTCAACAATTATATAGTCGCTGAATATGATAAAAAGATTATAGGGTTTATAAGTATTACTTCGCCGGCATCAAAAAAATATTCCGTTGATAAATATTTTAACCGGTCCGTTGTTCCCTATCCGTTTGATGAATATTTATTTGAGATTCGTTTGCTAACGGTGATTAAAGAAAATCGCCATAGTTATTTGGCACAAGCTTTAATGTTTGCTGCCTTCCGTTGGG
Source organism: Ginsengibacter sp. (assembly GCA_040007325.1). Taxonomy (GTDB): domain Bacteria; phylum Bacteroidota; class Bacteroidia; order Chitinophagales; family Chitinophagaceae; genus Ginsengibacter. The sequence goes on along the minus strand of JBDTVF010000037.1, from coordinate 15,168 downwards.
TGCAATCGCATGGGGGCAGGTATATTGTAGCTATTTGTCGTACAGACCTGATAGATATGTATTGTAAGGCAGGACTAAGTCCTTTGCATCTAAGGGCAAAATCAGGTAACATAATTTATGAATTATCGGTTGCTCCTATAGTTGACTTACAAAGGACGATGATGAAAAAAATCTCGCTTTATGAATCATTAAAAAGTAAAATAGACTGGCAACTTCCCTATATGTTCTTTGCCCCTTCTGCCTGTTATCATGGTGGCTCTTTCTTCGAAGCTATAGGTGAGGATCTGCAAACCTTACAAAAGGCAAAAGAGATAATTAATGCTGATGTTTTAGATGCGTGGTTTCCACCTTCTCCCAGGGTTTTGAAAATATTGCATGAAAATTTATCATGGTTTCTTCAAACTTCACCTCCTACATATTCACACGGGCTTATTGAAGTGATTGCCCAGGTAAGGGGAATAAATAAGCAATGTATTTTACCTGGCGCTGGTTCGTCTGACCTGATTTTTTTGGCTCTTAGAAGCCTGTTAAATAAAATGTCCAAAGTTTTAATAATTGATCCGTGTTATGGCGAGTACGTTCATGTTTTGCAGGAGGTGATTCAATGCAGCGTAACCCGGTTTACGTTAAGTCGTAAGGAACACTTTGTGGTGCAAACTGCGTCGCTATTACAGGAAATAAGAAACGGCTACGACATGATTGTTTTAGTAAATCCAAATAGTCCCACAGGGTTGCACATTCCAAAAAATGAAATGAAGGATATGCTTTCGCAGATACCAAATTCAACGCTCGTATGGGTTGACGAGACGTATATCGAGTTCGCAGGCCCAGCAGAATCTTTAGAGCAGTTTGCTGTTGAAACCCAAAATGTGATTATTTGTAAATCCATGAGTAAGGTGTATGCCTTAAGTGGAGTGCGGGTAGGGTATTTATGTTGCTCACCCCATTTTATTGAAACCTTGAAAAGTGTAACTCCACCGTGGGCCGTTAGCTTGCCGGCACAGGCTGCAGCTATTGCTGCTCTTAAAGACCCGGAATATTATAAAGAGAAATACGAAAAAACTCATGCATTACGAAATAACCTGAAACAGCGCCTTTGCAGCATAGGCATAACAGAAATCGTGGATGGAGTAGCAAATTTTTTACTGTTTTACCTGCCAAAAGAATTTGGTGATGTTGGCGAATTTTTAAACTGCTGCAAACAGGACAATCTTTTTATAAGAAATGTAAGTAATATGGGAGAGAGCCTTGGAAAAGATGCGATTCGTATTGCTGTAAAAGATGAAGTAACTAATAACAGAATGATAAATATAATGGAGAACGTATTCATCCGAATGAATAAAGGAGCTTTTGAGTTGACGTAACAAAGCGAAAATGGCGCCCATGCCTAGATTCGTGGCAGTTTATTTGAAGTAGGTTCTGGAAATTAAATTAATAGTAGCTTTTAAATTTCGATTATCAAGTTTGGTAGAAGACAATTTAGGCCTTGAATATTTATAAAATCGTCAGTATTTCGTGGAATAATTGTAAGATCATAAACCAAAGCAGTTGCGACAATGATGGCATCTCCTAACTTTATCTTTTTAACCTTTCTGAGTTCAATTGTCTTTTAAGCAATCACATTATCTAAAGATAAACTATCGCTGTGTTTAAAAATTCTTCCAACAGTTGCATCTTGCCAGGACTGTCATTATATCCAAGTAATTCAATCCAACGACTCGGTTCGTGTCACACGAATCGGCAAAGAGACGAAATGTTTCGTTAGATATGAACCTTGCCGTAAAAGACCATTTAAGAAATACCGGTCTGGCTTATTGAGCGAAGATCATTGCAGTGTTCTTTTTATAGGAAACGTTTTGTGCAATACATCTCCTTGCTCGGTGATCCCTTCTAACGTTACGGTATAGGTGGTGGGTGTGTCGGCAGTGTAAAATGATATGATAGCGGGCAGTTTTGAATCGGTAACTATATTGCCTTTCCAGTAGATGGTGGTGCGATCATCTATGATTTTGGATTGCCTGCTTTCAGCGGTTTCATATTTGGGAGAATAAAAATTTTTTTCAACATGATAGCCCGAAAGCTGTAATGGCTTTATTCCCTTTTGGGTGAAGTTTGAAACTCCACTTTTCCCTTTTTTTGTATTTATCAAAATAACACCGCCACCGCCTTCCAAACCGTAGATGGCCGCTTCACCACCTCTTAATACTTCTATAAAATCGATATCGTGCAATCCCGGATCTACAGCTCCTGCTGTGCCACGAACCCCATCAACTATAATCAAAGGATCGGTCTCGCCGTTGATAGTATTCCGACCGAAAAAAGAAACGTGGTCGCCGGAAAAAGTTGCGCCCGGCACAAAATGCATAAGATCAAAAAGACTGGACCTGGGATTCCAGGCATATCTGTTTATAACATCTGATGTAATGATATAAGAGGCAGGGCTCACCCGCCTTGGATCGTCAAAGAAAGTTTTTCTTTTGGTCCTGGCAACAATTACTTCTTTTAATACCCGAATTTTTTCATTGTCTTTTAGAGAATCATACATGAAGTTCATGTAATAATTAATTCCTCTTTGTGAGGTGACACCAATTTGTAAATGACTAGTTGCAGCAACATCGAAAAGTGTGGAAGTGGCATTCAAAGGAAAATGCAAACTGTCAACTGAAATATGTACGTCTTCATTTATACCTTTAGGATTTTTTACCTGCACAACAAATGAAGTGGAATCCGTGTAATCGATCCCGGTAAAATTGAATTCACCTTTTTCATTCGTTGTGTCAGTCTTTACGAAAAAATTATCAGACTGTGAAATAAGCGAGACAGCATAATCATCGCGTGGAATGCCCTTATCATTCGTAATTTTTCCGGAGACCGAGAGGCTGCTGTCTTTAATACTTGAATTTACTACGGCATTACTTTCAATGTCGTGCCAGCCAAACCTGCTCCAGCCGTGCGTTAGCATTACAAGATCAAGGTTATTCATTGTGGTGGTATTTTCGTTGGCAAAGTAATAACCAGGTTCTTCAATATATCCTTTCAGGTAAGGCGACAAGAGCAAATGTGTTTTTATGTTCTCAGCATCACCATCGTGATTCACCACATGGTCATCTGTTACTGAAAGAGAATAAGTCCCTTTCAATAATTTTCCGTCAACATCTTTCGTTCTAAGCTTGAGTGTAACTTTTTCCCGTTTTCCATAATTTTTTTTATCCGCAGCTATATCAACATTAGGCTCCGCCTGGTGAATAAATACTATCCGCTCGCTTACCGGGCTCATAGTGCTGTCGAATATAGTAAGCTGCGCTATTCCTTCCGGAAAATCTTTAAGGGGAATATTTACTTCATATTGATCAATTCCGCGACCGCTGAAATAAACGCCACTATGAGAAGTTGCTACCAGGTAGGTCACCTTTTTCTTATTATATAATGAATCACCCAATGCAATACGCACTGTCATTGTAGCATTACTTTTAGCAGTCACAGAAAGCTGGTAATCGTAATTGTTAGTCCTGTCAAGTTGATAGCTATTCGTTCGGCCATCATCACGTTGCACCACGGCAGTATATGATGATCCGGTGCCGGGGATAAATTCAAACTTTCCCATTCCTAAATGTGTACTGGTAAAGTTGCAAACCGTGACACCGTTTTGATCTTTCACGTAACCACGTACATCTTTTCCGAGCCCATTTTTCTCAATAGCTTTAAATGCAACTACGTTTTCAACACCGTTAACGAGGCTGCCGCCTTCGGGTAAAAACTGAACGTCGACATCGTCGTTAGATGAGGGAAGGCGCAGAAAAGTTTCATAACTACCGGTTTTGATTTTAATCACTGCATGATCTCTTCTTTCTTTCGGAATAGAATTAATATTAACTAAAAAATCGCCATTTGAATTTGTAGTAATGTCTGCCTTTTCGATCATCTTTTGATCATCCATTACCTCGTAGTGCACCGGTATGCGTAGTTGAGATTTTTTTAAAGTGTCTTGCAACTGAATGCGAACAGTGGCAAGGGAAGAATCGGTGTAAGCAAGACCTGAGACGAAATGATCTGTTTTATTGAAAACATAAATGTATGTATGAAAAATATTATCAGGATCTTTAAATCCGGTCATCCACTCAGTATAAGCTCTCAGAAGATAGTTGCCAGCACACAAAGAATCGGGCAAGGGGAAACTAAAATTAAGTGAGCTGTAAAGTCCGTTCACGATTGTTCTTTCAACAACGCTGTCCTCTTCATTGATCAGCTCAACATAAATTTTTTTGCTTCTTGTACTGTCAAATCCTGCCCTTCCTTCATTAACCAGGTATACACGGCCATACATCTCTTCGCCCGCGAGGTAATAAGGTTTATCGGTGTGTATGTAAATCTTTTGCTGGGGATAATCTTTGTGATAGCTGTAGAATTGATCTACCAGATCCTGTAAAGACTCTCTTACTTGTGCCTGGCTTTTTTCGGAAAAAATAAATAAGCAGAACAGCAGTATATATAAGGTTCGCATTCGCATTAACAGCAATAGTTCAATTGAAAGTTACTTAATTATCAGCAGGAATAACTCACGGCCGCGTTTATATAATATCGAACATCCGTTTATAAAATTTTAGCGTTTTTATATTCCCTAACATGGCAAACGCACTGCGCTATTATTTCAAAGTTGAAACAAAACTCACCACATCTCTTATCTCTTTTTTGGAAAGTATGTATCTCATCTCCGGCATACTGGAGGCAGCGTTTGTCCGCTTTGCGACCTGGTCTTTAAGAATGGTGGTGTCCTGTTGCTCGCCTTTTTTTATGCTCAGACTTTTGTCTTTCTCTTCCATCAATACGCCGGAAATGGTTTTTCCATTTTTTAACTCCAGTGTAACTACCCCATAACCCGGAGCCAGTCTTGCGCTGGGATTTATGAGTGCTTCCAATATTTTCTCCCTGGGAATTCGGGATGCAATGCCATTCAAACGCGGGCCGGCGTTTCCACCCATGTCGTTATACGAATGACACCTCATACATTGCGCTGATTGATTGCTAAAGAAAATAACTCTTCCATTTCCGGGATCGCCTCCATAAAGGCTTCCTGCAAAGGATGCCGTCAATTCATCTTTTGATAATTTGGACGCTGCCTCCTTATATTTTGCTATGAGTTGTGGCGAACGGGAACTGTCAACGGCTGCCCCCAATTCAAAATAAATATCCGGGCTTAGTTTACCATTATTCATTTGCGTTAGTAAGCCATCCAGCACATCTTTGGTGTTTTCAACCGGCAGACTTCCCAGTGTTAATAAGGCTGCTTGTTTTTCCTCAACAGGTTGGTTGTTTATCACCCCGGCAAGTAACTTAACCATAAGCGGCTTTGGAATATTCAGTTTGCTTACAAGGTCTATCCCTGCAACTCTTACGGCTTTGTCTTTGCCATTAAGGGCGACCTGAATTGCCTGTTCTATATTCGTATCATTCATGCCGGCTAATGCTTTCAATGATGCAACCTTTACTTCCGGGCTTTGATCATTTTTAAGAAGTGCTAATAAAGTGGAGCCTGCCTGTTTAAGATCAAGACGTGCCACTGCTTTTACTGCACTTAAGCGCACATCACTTGCCTTGTCATTCAAAAGTTTGGTGAGCACATCACCGGCTTTATTCTTTACAGTTTGAACATCCCTTTGCACAACGCCCCGGCTGCGGCCATCTACACGGTCGAGCACAGAAGGCTTTGCCCATGTACTTAAAGCGGCAATCGCTTCTGCCCGCATAGCAGGAGGATTGGTCGTTGCAGACGAATAGTTTATAAGGTTTTGCATAGCTTCGTCTGAACCGGTTCGCAGGTTTGCATTTATACAGCGGCGTATAAGCGCTTCATTAGTATAATGGGTTGTCTTTAATAAATTACCCAATGCAGGCAGCGCATCTTTTATAGAAAGATCATCATTAATACCGCGGGCTGCTTCGGTTACTACATACTCATCACTATCATTGAGAAACCTGGCGATACCGGCATTACTCATCCTTCGCAGCGCAACAACGGCTGCAATTCTCAGTGCTCTTGAAGTGTCATTCGCCAGTGCAACAATAGGTGCTGATTTCCCTATTCTTGCAAGTGCCAGGCTTCCCGCGTGACGCAGGTAAGCGTCTTCATCATTATTGGCTCGTAGCATATCGATGATTGCAGGAATTGCCGGTTCATAAGCAATTCTTCCCAGTGCTTCTGCTGCGAAAAAACGTGCACGGCTATACGAATCTTTAAGCAGAGGCTGAAGATCTTTACCCGCCTCTTTATATTTTATATCGCCCATCCATTTAGCCGCTTGCGCTCTTATCTCCTGGTCTGCGTCCTGCAACAATGGAATCAATAGCGTTCCATATTTTTTATCCTGTCTTGCTAATTGACTTATTCCCCAGATGGAATTCACACGGGCCAATTGATTGTCACGCTGAGCAAGTGTCCTTTTAAAAATCTCTGCGCCTTTTTCCTTGCGGTTCACTAATTCAAATTGTGCTTTCATTCTCACCCTCAGGTCAGGGCTTTTTAAAATGTTGCCGAGTTCATCTTCGGAACTTTTGGTAAAATCTTCGGCTAATAATTTTTTTGTTTCAATACGCTGTGGCAGCGAAGCAGCATCTTTATCATCGAGTTTCCAGATGCGCCCATAATTATGTGTGCCCCATCCATCAATCCAGTCGGCGATATACATGGCGCCATCAGGCCCGAAGTCCATGCCTGTGGCCAATACGCCGCTTAATATTTTTTTATTTTCACCCAGTGTAAACGTGGCGCCTTTAGGATTCAATTTAAAACTGTAAATGCCGGACTGCGCAGGATTACCAACAAATTCTGCAACAAAAAATGTGTTGTTATATTTAGGACTTAAAGCGGTACCGGGATTATATAAAAAACCTGCAGGGCCGCTCACGAAATTATCAATGCATGGCGTGATGTAAGCAGCCTGTCCATCAAATCGGGGCTTCCATAAATTTTCCGCCATCCACACTTTATAAGTATTGTTGTCAGGATCATTGTACTTACCGTATTGCCAGTTGCTTCTCCAGCCGATATCTGCACCGTTTACCACATATACAAGCCTTTCTTTTTCACCGGGATGATCTCCATCATTGTCTTCGCTTATGAGATTACCATATTCATCAAAAGCGAATTCATGCGTATTGCGATTGCCTGAAGCAAATATTTCAAAGTCGCTTCCATCGGGATTAGAACGGGCGATAACGCCACTGTTTGGATGATCCCATTTCTTACCCTCCTTATCTGTACCGCTAAAGCCAATATCACCTATCTGCCAATATATTCTACCATCAGGCCCCATTTCAACACCTGACATCCCGTGGCCGCCAAAACCTATGTGAACACCATACCCATGTGAGATCGAAGTTTTTTCGTCTTCTATTCCATCGCCATTTTTATCTTCCATTCTCCACAAGTCCGGGCCTACAGCAAGAAAAAGATCTTTACCGTTTACCAATAAACCGCCTGCTACGTCTGTTACCTCATCATGAAAATCGTCAACTATCAATTGGGTACGGTCAGCCACACCATCTCCGTTTACATCTTCCATTTTGTACACATTCTCTTTCTCAACAGTCATATCGCGCCAGTCGTGCGAACTGTCACCATTTACATCGGCAAGCCATTCATTTTTCTTGCTATTTTCAGGTGATAATATTTTATGAAGAAATGCTCTCTTATCTTCTACCGTTTGCAATTGGATAGAAGCAATTTCCCAATCCTTATGACCGCGGATGTCAAACTCAGAATTTTTCTGCCTGTTAGTAGTCACATAATATACTTTGCCTGAATCATCAATGTCAAGTGCAATGGGAGAGATGACGAGTGAATCAACACCCCAAAGTTTTAACGTAAGGTTATCTGCAAGTTCGGGTTTTACTATCGACTCAATTGTCTTTGCAAGACTATCGGTGCCTACAGGATTCATCTCCTTAATGTGCTGTTCAACCGGTTCTTCCTGTTCCTTGCACGAGCTAAAAAATAAGAAAGCAAATAAAATAGAAAGAAAAAAAGACTGTTTGAAAAGACGAAAAGCAATTGTAAATGGCATGATATAATGGATAAATGAATTGCAATATTATCAAAGGCATTTTACAATACGGAAAATTTGCTATAAAAATATTAGTTTTTTGTTAAGCACAGATCGAAGCAAATTATTTGAAAGCCATTCAAAATTGACGGGTCCGCAGGGGTTGTATTTTGGACTAGGAAATTTTTTAGTTTCTTCTCTTCGAACCTAATGGCATATTACTTGTAAATATATTACGACCCTGTTACAACCCGGGGCTATAATATAAAAATGAGCACAAGTAAAAAAAGTAACAACAGCAAACCTAAAGCTGCTCCTAAGGCGGGTAGCGGTTATCCTTCGCCGTCGGCACTGGCCACACCAACAGATCTTAAAAAGGAGCAGGTAAAAAAAGTGGTTGAGGCAGTAAATCCACTTATTGCGGATGCATTTGCCTTATACACCAAAACCAAAAATTTTCATTGGCACCTTTCCGGTTCACATTTCAGGGATTATCACCTGCTATTTGATGAGCAGGCTGACGCCATATTTGACACTATCGACATATTGGCCGAGCGCATGCGCAGGGTTGGTGGCACCACCATCCGCAGCATTACGCATATCACCTCACTTCAAACCATCAGTGATAATAACAATGATTTTGTTTCGCCACAGGATATGATCGCTGAACTGCTGGCCGATAACCAGCATATTGGAAAAAACATCCGGGCCGCTATAAAAACCACGGAAGATAATGACGACAGTCCCACAAGCAACCTCTTACAGGAAATACTTGATGGTACTGAAAGAAGAATTTGGTTTTTGTTTGAAATAAGCCAGGGCGGGCAAAATGAAATGTAATTGATCGAACGTTTTTACGTGAATTCTAAATTAAAAACTTACAGCACGAAAGTGCCCATCTTCTTATGCAGTTTGTAAGAATAAATGGCAGGAAGAACTAACATTATTAGGAGGCATATACCAAAGATGACAGAAGCAATTTCAAATGGTAACAGGATGCACATTATCATTATCAACAGACCTCCAAAGAACCATAACTTTCCTGCCAGCTCATGAGTTTTACGCCAGTTATCTTCATTATTTAAAGTCCATGGAATTCGATAGCCTGCAACATAGTTTGGCTTAAGGTTCGGCATATAGTTGCCAATAATTGCAAAGAGCAGGCTGAGTGCGGCCAGTATAAATTTTATTGATGCGTGGTTTAATCCCTGTTGAAAAGTATAGACCAGCCAACATTGTACAAATACAAGAAAGGCCGTAACCGCAAGAGCAATATTTTGCATCCGGTGGCGGTTAGCCGGTTCGGAGAGTTTGGGTGTAAGCCTGTGAATAAAGCCAATTGTCAGTAAAACTATTAGTGTGATCCCAGACAGAGCCCCAATCAAAACAATAATTTCTGTCTTTGGAACCAGGCCTTCTGATTTCCCCTGCAAATTGTAGTTAACGTTCACCATATCTGGCATGTTGCTATAAACCAATGCCAGGTAAATAAGGGGTAAGGCAATAAGTATGATGCCTGTTAAGATTCTATTTTTCATTTTTTACGTTTTTTAGTTTTGAATTGTACAAGCCATCCCATGATCTCATCGACAACTGTTGTGTTGAGCGAGTAATATATGTATTGACCGTTTTTGGTAGTACTCACAAGCCCCGCTTGTTTCAGCAGGTCGAGGTGGTGCGAAATGCTCGGGCCGGACATATTAAATTTCTCAACGATCTCGCCGGCTGATAAATCCTTTTCTTTCAGCAGCTCCAGTATATCCCTTCGTGTTTGATCGTTTAATGCTTTGAAAACTGAATTCACAAATTAGATGTTTATATATTTAGACAAATGTCTAAATACTTTTTGAGATGGCAAAATATTTTGAGATAATTTTTTTCGGCGAGTATTAATTACTGAACGATAGTAAAAAATCACAATTGAAATAGTTATCGCCGCCGGAATTTCGGAAAACTGATTCAGTGGATAATTTAAAACAAAATGTAAATTGCTTACGGATGGTAAAATTTTCTGCCATCTACCAGCTATGCCCATACACGAAGAAATTAATGTGTTCATCATATATGCCAGGGAAGACCGTGAAATAAAGCAGGGCTTGTTACGGCACTTAAATCCTTTAAAAGAACCTTATAACTTAAACTTATGGCACGATGATCACATAGATCCCGGGCAGGAATGGAAACCGAGCATAGAATCAAGGCTGGAAAAAACGGACTTGTTTTTATTGTTAGTGAGTGCAGATTTTATGAATTCGGAATTCATTCACCAGGTTGAATTTAAATTTGCGATAGATCGGCATAAGCAAAATAAATCCATAGTGATACCAGTAATCATCGACTGGTGTCTCTGGGATATCGATATCAATTTTCAAGATTATGTTTTTAACCTAAACCAGTTACAGGTGCTGCCTGATAGTGCCAAGCCGATAGGCGAATGGAAGACGCCTGAGCAGGCTTATAATAATATAGCTACGGGGATAAGAAGAGTACTTACTTCTATTCAAAAACAGCGAAGAGAAATAGCTGTTGCAGAAGAGAAAAAGACAACTGTAGTACCTTTAGAAAACCCTTTACCGTCAAAAGAGCCAACAATTGAAATAAGAGAAAGACAAGAGATTCCAGGTAAGCCAGAGGAAACTTCAAGAGCTGAAGTTATTGAGGAGGATACTTACAGCATTACAAATCAAGATGAGACGAGTCAAAATAAAAGCTTTTCCAAAAGGATTATTTTGTCATTGCTTATAATCGGTTTTTTAATTGTGGCCGGATATTTTGCGTTTCGTAAAACTAATAATACCGATACCAATAATCCTAAAGAGAAGGATACCTCGACATTGATAACTTATGATAATTACCAATCGCATAGCAATGAAACGCCACCACTAACCAGTAACGTACGAGGAGATTCAATGAAGCCAGCTAATCCGACTGTTACTTCACTTACTGATAAAACTAAATCAACTAAAGTTCCTCTCAACAGCTTTAATTCTTTCTCCAATGCTTTATTGGCTGTCTTTAGGGATGCCCCAAACAATTTTTAAAATCTTAAGGGCGATTATATTGGTATGGAAGGCAAACTGAGAAAATATAAAACCAACTTTACTCTATCCGGAAAGGGATTTTGGTCGTGTTACATTCTGCAGGATGTAAGCGAGTGGCAGTTTGTTTTTGTAAACACTAATAAGTCTAATTATCCAGCCATCAAATCTGCGATTGTTGGTTTACTAAAGAAAAACGGGGTTAATTACAACTATGAATCCAGCGCAAGTATGGGCGCTGATTATTACAGGTGGATGAAAAAATTTGAAATCAATATAGTTGGTAATAATTCGTACGACAAATTTTTAGAGGTCAATTTTTATCATCGTAATTAGAAGAAGTCACACGGGATTTCAAATTTATAAACCTGGTGTGGTGTAAAATTTTATCGCGTGCAAACTTAGCAGACCGGCTTTTCTCTTAGCATCTTTTTTATCAAAACAATTTGCCCGAGATGATAGTGAGTATGTTCAATTATGCCGTGCAGGTTTCGGTAATAATTACCGTATTTGGCATCTGCAAAATCTTTAAATAATTTTTCTTCATCCAGTTTTTCAATTTCATTGGCGAACTGCTCTGCATCATTGAGGGACTTATGCACCAAGGCGTCCCAATCACTTTGCGAGGTGATGGGAGAGAGGGCGAAGCTTTCTTTGTCGCTCGCCTGTAAAGGCCCGCCCTGCAATACTTTAAAAACAGGTGATACATAATAATTAATGTGAAAAACTAAAGTTGCAATGGTATTCAAATTGCCAACCGTAGCTGTTGCTTCCTGCCAGCTAAGGTCGGCTAATGTTTCTTTTACATTAACCGATGTCCAGTTACCACTAAAATAAACATCTCTAAAATGTTTTGCGATTTGCTGTATCACAGTCATTACAGTTTTTACATTTTGATCGGATATGATTTATCTTACTTACTCATTCCGAAATGATAATCTGCTCTCAAAGTTATTACCTGTTTTTCAAATAATGCCATACATATCCCACTGCGAATCCAACAATTTTGCAGTCATTCTTTTATATTTTGAATTATCGTGGTGTTTATTGAAAGAAACTCCGTTACAAACCAATGTCACGATAAATTTTCCACTCACCGTTTTCCTGCTTCCATACAACTACATATTGCCTTCATCATTTGTAGCGTTATTCTCGTTTACAAATTTGTAGCCGCCGGCTTCAACTACAAATTTCCCGTCTGTTTTTCTTTTCCAGTTACATAACCGAATTGCCCATGAATAGAATAGTGGTTCACGGCCACAGGATCTTCGCGTAACCTATAATTTGAAGTCCGAAAGCTGTGAGAGTATCGTTCTCATGCCTTTTAGTTTTGTAATTATTTCCCCAAGTCCCCGTTTCAATTTTAGTGACTATATTTTCAAAAGTTATATCTGCAGTTCCAAACAAATAATCGCTTACTTTTCACACCCATTTATAAAGAATAACGGCAACGTTTTTTATCATCCTTGAGTTAAAAAAAATCTCAATTGCTCGCGATAGCGTCCGGTACAATTTATTATATAAAAAAAGCTCCGGCATGTGCGGGAGCTTTTTTATATAAGAGGTAATACTGATTAATGTATTGGAAAAATGACACCTGCCTGTAGGTTAATCGTATTTAGATTTGTATAACCATTTTTGTTGTAAGGCGCATAGTCGTATGATGCACCAATATTAATTCCCGAGTGGCCACTTTTACTAAATGGTATCATTACACCAAGGCCACCTTGTGCGAGGAAACCAGTGCTGGTTTGTGTATTGCTGAATTCACCAAAATATTGCCGGAAGTTGATCATATTAGCACCTGCCGCCAGCGATACATAGGGCTTAACACCAGAGTTATTTGTCAATGCATATTTGGCTTTTATCAAAAGTGGTGTTGTTTGAATTGAATTGGACAACACAGCAGAAACATCCTGTGAATTGGAAAGATGATACAGGTCACGTGGATATTTTTGATAGAAATCCTGGTACCCTGATTCCAGCCCGGCAGAAAGATGATCAGTAAAATTATACATGATAGAACCGCGGCCGCCACGCGGAGAGCCATTGCTGATAAGGTCGCTGTTAAAAGAACCAGACGGTATGCCGTAGTTGTAATTTAAATTCATTTGTAAAGTACCTTTCTGCGCATTTGTAGTGAGAGCAACAAACATGAAGGCACTCATTAATGCAAATACTGTTTTTATTTTTTTCATTCGATTAGATTTAATTGGTCTTTAAATAAGGTGACTGATCAAACAAGGCTTTCACCCGTCCATCGGCAACGTTTGGATCAAAAATGCCCGGCCCCCTGATGAGACCTGTCCACACTACATCAATTTTATTACTGGCTGCCGCGTTTTTCAGATCAAGAAGGTTTACCGATATAGCGCCCTCACTTACCTGGTATACGCTGTAGGCATATGGCACGTAATATCCATAACCGCTATAGCCCCAATAATAAGGATCCCAGTAACCGCCATAATTATTCCAGTAATCGTCATAGCTTATTACGCCCGTCGTTGTATTAATAATATTATTCACATTCAAGCCAAGGTCTGGCGCCTGGTCCTTACTTACCAATGTAAAGCCCGCAACACTCATATATTTTTTCACTGCATCGATGTATGCGGCATCGGTGTTGTCTAGTTCCAGGGTGGCATGGCCATTATCAATCACTGCTACTGAATCAGAAATGCTGTAGGTGCTGTAATTGGTGAAGTTGACTGTTGAGTCGTGGTCAGTGATGTAGATGCGGGATTCTTCTGTTGTAAGATTATCCAAAGGTTCCTTAGAACAACCTATATAGAGCAACGAAGTTCCCCCTATCACAAGTGACCATAAAAATGTTTTTTTCATGTTGTTTAAATTTTTAGATTTTTTCATTGGTTTCATTTATATAACTTACGACAAAGTGAGTACCTAAGACGTTAAAGGCCATTAAGTAATCAGCTTTTTAGCAAGTCTTTAAGAAACTTCAGCGCTAAACGTTAAGAAGAATAAAAAGTAAAATAAAAGCAAGTGTCACCAGCGGTCAATGGCAGTAAATGAGTCAGCCAGACAACCTTAAAAAAGGGGCCTTACCTTAATTAAAAAAGAAGTGTTTTTAGGCGAAAGAATAGGAGAGATTTATTAAAATTTAATCACAGGGCGTAGCGATTTCCGCTAATTATTATTTTCAAATTAGTTGCTGGTGAAAAAATATTTTTGTTGAATCAGGAAACTTTAAAAGCAACCTTCTTATCTCCCCATACGAGAGAGACCGTTCCATCTTTGGCAATCGCATAGGTGAGTTTTTGAGCCGGAGTAGCCGGAGTCATTGGCTTCACTTTTACATGCAACACGTCAAGCGATTTGTTTTTCTCATAATCGAATGCGCCATCTGTATCCCACTTTTTATTGAAGATGATTGTCCATTCGCCGGGGTTAGCAATCATGAAAAGCGCGTATTTTCCTGCAGCTAATTTTTGACCATTGATCATTATATCTTTATTCACTTCAAATACGGTTGCTTCGTTAGCACCGGCACGCCATATTTTGCCATCCATGGGTTCCACGTCTTTACCAATTGTTCTGCCTTTTAAAGATGGCTGGCTATAGTCGATGCTAACCATAGTTCCGTTGCTTATAGTTTCAGATACTTTTGCAGGAGGGCTTGGCCTTTTAGATTTATCTGTTTGTGCACAGCTGTTAAAACTCGCAATAATCATTGAGCTAATAAGTACTAAAGAAAATAATTTTTTCATGTTGTCCTATTTTTTTTGACGGTCTTAAGTTAAGAAATTTTACCAGATTATCTTTCAAATCAAATTTACTGCAACAACAACTTTGATGCTGGCATAATGTTTTCAATTCAATACAAGAAAACTTATGGACACTCATCGCACATCGATCTTGTTTATTTATTTACACAATTCAGAAAAAGTATTTACAAAAAGTTCTTAAAAGGGGATCATGTGAGAATCTTTAATAGTCAGATAAAACTGCGGATGAGAAGATGGCCCTTATGTAAATAATTTTTCCCGGGAATGATAAGATTGATCAGGCAAGACATTCTGCTTTAACTTTTAATCCTTTTACAAAATGAGCAGGAGAGGAGTTAAAATATT
>JBDTVF010000036.1:0-20062 GCA_040007325.1 Ginsengibacter sp. | reverse complement strand
ATTCCAAAACTTTCATGATAATTGTTCTTCCCGGGAAAAAAATACCCTTTTATTTCAAACGTTCCGAAAATAAGACTTTCACTTCTGGTCCTTATACCACCACCAATGGATGAATATATATCACCATTTGAAAGATAGGGGGTGAAGAAGCTCGTATTTACAAATACGAATGGTGCAAACTTGAACGATGCTATTGACCAAGGACTAAAAAAAACAGACTCCGCTTTTATAGTGGCTCTCAAGGTACCACCCACGCGGCTATTACCAATCTCCGGAAGGCCAAAAGAACTTTGAAGCAGTAAGGGCTCATTGAGAATAGTATTTACCTGCTGAGCTACATCCAGATTAAAGAAAAAGCGCTGCTTCCATCGCGGACCTAAGTTATGCAGGTGTTCCACATAAGCAATGCCTCCGAGCAGATTTATATCTTCAACTGCGGTTTTTCTTACATTGGCTTCAGCTCTTATAGTATAGCTTATATAGTTATTTCTTTTGTTAAAGTAAGAACGATCGTAATTAAAGCCCAGGAAGGGCCGTAGCATTCCCTGTTTTCGGGTAAGCCCGGATGTCATTGTAAGATTTAGACCTTCTGGTATATCCTCGTTTCTGCCAAACCCATAAATGTATTTGGTTTTATAAAAGTTTTGACGGAAAAAAGTGACAGAGCCAAGCACGCCGGTGAGGTCTGCAAATCTCCAGTAATATTGAGAAGCATATTTCTGCGGAACATCATAAAATTTCCTGTCAATGATTCTCAGTCCAATAAGTTTCCTCAGTTCGCGATCTTCCTTTTCTTTTGTGTAGCCTTCCGAATTGATATTGTAGCCCGCCCACGCTTCTACATCGTGATACCTGTACCGGTTAAAAGTTTTATAGATCGAATCACTGGTATACATATTTCTGGTATCATGATAAGAGCCACGGAGTTCGTATGTCCATCGCATAAATCTGTTGGCAAGAGGCTTTATTAAGTTGAGATAATATAGATTTTCTTCTTTAGGCCCATCTATGGCCGTATAAAAACTTTGATAGCCCAATTCTCCATTGATAAAGCTGCCGCTGATGTTTCGGAGAATATATCCGGCACCAAAGCCAAAATTGTTTCGCCGGGCGTTGTCATACAAACCCTGGAAGACAAGTGCATTTCCGAGCCCCTCAAAATTATCTTCCCGTACTTCTATATCAGACCGTTTCCAGCCAATTGAACCTATAGCGCCACCAATGGAAAACACGTCTTTTACCCTCACGATAATATCGATCGAATCGTTGCTGCCGGCTACAGGAAACATTTCAAAGCTTGCGTCCTGTATGTAGGGCAGTTGCCGCAGAAATGCGATGTTATCCGAAAGCAGGTATGGCTTTACGGTATCATATTTTTTAAAAAAAAGATTATTTTTTATGATGCGTGGCCTCGTGGTATGGTGGAGGTTATTGGCTAGTTTGGTGAGTGCAGTTACTACTTTCCTGGAGGTATCTGCTATGGCAATACCAAATGGCAATTCATCTGCAATGATATTTCTGATCACGTATCCCTGGTACCGTATAAAAGGAAGATCATTCCTCCTTGGATCATTGGCATCTACGGTGTCTTCATTGCTGTTTTTCATGAAAGGCTTTACCACTTTACCAAAAAACCCATTTTTGTTTTTAATGTAATCGTCAAGGGTTTTTTGAGGAATAGTGTCTTGCTGAGCTGATGAAATGGTATAAATGAAACAGAGACCTGTAATGGCAAAAAAAGCCCATAAATATTTCTTGAAAGGTGTCATCGGGCCGTTAAAATATGAATAGATAAAAATACGGAAATACGGCTCAGGTGCATGTTATCAGGATAATGTTATCAATATTTTTTGAATACGCAAATATTCCTTATCCCAGGAGGGAGATCGGTACGGCTTTTCATATGTTGGAAACCGGGGGAGAGATTTTTAGCGCCCTGCACAATTTATCTCACTGAATTCAACTGATCGAGGTGTAAGTAGCGATCTCTTGTTTTTTCTTTTTCAGCACCTGTTGTCGCGTTAATATACATGAAGTCAGCCGGGCCACCGCTTTTCACTGCGGGCCAATAAGGTAAGCCAAGCCCATTTGGGTTACCCGTTTTAATAAAGTTTACAAAAAAGCCCTGCATCATTTCTGAGACTTTATAGTCTTCGGGTTGCCAGTTATACACACGGTTAGTTGGCAGATTGCCCATGGCATATTCAATCTCAGATGAATGTGATGCACCATTGGATGCCGAACCAGGAACGGGACTTCCGTTCTCCGCAAATATTTCAGGACGTGGCCGCGCATACTTATAGCGGTATACAGCTTTACCGCCAGTCTCGCTTTGCATGTCGGACCATTTCCACGTACTGAACCCAATAAAGCGATCACTCGCAAGGTCCGTTGCAGCTTGTTTTAATGATTCGTCGTCAGAAGCGTTGTAAACTTTTAAAATGCCATTAGCATTATCGCCGTATAATTTTTCAATAGATCTATTATAATTTTCCGTTGTAACACTGTCCTTTCCAAAGATCGACCTGTAATTTCCTTCTTCCGAATTCCAGCCTACAAGTAAGGGAACATGTGCTTCCTGGCCAGCCTCAAAAATTTGCACGGGAGACTTTGGAAGAAAATAGCCATCTACAGTTACAGGGAAACGAGTGCCTGGTTTGGAAGCGGCATCAAGCAATTCTTCCGCCGGAATATTGCGAAGAGCTTTTAATGATTCGGCCCCAATTGACTTTGCAAACTTTTCCCCGATCTCCTCTGCAGCAGAAAGTGAAGTGGTGGATTGTTTGCCGAGCAATGATCCGCTCTCACCAATAGCTCCAGCTATTATATTCCTGGAAAGAGGCGAAGCCATTTGAGCGCTTACAGAAAATGACCCTGCCGATTCCCCGGCAATAGTTATTTTTTTTGGATCGCCACCGAAAGCTGCAATATTTCGCTGCACCCATTTTAGTGCCGCACTTTGATCAAGCAAGCCATAATCGCCGGAAGCATGATGAGGCGATTCTTTTGTAAGCTCGGGGTGCGAGAAAAATCCAAATATTCCCAGCCGGTAATTGACAGTTATTGCCACAATACCATGTCTTGCCATGCTTTCGCCGTCGTAGCGGTATTCTGAACCATCGCCGGCAACAAAGCCTCCGCCATAAAAATAGACCAATACAGGAAGTTTATCACCCGCAGATTTTGCCGGGGTCCATATATTAAGATAAAGGCAATCTTCACTCACGCCATTACTCCTGAACTGCATATCGCTGAAAAGTGGCTTCTGCATGGCACGAGGCCCAAATTTATCAGCCTTTCTTATTCCGCTCCAATTCTTTAGTGGTTGCGGTTCTTGCCACCGTAAATCTCCAACGGGAGGCTGTGCAAAAGGGACACCCTTAAAAGTTCGAATCCCCGACTCATGCAATCCTTCAATAATACCATTGATAGTTTTTACCTGTAGTGATGATGGAGTTTGCTGGCTGCTTGCATTAAAGAATGTAAAGAAAGCAATCGTAACCAAAATAGCTGTTTTTCTCATAATACGTAAATCTAAAACATTTATAAGAATGGGGATGAAAAATGAAAGTTCACGGGCAATTTGATGGCCTCTTAAAAAGGCTTGTTACACAAGGCTATTTTTCAAATCAACGACATCAAAGCACCTTCCTTTTCTTTAAGTCGGGTTAATAAGGCAATCTGGTTGCCTGCCCGTAAAAAATTATGCCCGGGATATTTTGCGCCGTAATAAATGTCGTTGTTTATATGATCAGTAAGAAAACGGATCGCCTGCATATAGATCATGAACTTACCTGAGTAGATGAAATGATCCTTTTCTTCAGCGGTCAATTCATTCTTCATCTCGCTCATATAACCCTGGAAAATTGAAACAAAATAATCATCCCGGATGCTGATCTTTGAAAAATCTTTTTCTTCTTCGGTTACTGGTGACAGGTAGGTTCGCATGATATCTCCCACATCGCTGATGAAATAACCAGGCATTACGGTATCAAGATCAATAACGCATAAGCCCTTATCATTTTCATCGAAAAGTACGTTGCTTATTTTGGTATCATGATGGGTAACACGCAACCTGAAAGCCGGGTTATTCAAAATGTTTTCATAAGTGTCGACGATGTCTCTATTTTCTTTAATAAAAGCTATCATTTCTGCCGCTTGTGTTATGCGATCCCTATTGCCGGTTTCAAGCGCCTGTAAAAATTGTGTATAGCGAAGAGATAAATTATGAAAATCGGGTAAAGTAATTTGCAACTGCTCAACCGGAAAATTGGAAAGAAGCATGGTGAATCTGCCGAATTGCCTGGCAGCTTCAAACGCTTGTCCAGGCGATTCAGCAGCGTCGATTGTATGCGATTGTCTTACAAAATGAGCAAGCCTGTAATAACCTTTTTCGGGCAAATAGGCCATCCCTTCATGATTCTTCGTTTTTATCGGAACAGTAAATAAATAAGCGGGATAATGTTGCAGCAGGTAATCGGCAAGCATCCCGATATTGCATGCTATTGCCAGGGGCTTCTTAAAAATATTGTCATTTATCCTTTGCAGGATATAGTCTTCATGCGAATTCTTCAATCTCCATGTCTGGTTGATCAGTCCAAAACCAATCTGCTCAATTTGAAATTGATTCTCGTTAAGATTGTATGCAGAAAGTATTTGTTGCAACATTAAGAATTATTCAGGGGTTCACGTTAACGAACAAACATAAACGACTTAGCCGTATTGTCAAAGCGCAACCGATTGCCTTTTTATTTGAGTATTTATTTTAGAAAAAGTTTTCGAATGGTGGGATCGCGTTTTTTGAGGCAAAGGATAATTATTATTTTAATGGATAGAACATGGTTTTTAATCGAAAAGTGATCACTTATTTTTATGCACTACAAGCTCTCCTGCAATCAATATGTTTTTAAACACCGGGTTTTCCTTTTCCTTATTTTCTTCATTTAATAAATCAAAAAGAATTTCGGTTGCCTTTTTTGCCTGTTGATAGGGATATTGTTCCACCGAAGCCAGTGGAGGAAATTCGAGGTAATTAGTAATTGGCAAATTCGCATAGCTTACAAAACAAATGTCTTTATTGATACGAATCTTTGCTTTCCTTGCATATTGTATGGCGTCGAGCGCTACATAATCATTGATGGTAAGAATGGCTGTGGGCGGAGATTTTAGAGCCAATAATTTTTCCATCGCTTCGTAAGTTTGTTCCTGCGTAAGGTCCGTGGTTGCGATGAGTCGCAAGTCGATCTTTATTCTTTTCTTCTGCAAAACATCCATATAGGTCGCCATTCGATCCTTGCAGGATTTCATTTCTTCAGGGCCATTGATCATTCCGATTCTCCTGTGACCTTTGGCGACTAAAAATTCTACTGCCTGTTTTGTCCCGTTATTAATATCGGACGATACTTTGTGTACAGTGGGCAGATCCGGAACACGATCAAAAAAAACGACAGGTATGTTATATTTTTCTAATCCCGTGAAGTGATCATAATTTTGAGTATGCTTGGAAATCGAAACAATTAGTCCATCTACGCGATGGTTTTTCATGGCAATCACAATTTGTTTTTCCTTATCTATGTTATCATGCGATTGCCCGATCAACACACTATAATTGTGTTTATTGGAAATATCTTCAATGCCATTTATTGCCTGCGAGAAAAAATCTTCCTTAAGATTTGGAAGAATCACGCCAATGGAATGCGTTTTTTGTTGCTTGAAAAAAAGTGCAGATTGGTTTGGCTCGTAGTTTAGTTCTTTCGCCAATTGCTGTACCTGCATCTTTGTACGCAGGCCAATACTCGGGTGGTCGTGGAGCGCCCTGGAAACTGTTGAAACAGAGAATTTCAGTCGTTTTGCTATTTCTTTTAAAGTAGGAAGTTTATTGTCCATAAGCGGGTTTGCAAATTACGATAAATGTGGAAAACAGGGCAATCGTTTGCATTGTGATTTCAATCGTTTGTGTAAATACATGGTAATAATTGTAACGTGTATTGATTAGCACATTCAATATATTTATACCATCTTCGGGAATAAAAAAAATTAATTTTCAATAAATATTAAAGGCAGCCATAATTGTCTTAGCCAAAACTCAAATAAGTATTAATGAAAGAAATGAATCGTACAACTTATGCAGTGGTCATAATTGGTGCACTGTTTTTTATTTTTGGATTTGTAACCTGGCTTAATGGCACGTTAATTCCCTTTCTTAAACTTGCCTGCCAGTTGGAAAGTGACACACAGGCTTTTTTTGTGACCTTCAGTTTTTATATGGCTTATTTTTTTCTCGCCATTCCTTCGTCTTATGTCCTCAAAAAAACAGGATTTAAAAATGGAATGGCCCTGGGCTTGTTCGTGATGGCAATTGGCTCGCTTATTTTTGTGCCCGCGGCTAATGCGAGAAGCTTCGCACTTTTTCTCACCGGTCTTTTTGTTCAGGGAATGGGGCTCGCTCTTTTACAAACGGCTTCCAACCCTTACATAAGTATTTTGGGGCCAATTGAAAGCGCAGCTAAGCGAATTAGTATAATGGGTATTTGCAATAAAACTGCAGGTATGCTGAGTCCGCTGATCGTAGGGGCGTTGGTGTTAAAAAATGCCACCACAATAGAAGAAAAGATTAATACAGCAACTGTAGCTTCGGAAAAAGAATTTTTACTAAATGAACTTGCCCACAGAGTAATTACACCATATATTATTATCGCCGTCATCTTAATGATCATGGCATTTTTGATCAGCAGGTCATCATTGCCGGAGATAGACTCGGAAGAAAAGGAAACGAATAATGTAAAACGTGTACCTCAAAGAGGAAGCCTGTTTCAGTACCCGCATTTGTTTTTAGGTGTACTATGCCTGTTTTTGTATGTAGGCGCAGAGGTAATGGCCGGCGATGCAATAGGTACTTACGGGAAACATATGGGGATGCCGCTTGATCAAACGAAATACTTTACATCATTTACCTTATTTGCAATGTTGGCTGGCTATGTTGTCGGCATCTTTACGATACCTAAAATTATATCGCAACAAAAGGCACTTGCGATCTCTGCGGTTTTAGGAATTATTTTTACCATTGGAGTTTTTGTTTCTGATGGATATGTTGCCATCACCTTTATCGCTTTGTTGGGTTTGGCAAATGCTTTAATGTGGCCGGCCATCTTTCCTTTAGCTATAGACGGACTCGGAAAATTTACCAAGATTGGATCAGCGCTTTTAATAATGGGTATTGCCGGTGGCGCCATTATACCTTTAATATATACGGGTCTTCGTGATCATGCGAATGTTTCTAACCAGTTATCATTTATGATATGCATGCTACCCGCGTATGCTTACATTTTT
This sequence comes from Ginsengibacter sp., assembly GCA_040007325.1. Lineage (GTDB taxonomy): Bacteria > Bacteroidota > Bacteroidia > Chitinophagales > Chitinophagaceae > Ginsengibacter. The sequence continues at coordinate 12,733 of JBDTVF010000036.1, read as the reverse complement.
TATTATGCGGTAAAAGGATCAAGAGTGGGCAGGCCAAAGGTTTTAATAGCGGTTTAAAATTATTCTTGTTTTTTTAATGAAACAAAATACTCATGTTACTTTGATGAAAACATTTGATTTCAGCCTGTGAACTTTTATTTTAATTATGAATAATACTCAATAGTTATGAACAGAAAAGAATTTATCAAATCAGGAAGCTTTGCAGCTGCAGCCGTAGCGTTCGCACCTGCCGGAAAAACGTTTGCAACAACTGCCGATCCCAAAGTTAAAATTGGAATTATAGGTGTGGGTGCCCGTGGACAGGGACACGTGGAACTTCTGCTCCGCCGCGATGATGTGGATCTTGTAGCAGTTTGTGATGTGGAAGACCGGGCGCTTAGTAATACAAAAGAAATTGTATCAAAGAGCGGGAAAAAAATGCCGCAGGTATTCACCGGCGATAATTATGCCTGGAAGAAAATGTTAGAAATGAAAGGTGGTCTTGATGGGGTAATTATTGCAACTCCATGGGAATGGCATAAGCCAATGGTGATCGGTTCGCTGGAAGCTGGATTAAAATATGTTGCCACAGAAGTGATTCTCGGCATTACGCTGCAGGATCATTGGGATGTGGTGAAAGCAGCAGAAAAATATAATGCAAATGTGATGATGCTTGAAAACGTTTGCTATCGCAGGGATGTAATGGCGGTACTTAATATGGTAAGGAAGGGCATATTCGGAGAACTGATTCACTTGCAAGGTGGCTACCAGCACGATTTACGGCCGGTAAAATTTAATGATGGCCAGCATATATACGATCATGGTGTTGAGTTTGGAGAGAAGGCCTATTCTGAAGCACACTGGAGAACCGAACATTCGGTACACCGTAACGGTGACCTGTATCCCACACATGGAGTTGGGCCAATTGCGCAGTATATAGATATCAATCATGGTAATCGCTTTATTTCACTTTGTTCTTTCTCCTCAAAAAGCAGGGGATTGCATAATTATATTGTAAAGAACGGTGGGGAAAACCATCCTAATGCAAAAGTGAAATTCAAATTAGGAGACGTGGTTACTACTTCAATCAATTGCGCCAATGGAGAGACGATTTTATTACAACACGATACCGACCTGCCTAGACCATATTCTTTGGGCTTTCGGGTGCAAGGAACTGAAGGCTTATGGATGGACGTAAGTAATGGAATTTACATCCAGGATAAATCTGCAAAAAATGATGAATGGGATCCTGCGCAGCAATGGCTCGACAAATATGATCACCCGCTTTGGGCAAGATGGAGTAAGGAAACCAAAGGCGCTGGCCACGGGGGCATGGATTTCTTTGTAATACATGGCTTTATTGAATCGATAAAGCGCAAAACACCTACGCCAATGGATGTGTATGATGCAGCCGCATGGAGTGCTATTTCACCACTTAGTGAGCAGTCGATTGAATTAGGCAATGAAACGGTTGAATTCCCTGACTTTACCGGGGGGCAATGGATGTATCGCAAACCTAAATTTTCATTAGGCGATGAATATTAAAAAAAATGCGTCTCTCAGGGACGGCATTTTTTTTACAATGGCCTTATCCATATTTTTCTATAACTGATGGGTTCACTTTTGTCGCCGTGCGCCTGCAATTTTATTGGTGCGGCCCCGTGACGAATATATTTGGGATAGCCAATATAAGGTGTACCTCCTCTTAGCTCAAAATTATTTTGCACCAATACGTTATTAAGAAATACAGTAACACGTGCCGGTGATTTCAACGTGCCGTTGTCATAAAATCTTGGTGCTGTCCATACTACATCGTAAGCCTGCCACTCGCCTGGTTTGCGTGATGGATTTGCAAGCGGAATTGATTGCTTATAAATACTTCCAACCTGTCCATTCACATAAGTAGAATTATTGTAGTTGTCCAATACCTGAAGTTCATATTCGCTGGCGCTATGTGGAGATGCTAAAAAGATTCCACTGTTTCCCCGTGCCTGGCTTGAACCTGTGATATTAGTTGGTATGCGGAATTCAATATGCAACTGGTAATCCACAAATTTTCTTTTCGTTTCAATATCTCCTGCTTTCTTACTTACAGTGATCACGTTATCGGCAACCGTCCAGCTTGCAGGTTTTGTGGAGTCGCTGGCAGATACCCATTCACTGAGATCTTTACCGTCAAACAAAATGATTGCATCAGATGGAGGATCTCCATAATTAGCAGCAGGCGTCACCACAGGTGGCACCGGGCTATAGAATTCGGTCTCCTCGGGTTTCATCTGAACCGGAGCAGGCTCTCCCAATTTTTTAAGTGTATCATTAGTAAGTTGTGCCGATGCAGCCATTGAGAATAAGCCCATCAATAATAAGAGAAAACTGGTTTTCATTTAAACGTTTATTTAAAAATTGATAATTAAATCTTCGGTAATTTATATCCGTTGTGATATTCCTTCATCATGTACTCTTTGTTGATAGCATCGTCAGTAAATTTTTCTTTCGAAGCATCCCATTCTAATTTCTTTCCACTGCGAAAAGCAATATTTCCCATTTGCGCCACAGTCGCCACGTGTGCACCTGCCTGTATAGGGCAATGAAGATCTTCCATTTTTCTTGACTTCACCACGCTTACAAAATTTTCCCAATGCTTGTCCAATCCATTGTCGGAAGGTTTCACAAATGGCTTGCTCACTTTATTCTTGCTTTGTCTTTCTTCTATCACTTCCCATCCGCCGCGATTAAGAATAAGTGTGCCATTGTTTCCAATGTACGCAATGCCATGATCACGATTATAAGAGCCATTGTCAATGCCCATGGCTGAATCCCACACCATATTGAATCCATCAAATTCGTATAGCGTAGTGAGTGTATCAGGAGTTTCTTCGTAAAGATCAGGATATGCAAAACGGCCGCCTAAAGCAGAAACAGATTTTGGTATAGGCGATTTCATTCCCAGCAATCCATAGTCTAATAAATGAACCCCCCAATCCGTCATTAAGCCGCCGGCGTAATCCCAAAACCACCGGAAATTAAAATGAAAACGACTTGAATTAAATGGCTTTGTAGGCGCCGGCCCAAGCCACATTGCATAATCCACTCCTGCAGGCGGTGCGCTGTCCGGCACTACAGGCCCGGGTTTCATCCATCCCTGGTAGCACCATACTTTTACAGTTCGAATATTTCCAAGTACACCGCTCTGTACATAATCCACCGCATCCCTGAAATGTTGTTGGCTACGTTGCCACTGACCGGCCTGCACTACTTTATTATATTTTTTTTGAGCAGCCACCATTGCCCGACATTCTCCGATGGAATTGCCAACAGGTTTTTCGCAATACACATCTTTACCTGCCGCACATGCTTCCATCATTATCATAGCATGCCAGTGGTCAGGAGTGCCCACAATCACCACTTCTACATCTTTATTGTCAAGAAGCTTCCGGTAATCGCCGTAGACCTTAATTTTCGATGTATCAACGTTCATCTTTGAAAGATCTGCCATTCTCTTTTCGATCACATTCTTATCAATATCACAAATGGCAACTACATTTACACCAGGTATTTTCAGCGCCGATGTTAGATCTGCAAAGCCCATTCCGTTAGCGCCAACAAGGCCAATATTCAATTGATCACTGGGCATTATACGGTTTTTTAAAATAGCAAAAGCTTTATTGTCAATTGCCGACAAAAGAACACTTCCACCGAGCAGAGCAGCAGAATTTTGCACAAACTTTCTTCGTGAATTCATTATACTATATTTAAAATATTATAAAACAACTTGTTGTTGAAAACGGAACAGGAGATACGTACTGACGAAAGGGATACAAGCATTTATTTATACCAGGACGAGGCTTTCTAATTTATTGCTAATATACGCCATTATGCATATTCATCCTGACGAACTTAACAATATCAATTTTTTTTATCGGCAAGTTTTACCTGTTTAAAAAGTCCTGGTAGGATTGCTGCATGTACGCCTTTCCGGCATTCACCACATTACTGTCGGTAGATCCATTTGTATAGATAACTTTACGGGATACATTGTCAACTGCCACAATTCCTGTAGGTGACACAAAGCCAAAACCATTATTGAAAGTATAAAATGCAAATGATCGTGCCGAAGAATCAAGCAGGTCTTTGCCCCATTTAAAATTATTTGTAGGTAAGCCTGCCTGGTGTAAAATAGTTGTAGCAATGTCTGTTTGTGATCCTATTGTTTCTATAACACCTTTTAACTTTAAAGCCCCGCCGGTAAAAATTAACGGGATGTGAAATTTGGAAGGCAACTCGTTCGCATCATAACCTGGCAAGGGATGGCCATGATCGGCCACGAGCACAATCAGCGTATTCTGCCACCAAGGTTCTTTTTTTATTCTCTCTATAAAATTCCCTACAGCACTATCAGTATAAGCAATTGAATTTTTAAAAAGCGTCGTTTCATCTTTTCCTTTAAAACGCGGTGCCATTGGAACATCGAATGGTTCATGACTGCTTAAAGTAAAAATGGTTGCAAAAAAAGGTTGGGTTTCTTTTTTTAGATCATTATAAAAACGATCTAATACTATGTGGTCGTGTACGCCCCAGGAAGTAGTACGCTGCGACGATGGAAACGAATACTTGCTTACCAATTGCTGAAAGCCCACATTTAAGAGAAATGACTTGATGTTTGCAAACTCCAATTCTCCGCCATAGGTATAGCTTGAATGATAACCTATAGAATCAAGTGCCCGGTTTATAGATGGAAGATGTTGTGTTTTTGTTGGTGTTTTAATAATAGATGTTATTGCCTGATTCGGATATCCACTTAATATAGCAACCTGGCCTTTTTCACTTCGATCGCCGGCGGCATAAATATTTGTAAATAATAATCCCTCTGAAGCGATGCGATCAATATTAGGAGTTACCCCCGCTTCACCACCAAGACAACCTACCAGTTTTGCCGTAAAGCTTTCCATTATAATAAAAATGATGTTGGGTTTTTCGACTGATACAATTGAAGGAATTTTTTGAGGATGAGTATTATATAAACTATCAACCAGTTTCTCCGCAACTTGCGGCGGCAAATAATTAAAAGGATTTACATCACTGTTCCTGTTGAGGATCGAATGCATCAGATTCCAGGGAAGGTTGAGCGCAGCATGGTCGGCAAAAATGTTTTGGGAAAAATAGACGTCACTTTGGTTCAATGGTATTTTTTGAATGCCACCACGCAGAGGAATAAACAGTACGGCAACTAAAAAAACCGCTATCGCGATTCGACCGATCTTGAGCCTACCGGTATTGGCAGAAATTAAGAAGACTTTTCTGCCTTTTTTATAAACCCACATAAACAAAATACTCAGCAAGCAAAAAATGAAAAGCAATAATAACAAAGGCGCAGACGAAACCGACCCAGCCATTTCTTTTGGTGACTTTAAGTATTGCAGTGGAGTAGCGTCCATGCGATAACCCCATGAATTATACAACTCCAGGTCTGCTGTTGTAATAAAAGATAGCAGGATGATTATGGTGATCGTGTATATTCCAATAATTTTCTCTGGATTAAAGCGAGGTAATAGAGCCTGAATTAAAAACAGCATGAATGGAAAAATGCAGATATAGGCCGCAAATGACGCATCCATTCTTAATCCATAAAAGAATATTTTGAAAACATCCGCGACGCCTATTTCTAAAGTAAGCGTGTGGTGATAAACTAAAAATACCGACCTTGTAATGATGAAAAAAAATATCCAGAAAAGGAAATAATTTAGATAAGGAAAAATTTTTTTCACGCGGCAAAAGTAGCAATGTTATCTCAATGTCAAGAGGTGGGCCACATTGTGGCAGTTGAATTCATAAAGTTAAAATGCGATGCCCGTGCATCTTTATAAAACGCAGTCACGTATTTTGAAGAAACAATTTTTATGAAAAAATACAGGTATATATTTTTCTTGTCGCTGCCGCTTTTCACCTTATGGTTTTGCACTTCATCATCAAGTGTAAAAGAAAAAGAGATCAACGTTACCAAAGCATCAAAAGATATAAGAGTGATGAATAAGCAGGTGGCAGTGTTGGAATTGTTTACATCGCAGGGTTGCTCAAGCTGCCCATCTGCAGACCGGCTTTTAGATAAATTGAGCGATGTCGAAAATGTAATTGCGCTGTCTTTCCATGTTGATTATTGGGATAGATTGGGATGGAAAGATCCTTATAGTTCTAAAGAGTATACTAAAAGACAATACAATTATGCTTCCGTACTAAATTCCCAGGTGTATACCCCTCAGCTGGTTATAAATGGTGAAAGCGAAATGGTAGGCAGCGACTCTAAGAAAATTGATAACACTTTAAAGGCAGCGTGGTCAATGGCAACCAATACATCCATTTCCATTGATAACTTTTCACTCGTCAACGGAAAGGCCAACATACATTATACGATTAAAGGCATCACGAATCGGTCGATGTTAAACATTGCGCTGGTCGAAAAGAAAACGACGACTGCAATACGTGCCGGTGAAAATGGTGGCGCAACTTTAAAAGGTACAAACGTGGTAAGAGACTTTAAAACGATAAGCAATGCAACGGACGGTGCTAATACTTATTCATTGGAGGTGCCGAAAGATGTGGAAGGAAAGAACATGGCAGTAGTAATTTTTATTCAGCAAAAAGATAACAAAATTATAGCTGCCGACAAGGCTTCACCTTCGTTGTAAGAACGGTTAATTCGTAAAGGGCTATTCATAAAAAAACCTCCCGCGAAACAGGAGGTTTTTTCGATTTATAGAAGAAAAATTTAAATCGGTTTTACAGTCGTAACAGATGTGATCTTGGAAGTCGTAGGAATTTCCTGTCCCATAACTTGTACTGTACCCGTGGCATCGGAATTTGTGGTATTCGTTTTTATGACACCGGTTTTGGCATCTACTAATTCTTCGCCAGTGAATTTGCCGGTTGTTTTGGTTTGAATTTCCATACCCTGCATTTCAGTTTTTACCTGGCTGTCGATAGTTCCGTCAAGAGCAATGGTATAGTCATTTCCGTTAATTGATTTTAAAGTGTATTTCGTAACCCTTTTAGTTCCACTTTGGTCAGATGAATCGGACCACGTTGTACCGACTTTCGCGCCCTTCGGAATTACTTCGAACGCTATTTTGGCTCCATATCCCTGCGAAGCCGGATCACCACCCATTTGCTTCATCATCATTTCAGTAGGATTGGATTCAGTAGCTGTATCAGATGTTGTGTCGGCTGACGCTTTTAAAATCACTGTGCCGGTTTTGCTCATAACAACATCCTTAGGCTGATTGATAATGTCTTTAAAATTTTTGCCGATATCTCCATTCATATCTTCTTTTTTATCCGAATCAAAATTCATATCCTGTCCCATTGCATTCACACTCATCTTCATCGCAGTGATAGTATTCAGAAAATTAATGTTATCACCACTCATGGCCTTCACTTCAAGATGATAATTTGAGGTAACATCCGCTTTGGATTCCATGCTTTGGCCCATCATTTCGGAAGAAGTAGAAGTGGTAATAATATTTTCCACCGCATACTTTTGCCCCGCAGAAAGATTGATAGCTCCATTCGTTTGCGCAAACAAAGACAGTTTCCCGGCAACAAGCAATGCCAGTATAATAGTAATTTTTTTCATGTCGATTTTTCTAAATTTGTTTGCAAATATATGGTGAAGGCCCTGTAATTATAAGCCTTTTAAAACATTTAACTTCTATCATCGCTAACTCATTTAATTTGAATTATCATCATTGGTTGCTTGCTGTTTTTTGGGTAGTATATTGTTGCGTGCATAGTTTACTTGCGGGGCTTCGCCTAAAGTTTTATCTTAAAACTAAATGGGGCAAATGGTCTCGTTATTATAGGTTGATGTATTCAATATTTGCAGCGCTCACTTTACTCATATTGCTTCTGTTTCAATATTCATTTCAAAGCGAGTTGCTCATTTCATCTGTGTGGATAAAATACATTTCTTTAATGATTCTGGTTTTGCCGGGATTTGTAATTATGATCCTTTCTATTTACAAGTATTTCCGGTTATTGAGCGGAATAAGGTCGCTCTATGAAGCAGTGCCTGCGGTTGAATTAAAAATCGAGGGAATTCATAAATATGTGCGACATCCGTTATACGCGGGAACTATGCTTTTTATTTGGGGCTTATTCCTAATTTTTCCTTTTTTGAATAATCTTATCGCAGTTGTAATAATCACTGTTTATATCATAATTGGTATACAGTTAGAGGAGAAGAAGCTTGAAATAGAGTTCGGTAAATTTTATTTTGATTATAAGGCAAAAGTTCCAATGCTCTTACCATTTTTCAAAAAGTCTATAAAATAAAAAAGGTGGCTAAAAGCCACCCACAAATTTTTGGAAATATCGATTTTAGCCGATTAATTTCACATTAACGGCATTCATGCCTTTTTGTCCATTTTGCAAGTCAAATTCCACTTTATCATTTTCTTTGATTTCGTCTATCAAGCCACTTGCGTGTACAAATGTTTCCTTTGAGGAATCATCATGTCTGATAAAACCGAAGCCTTTTTCAGAGTTGAAAAATTTTACGGTTCCTGTTGTTTTGTTGCTCATTGTATTGTTGTTGTTTATAAAAAAATAGGCTGCAAATATACACATTTAAATGGTATAACCGGGACTAATTAAATACAAGATGTTAAAGTCAATTATCGGCGCGTATAGACGATAGCTGCACAATATCAAGAAGATTTGTGGCGGTGGGAGATATAGTACTGCTGAGCATAATTTCTTTCCACTTATTTATTTTTTTATCCCATACAGGCTTCGGCGGATAATCATTATCTGCAGAAACGATGAGTGTGGCAACCTTTGAAGAAATTTTAATTGGCTGGCCTTCAGGTCCTGCAATGGTCAGGTATTTTTTTTCACGGGAATCTGCAGGATTATTTTGTGCTAATGATCCTTCTTTTGATGATTCAATGATCAATTTTAAGGTCTTATTATTAATTGAGTCGCTAATGGCATTATTTACATTATTGCCGGCAGGCGTAGAAACTGTTTGCTGATCATTCTGACCTGAATGTTTCTTTTCAAAAAATAAAGTACTTACAAAAATTATGATTAAAGATGCAGCAGCCGTTAACCCGTAAAACAAAAATTTAGACCTTTTGCGAAAAGAACTGATTGGAATTACTTTCTTTTCGGCACTATTCATTTGGTTTAGGATGTTATCCCAAACCTGTTTTGGTGGATTTGCTTCATAATCATATAACTTCTGTCTGAAATCCTGCATGATGCCTCTTATGAATTTAATGTATCGTTACTTGTCTTATTGAGTCGCTTTTCCAGTGATTTTTTTAAAACGCCTTTTGCTCTAGCTAATTGTGATTTACTTGTGCCTTCAGTAATCCCCAGCATATCAGCGATCTCTTTGTGTGAATATCCTTCCACGACATGCATATTAAAAATTGTTTTGTATCCCGGTGACAACTCATGAACAAGTGTAAGAATATCTTTTTCTGCAAGTGTATCGAGAATATTGAGCTCATAATCCTCAATGGTATTTTCCTGAACCTCGCCCACATTATGCAGCTTCACTTTTTTCCTGAAATGCTCTATCGAGGTATTTACAAAAATACGCCGCATCCATCCTTCAAAAGAACCCTCGGCGCGAAATTTTTTGAGATTGTCATAAACTTTTATAAATCCCTCTTGTAAAAGATCGCTTGCATCCTCTGCATTTCCTGAATACCGAAGGCATACACCATACATTTTTGAAGAGTACTTCCGGTATAATATCTCCTGCATTTGCCGGTCGCCACGAATGCATTTGTCTATTAGGTCGGTTTCGGAAACGGTATGGTTGCTTTCGGTGTTCAAATATTAATCGGTTATAATCATGGTTGGATTTAATCCTGAACTGTCAGATACGAAATAAGTTTTTCAAAGGCCTTCTTTCTGTGGCTGAAGGTATTTTTTTCAGTGAGGGACATTTCGGCAAATGTTTTTCCGGCGCCATCGGGAATAAATATCGAATCATATCCAAAGCCATTTTTGCCCCGTCTATCTGCAATAATAGTGCCTTTGCAAATTCCTTCAAAAAGAATCTGCTTTTGATTGAATATAAGGCATATTATAGTTTTAAAAGAAGCTGATCGGTCATTTTTATCGCTAAGCTTCGAAAGTAGTGTATCAATGTTGTCTTCAGAAGAACGCTTATCGCCTGCATAACGGGCGCTTTTTACTCCCGGTTCTCCATTTAAGGCCCATACTGCCAGCCCGGTATCTTCGGCAAAACAATTTTCCCTGGTTAAGTCGTGAATGACCTTTGCTTTTTCTATAGCGTTCTCCTCAAGCGTATCATGAGGTTCATGAATTTCAATGGTTATTCCAACTTCCTGAAGGGTTTTAATAATAAAACTATCGTCAAGCAGGCTCCCAATCTCTTTGATTTTATTAGTGTTATTTGTTGCGAAAATGAGTGTTTCCATTTATCGTTTAAGATTGAAAAGCCTTTGTAATCCACCCCATAATTGTTTTTTTGCTTCGGTATCCTCCCTTATAACCTTAAGTTCCGGCGAAAAAATATATTGCGACTCTTTGAAAGGCTGTACCTGGAAATAAGGAATATTAAAAGGCAGGTCGATCTCATCCGCTGACACACCGAAGCAAAGTACCTTGGACCCTTTAAATTTTGATGATAGCGTGTTATGATCAAGTTCTCTGCAGTTTGAAAAATTTATTACCGCTATGTCTGCCATTGTAATATTACATGCGCTAAGCAAGCTGGACAAAAAATTCAGCTCGCTGTCATTCAAAAACTTACACTCCTCGTTTTTTACAAGAAAAATAAAATGTTTTTCATTTCCACCTAAAAATGCAATCCGAGATTCGGTTGAGCTGGCGCCTGTATAGATCGATTTTTTTTGAAGATCAACAAGATTGTTTTTGTATAAAGCCTTGTAAAGCGAGTTTGGTATCCGGATATTGTCAATACTCATAGTTTTAATAAAGGCGCTTTTTTCGTTTCTTTGCTACAAATTTAATGATATATGATAGCAGCGGCGGATTTTAATATCACCCGGGTTGAAAAGAGCAAATTAAGTGAAATGTCACTGGACAATGTTCCCTTTGGAAAATATTTTTCAGACCACATGCTGGAAGTGGACTATGAAAATGGCGAATGGAAGACCGTCGCAATTAAGCCATATCAGCCGATATCTTTCGAGCCATCACTTGCAGCTTTGCATTACGGCCAGGCGATATTTGAAGGAATTAAAGCATTTAAAAACCAGGAGGGAATTCCGCAGTTATTCAGGCCTTATGAAAATTTCCAACGCTTTAATTTATCAGCAGAGCGAATGGAAATGCCTAAAGTACCGGAGGGAATTTTTATAGAGGGCATGAAGCAACTTATAAAACTTGATGTCGATTGGATTCCTGATAAACCGTTTCACTCTCTTTACATCCGGCCATTCATGTTTAGTACCGATGAAATGATAGGAGTGAAACCAAGCAGTAAATACAAATTCATGATCATTTTGAGCCCGACAGGTCCGTATTATAGCGTGCCAATGCGCATTTACGTAGAAGAAAAATATGTAAGAGCTGTGGAAGGAGGTGTAGGTTTCGCAAAAAACGCTGGAAATTATGGAGCAGCAATGCATCCTTCAGCCGAGGCTAAAAGAAAAGGCTACGACCAGGTTTTGTGGATGGATGCAATGGAGCATAAATACGTGCAGGAATGCGGCACCATGAATATATTTTTTCTTATTGGGAATAAGGCCATCACTCCGGGTCTTGAGTCAGGAACCATTTTAGCAGGTGTCACAAGAGATAGCGTCATTCAACTCCTCGGTGATCTTGACTTTATCGTAGAAGAGCGGAATCTCAGCATTGATGAAGTTATGGATGCATATAAGGCCGGGACACTCAAAGAAGTATTTGGCTCAGGCACTGCCGCTACCATTTCAATGATTAGAGAACTACGTTACAAAGATTTTGTTATGGAATTTGATGTTGACAAATGGAGCATTGGACCCAAGATCAGAGATCTTATGAGTGGAATAAAAGAAGGCCGCATTGACGACAAATACAATTGGATGGTTAAGATTTAACTTCCAATAAAATTCATCAATCATTACTTAGCTGTTGCGCTTTGTCGGCCAAATTCCCGGGATTTGTCATGGCAAATATTTTTGGTATTTAAATAACCTACGCTTACCTTTGCCGTCCAAAAAAAATCAGGTTAAAAGAAATGCCTACAATTCAACAATTAGTAAGAAAAGGAAGAACAATCATAAAGGCTAAGAGTAAATCAAGAGCTCTTGACAGTTGTCCTCAGCGCAGAGGTGTATGTACAAGGGTTTACACCACCACTCCTAAGAAGCCAAATTCTGCATTACGTAAGGTGGCAAAAGTTAGGCTTACTAATAAAATTGAGGTGATTGCATATATACCTGGTGAAGGGCACAATTTGCAGGAGCACTCTATCGTACTGATTCGTGGTGGAAGGGTGAAAGATTTACCTGGTGTACGTTATCACATCGTACGCGGAAGTCTTGATACTGCTGGTGTGAAAGACCGTAAGCAGAGCCGCTCCAAATATGGTACTAAGAAAGAAAAAGCTAAGAAATAGAGGTAGCTAATTGCTCTTAAAAAGAAAATCAATAAACGAATAAACTGATAAATTAAATGCGTAAAGCACAAGCCAAAAAACTTCCACTTGCTCCTGATCCAAAATTTCAGGATAAATTGGTTACACGTTTTGTAAACAATTTAATGTGGCAGGGAA
>JBDTVF010000035.1:0-20308 GCA_040007325.1 Ginsengibacter sp. | reverse complement strand
TGGGATCAATACCGGCGGTCAACTGGCCTGAACCTTTAACTCTTAAAAAATCACCGTTGGCTGCATCCACAATTACATTAAAAGTAGCGAGTTTGCTTACCGAAATATTCACAGAAATATCATAACCCACAAGGGGGGAAATGCTTAGCGAATCGTATGGGACCATCAGTAAAGAATCTTCAGCCGTAGCGCTGTAATCCACGAAGCGAACAATACCTTCCCGTTTCGAAACGCCGGGATCTTGCTGCGGCATCACTATGCTGAAATCTGTATTATCATCGATAGATAGTGTGCCTGTAACAACAGGTTGCGCAGGGGTTCCTTTTATGACAAGGTCTGTTGAAAAGACCATCTTACCATAAAATAATTCATTGTCTTTGCTGGTTGAATTGATAGCCTGGAAATTCCTTGCTTTTACAGTAAGATTGAAAGTGTAATCATAAAAGTTTTTCGTTTTTAGCATGCCATCAATGGTAATAGGATTATTGGCCGTATCACGAATGGAAAAAGAATTAAACTGAATTCCTTCATTATTAATAATAGCAATGGATTCTTTATCAATTTTGAAAACGTTGTTGAGTGTAGAAACAACAAACGCAGTATTATTAAATTGAAGATTGCCGTCTATATTAGGATCTTTCAAACTTCCATTCACGGCAATTTTTCCATACATGTTGCCACGGGCATTTCTTATTCCCCCTTTTGTAAATCCTTCAATAGATTTCATTTGAAGAGACTTTATATTTATTGTAAAATCGAAGTTGCTATTGTTCTGAGGTTTTAAAAAATAATCACCGACTATGCTAACATCATTACCGTAGCCAACAAGGCTTATGTTCGCGTTGAACGTATTTACAGCGTTGTTGTTTACTTTGGCAGTAAGGTTCCCTAGCGTGTCCTTATAAACACTGAGATCCTGCACGGTAAGGTCCGTGGTAAAAGTTGGCTGAACCTGTATATTTTTTATAACAGCATTTCCGTTTAGAAGGCCGCCAACAAGCAGTGAATCATTCTGCACAAATCCGGTAAGCGTTGCAATATTAAAGTTGTTGAAGTCGATCCGCAATGGCTTATTAGTGCCCGAGCCAATACTGTTTATAGAAAGCTGTTGTGAGCCCTGGCTCAGGTTAAAATTAGTTGCAGTCAAATCATTGTTGATATATTGAATGCTGTTGTTGGTTGCAACAGTCCACGATTGATAATTAAGTAAAAGACTGTCGGACCTTAGACTAAAATTGTAATTATTGGCAGAGGGCTGACTCAGCGAACCGCTCACTGTATATTTATTAACTGATTTCGGATCTTTGACATTAAGCGTAAATCCAAGATTGTTATTTTTAAGTGTGCCATCTAACGTAGTAGCATACACTGCCAGTGAAGAACCGCTCTTAAACTGATCAAAAGAAGTATTAAGATTTAAAGCCCCGTTTTTTGTTTGCGCATTAAAGGCAAGATTGTTTATTATGAAACTTCCATATGCCACATATGGTGCTTTTACAAAAGCACTCCAGCCACTGTCGCTGGAGAAATGTGCATTAAGATTAATTGGTTTTAACTGCTGAATTGCCGGCATAAAGGCACGTAACGCCTGGTTATCGATGATGCCTGCGGTTATATCAAAATCATACGGATTTACCTTGTTGGTATTTTTCACCGGAGTTAAAGCAAAATACGGATCGATAGACTGCTGGAAAACATCGGCTAACTGGGTAACAGTGTATTGCCCCTTTATCGTTGCCGACGCAAAATCACTCTTCAAAGCGATGCTCTTATTCCCGGGGGTATTGTTTGCAACAATTTCCAATGAATCGAGCGTAATGCGCTGGCCATTGTTTACAAGGATTGAATGTGTTACCAGGAGATTGCCCGCAAGATTATCGGGGTCTACATTAGTAAAGTCACCATCAATGTCGCCATGATATTTCACAGGCTGAGGTGTAAAGCCGAGTGGCTGTGTATTGATGCTATCGATCGATGCCTTCAAATGTACAGAAGGAAACTTCTGAAGAAATTCGCCGCTTGCAGCAACATTTGCTTCAAGATTTGGATCGTGTATGATTGCCGTTATGTCATAGTTTTTATTGGCAATGTTTCCATCAAGCTTTATGTTTTGATAGTTATACTTATTCAAGGTAACATTAGCAATTGCGCCGTTGAAACTGGCATTCGCTGTCTGCGGATCAAAGCCATGTCCTTTAGCAACAATATCGCCGGTAACCATTCCCAGTTGGGGATTTTGCATTAACCTTCCGATGTCAAGGTTTCTCGCCTTTAAAGCAAGATCATATTTCGCATTCTTTTGATCGGTGATATTTACCAAAGTCCCTTTTAGCTGCGCCCCGCCAAGAGTGGAGTTCAACGTAAGATCGGTATACAGATCATTCATGCCACCTTTCACCTTTCCAAAAGCTGAAAATGATTCTGGTAAAGTAATGTTTGGTGGTAAAGTATTTGGCGGAACCAGGGCTGTTATATCATTGCGGCTCGTTTGAAACTTTTTAATATCGATATCCGCATACAATTTTTTAGGATCAGGCAGGCCTCTTATAACACCGCTAACATTCACATCAGTTGCAGTAAGACCTCTTATTTGTGCCTTTTGCAAATTCAGGTTGTTGACAGTGCCGGTAATTCTAGCATCTATATACACAGTGCCTGATGAAGGAATATTACCCATTTGCGCCGCTAATGCGGGAACAAGAGTAAGCAAATCTTTCATTGCGAGCTTGCTGTTCTCAAGATCAATGTCAAGCCCGAGTACACCAGGATTTTTTTGCAGAGCAGCAAGAGATGGATAGGTTATTATTGCGGACCTTTTTATTTCTGAAGATGGAGTTTCCAATAAAAGATCTTGTAATGAAATACCACCCGGAGTCATTGCAAAATCGGTAGTGAGGTTGTCAAGAACAAATCCGCTTTGCTCCTTAAGGCTCGCAGATTGTATGTTTACTCGCGTAGTATCAAGGCTGTATTCTAGTCCTGAAGCTTTCAATGAAATATCCTGCAGGTTGAGGTGTGCATAATCCATACCGTTGGAAATATGCGGTGCAGACTTGTCATCAAACTTGAGGTTGCTGTTTTCAATTTCAAGATCTGAAGAAAGGATTTTAAATGGAGGAGTATCAGGCCCGGCTATCACTGAATCTTTTGGCCGCTGGTTGGTTTGTTTTGAATCTGTTTCAACTTGTATTGTGGAATTTTTCAAAATCGCTTTATCAAGTGTGATAATGCTGTTTTTAAGATCAATTGTTTTAGGATTGATTGTAAGATCACCAATTATATAGGAAGACTTAAGTTGAGACGGCTCGCTATTGTAGGCGATGTTTATATTGCTTACAAGAATTTCTTTATTTAAAAACTGTAAATAATTACCAGGATCTGCCGACGCGTCGACAACAGTTTTTTCAACCGTTTTCTGCAGAGGTTTTATCTGGTTAAAATGCCCTCTAAGCCCATCCAGTTTTATAGAAGGTACATCAAACAGAAGATGTGTCGGATCAAATTTATAAATCTTGGTATCTAAATGCCCAAATGTGAGATCCATGTCATTGCCTGAATATGGATCGAAATAAACTACCCTTGTATTGTTTACAAGAATCCTGTCGATATTTAGTTGCAATGTTGAAGAGTCTTGCGATGTTTGCTCTTTGGTTTTTTGACCCATAAAAGCATCAGTGATGAACTGGAAATTGAACGCTGAATCCGGCGGCAATCTTTTAACTTTTACCACTACATTATTCAAAGAAATTTCCTGTATTTCTATGTCGCTTTTTATGAGCCTGAACATGCTTATATCTACCTTCACCTCGCCGCCATAAAGTAATGTGTCTTTATGCTGATCTTCCAGGTAAATGTTTTGTAAGGATAAAGTGGTGGGGAAGTCAATATCTAGTTTGCCAATCGCAACCTTGGTATGAAGTTTATTTTCCAAATAGGCTACAATCTTTTTACGGGCAAAATTTTGAACAGCCGGAGCCTGGATAAGAATAAGAACCAGGATGATTAATACGATGATTGATCCAAGAATCCACGCGAGCACCCTTCCTGTTTTAGCTAAGACCGACCTTTTCGTCTTAGTGGATGCGGGTGTTTCTGATTCTTTACTTTTCATGGGTAATTTAAAAATAGGTGTACCTCAAAATTTAAACCAAATAATATAAGGTATTGTCAGGCAGAATCAAAAATGCATTATAAAATTACGAAAACCAGAAGGGACAACCGCAAAACTTAGAGCTAAATTTTCAGTGTAAATAACTCAATGCTGCTTCCTTTTCCTTTCAATTCTACCTGCCCGAGGCTTTCTGTTTGCCATTTCTTAAGATCAATATTATCAACAAAAGCCTTTGAAACGATGAAGTGATGATTGAGTTCGTTACAGGCGCTTCTTATGCGGGCGGTTGTATTCATAGTATCGCCGCTCATGGCAAGATCTTTTTTTACAACCCCTATTTCCCCAACAGTAACCTCGCCCACATGTATGCCCACACGAAATTCCGGAACGATGTCATACTTTCTTCTAAAATATTCACTTCTCTTTTGTATATTTTTTCTCGATTCAATTACCGCATCGAGGCATTTTCTAGTATTGCCTGGCTTGAATAACCATGAGCATACCACTTCATCGCCCACATATTGATAAATAGTTCCGTCAAATTCGATGATCGCCTGCGAAACCCGGTAGATGAAATCCCGTATGAATTCGAAATTTAGTGCGTGGCCAAGCCGCTCTGCTGTCGGAGTAGAATCTTTAAGGTCAATGAACATCACGATTCGCTTCTCCACCTTGGGATTGGTGTATTTACCGCGCAGTATATCTAAAAAAACTCCCGGCGAATATTTTTCATTAATGATAAGAATGAGCTGCGTTACAAAAAATATCACCATCCAGAAGATGATCTTTTTCAAAAGCCAGTTTTTATAAAGCGCATAAGCTTCCATTACGTTCAAGGCAACTGTAGTATTCTGCTTTAGAATAAAAACTGAATTAGCATATTGTATAAGGAATGTAAGTACAAATGCCGAACCCAGGAGGATAGCACTTTTAAACAAAAAATTTAACCATAGCGGATACCTGCGTGACATTTTTCGCAAACGGTACACAAAGATGTAGCCCATCACAACGCTTACAGAAAACATGAGCCCTTCCCGAAACCAAATGCTGTTTACATGCTCCTGTTCGTCGGTGCGCAGCAATACAACTATATAATCAGTAATCGTCCAAAACAGGGCTATGTATATTACTGTCTTAAACCGTAATTTGTTTACGTGTGATATATAAAAAAATTTGCGTAGTGAGGCCATTATTTGGTTTGTAAAAAATTGTAGATTGATTGCTGCGCATTAATCTTGTTTGTAGTATCTCCTTCTACACTTTGTTGCTGAAGGTCGGGTAAAAGCATAACCGCTTTGTCATTATCACTCCATTGAATTTTAAAGTATTCCAGCAATTCCATTTTGCATTGCTCTTTTTTTATTTTCACATACACTTCAATCCTGTGACGCAGATTTCTTGTCATCAAATCTGCCGAACCCATAATCGCCTCAAAATTATCATCGGTACCAAAGAACAATATACGTGAATGTTCCAGGTAGCGATCGATAATCCGCCTGACCGTAATATTCCCGCTCTCGCCCGGCAACCCGGGGACAAGGCAGCAGATGCTTCTTACTATCAGGTCTATCTTTACCCCCGCCTGTGAAGCTTTGTATAAAAGTTCTATAAAATAGGGCTCTTCAAGATTATTCACTTTTATTCTTATCAAGGCGGGCTCACCACGCCCTGCCTTTACAATTTCACTATTAATAAGCGCTTCAAGCTCGTCAATCATATTAAACTGGGCCACCAACAAGGAGTTAAACTTAAGCCCTTTTGTTTCTTTCGGCAGTTTTTTCGACTGTAAAAATTTAAAAAGCTTTAAAAGCTCGCTGCATATTTCAGAGTCGGTGGTCATCAACACATGATCTGTATAAAACTGTGCCGTAATCTCGTTAAAGTTGCCCGTGCTTAATATTGCAAAGGATTGTTTAGCTGCACCGCGCTTTTTTCTTACCAATGCGATTTTCGAATGCACTTTTATATCAGGAATGCTGTAAATAATTTTTACGCCTGCATCTTTCATAATCTTACTCCACTTGATGTTATTGGCTTCATCAAAGCGAGCTTTAATTTCTATGAAGGCAGTTACGTTCTTGCCGTTTTTTGCAGCACTTATAAGAGCATTAATGATATGTGATTCTTCAGCTACACGATAAAGCGTAATGAAAATATCTGTGACTTCTGCGTCAATTGCCGCCTGGTTAAAAAATGACAGCACCGGGTTATAAGACTGGTAAGGGATATGAAGCAGGATATCATCATTGATAAGGAAATTAAAAATATCCCCGCTATTAAGCACATGCGATGACGAGAGTGGCTTTCGCTTGTCATACATAAGCTTTTTATCAAACGTAGGAAACTTTAAGAGGTCACTCAAATTATGATAGCGTCCTCCGGCAAACATATCTTCAGTAGTAACATTGAACGCTGCTGCAAGAAACATTTGTAGATTTGCCGGCATACCTTCTTCGTATAAAAAACGGGATGGTGGCCCGAAGTCCCGTTTCTTAAGCTGGTTCTCTATTTTTACTAAAAGGTCTCCGCTAAACTCGTCGGAGAGATACAATTCTGCATCGCGATTTACCTTTATGCCATACACGCTGAGTATATGAAGTCCCGGAAAAAGATACACGAGATTTTCACGAACGATATCATCAAGAAAGACTACATATTCGAAACCATCAAGTGGAGTCAGTGTAAAAAATCTTTTTATTTTTTCTGAAGGTATATTTACAATTGCCTGCTTTAAGAGGCCGTCTTCGTTTTCCTCGAGCGTGATTACAAAATACAGCCGGTTATTTTCAGGCATAAAACCATTGCCTTGTTTTCCATCAAGATAGATCGGCTGAATGAAGGACAATACATGCGAAAGAAATAGTTCTCTTACCTCTGCATTATGCTCGTGGCATATGGGGATGTTGTAATAGAAAATGATTCTCTCCTGCCTAAGCAATGGCAAAATTTCATCGTGAAGGATCGTTCCAAAATAATGAAGCTGTCGTTTTATTTCGTCCTGTATTTTTTCGGCAATATTTTCTTCACTGCCATGAATAGCTTTTAATGTCTTTTTATTCAAAACAGAAAGTGCCACCACGCCGGGGTAACGAACCCTGAAAAATTCGTCGAGATTAGATGAGAAAATAGCCAGGAATTTCATTCGCTCAAAAAGAGGTACTTCAGGGTCTGCCGCTTCCTGCAACACCCTTAGGTTAAAACCAAGCCAGCTAAGGTCCCTGTTATAAAGCGTCATAATAAAAACAAGAAAAAATTATAAAGGTGATCCGGTACCATTGATAACGGTACCTACTGATTCGCCATTGTTAAGATAAGCGGCAATAGCGAAAGCAACCACCGATACAATAATGCCTATCATGAATATGTTGTAAGCAATACGTATTAGCTTGTATTTCCGCCCGAGCACAACGCCTAAAAAATAGATGTCTTTAATGAGAGATCCATAAAGATAATCTGTGTCAAGCATCAGCTGCCGCATTGCCGCGTTATATTGCTCATATGTTGCCCTGTGAAAGTTTCCAAAGAATAACAGGTTGGTTTTCTTTTGGGCAATATCTTCAGCGGTAAAGGTACCTTCACTTATTTTAGGTCTTGTGGCTAAAATAGAAATGATAATAGTTGTAACTGCGCATATCAAAAATATTACTGTAGGTATGGTAAGGTATGGCTCTTCCTGTAGCTTTCGCAACAATACACCTAAGATCACAGATATAATAATAGCATTTACTGATATAAGAATATTGGCTTTGTGATCTGCCATATCGCTCAGCTTTAAATGATTTTCGGAAGTAAGGCGCAGCATAGTTTGTATGCCTTTGCTCATAAGCCCACTCTTATCTTTCTCCAGCCCGGACAAAGTTCCAACGGCAGATTGATTAACATCTTCTTTCTTCGCAATCTTTTTGCGTAGCTTTTTCATATTTTTCTCCTTACGCTCTGTCAAAAGATCTTTTGCATAATTTGTATAGAATTTTTGCTTCTCGAGCATTTCCAAAGTATCCTTATTAAACTTTTCTTTATCGCTGTCATTGTTTCGCAAAGATCGTTCTTCAAAAGCTCTTTTGTTGGTATTCTTAAATTCTTTGGTGCCCAGGTGATAAGTGTCGGCATCGCATAATATCTGCTGAAGTAAGTTTTTAGGATTTCGTGGAAATTTGGTTGCCATGATGCAACTTTCAATCTCGCCAATTATCTTCTCATCATCAATTTGATCTTTCATAAATTTTCTCATCACCTCACAACTCATTTGTTCATGCTTATCAGCCGACGTAAAGAGATGTCCGGTATCATGAAACCACGCCGCAGTGAAGAGAACAAGCATTTCATCTTCTGTTACTTTATAATGGCCGGCAATTTCTTGTGTGCGCTTTACAACATCCTGCGTATGCTCCAGGTTGTGAAACACAAGAGCCGGCGCATGCATTTGCTCAAACAATCCAGTCACATACTCTTCTATCTTCTTGTACAGTTTGTGATGATCCATTTTTAGTAAGTTAAATTAAATTTTGTGCCCATAGAAAAATTATAAAGGCTTCCTTCGCCTGAAAAAGCAATGGTAGCAGATATAATTGCAAATTTATATGGCGAATAATAAAGCCCGCCACCAAATGCGTCATGCCATTTGTGCGAAGTTTCGGTACGTTTAGACCATACCCTTCCGATATCGTTGAAGCCAATTATACCAACCGGACCGGGGAATAAATACGATTTGGAATCAAATAATTTCAGGCGGCCCTCAAGTGAAAAATACATGAGCGATCGTCCGGCAAACCTGTCTTTGGTGAATCCTCTTAAATAATTATTAGATCCCAGGGTTAATGCCTGGAAATATTCATATTTAGTGTTTATTATATGCCCATATCCCAAACGAATAACTCCCACCAGGTTGGTTGGATCATTCAAGCTTGCATACACTACCATATCTGTCGTTAGCTTGGAGATATGATGACTCATGTCATTTACTCCATACATAGACGAAATTTCTGTATTCCAGGATACACCACGGGTCGGCATCAAATCATCATTTAAATTATGCACTTTTAGCTGAGCTTTTGCTCCAACATAAGTTTTGCTGGCATAGATATTTGATGAGTCTAACCCTACTGACCCCGGATGGCTAAGAATTTTGTCTGCATTATCGTAATAATGATTCCAATAATGGTAAATGGTGGGGCCTATGTTAAACTCTAAAAGGTTGTGTAGGCGTTTCCTGATTAAAAGATCCGCCGACATAAAATTGTACCGTACATTATTAAAAGTTACCCCTTTTGATTTATCCTTTTTGGTTTCATTCCCAATCCCGTAAAAGTTATCTAACACCGTATTAAATAATTTTGCATTAGCGACGAGATCGTATTTGCCGAGACGCTGGTTGAATTCTCCGTCGTAATTTACCTGGTAGGCGGAACTTTTAAAATCAAAAAGGGAGGTTATTTTTTGAAATGTTGAATAGGGATCCTTCCTGAATCTATATGTTTTGAGTGAGTAGCCGATTCCTGCAATAAGTTTGTCTTCTTCATTGAACCCAACGCTTAATAATGGAAGACGGTAACTGTCATAATTGAAACCTGTGGGGTCATAATTATTTACCTGTACATCCGATGATATTTGATTTTTAGTTCTGCTTTTGCTGG
The DNA here is from genome assembly GCA_040007325.1 of Ginsengibacter sp. Taxonomy (GTDB): domain Bacteria; phylum Bacteroidota; class Bacteroidia; order Chitinophagales; family Chitinophagaceae; genus Ginsengibacter. The sequence continues at coordinate 10,564 of JBDTVF010000035.1, read as the reverse complement.
CGATATAATTTTTTTCCGGAAGAAAATCATAAACGGTATTTCTTACATTTCCGCTTATTTTAAATGTATCGTTGTCCCTGCCTCCAATAATTCTTAGTCTTATCCTGGAATCGGCTGTTGAATCTATTTCAAACATATCATCGCCACTCAACCCAAAAAGATTTACATACTTGGTGGCAGCACGGTCAAAAGTTCTGTCGAACATTACGCTCGAAGAGTCTGATTCTTTATTGCGTTTATAAACTTTTACTTCAAGCTTATCTCCCGAATTAAAAACTTTGAAGTATTCGCGTTTGTTGCTTCCAACTATATTAACTTCTTTAGAAATAAAGTCATAATACTTCAGGCCCGCCCGCAATATATGATCCCGCCGGCTTTTAAGCTTTGAGGCAATTGTCTGTTTTTCAATTTTATAGATTTCTGGTGGAAGATTTTTTACTGCCTCGTTTATAACGGTATCGCTTACGTTGCTCTGAAAATCCTTAATTGTTTTTCTCCAGGTTTCTTTATCGAGGCCAGTCAGGAAAAACCGATCGAAATACCTTTGCTCCCAATTAAACCATTTGATATTTGTATAATGTTTTTTGAAACCTTGTAAATATGGTAATGCCGCGATACTGGCTGCCTGCACAAAAAATCCGTCTGAATTAAAAAAAGCTTCGTCCCTGTCCCTTGGCACCGGGTAGTATAATTTGCCAACGCCTGTATCAGCTGTTCCCCATTTCCATTGATCAAAATGGCGGTCCCAGTCGCCTATCACGATATCTAAAAGGCGTGCGTTTAATACTGCCTGCTGATCGACATGGTATTTGCTGTCATCAGTTAGCCGGTCAATAATTGTTGACGTACTCTTTGTGCCGTTGTCCCTGTCTTTAATGGGATTTTGAACTTCAAGCAAGCAAACTTTATTAGCAAAAACCTCCCTGTACAAACCAAAAGCCGGATCATCAGGTACAAAATAATATTTTGGAACAGCATGATCTATACCCGCGGCCTTTGCAAGCGTTGGAACTATGAGCGCACCATAGGGATGTTCGGCGGAAATAAGATCTGTCAACATCTTCTTAGGAACACTTGTGCGGAGTTGTTCCGCAATCACGCCTGATGGATCTTTATTCACAGTGCGTAATGTCCAACCGTTACCGTCTTTATCGAGTAATTTGAGCGACTTTGTTTGCTTTCCTCCTCCAAGATTTTTAATACTATAGCCGCCGTTTTCCTTATTTATATCAAAGACTTTCAGGTGGACGGGAGTTCCCCACTCCCGGCGGTAATTGGTACCCCCAACAAATTTTTGTAACCCTGAAGCTTTTTGAAAACTTGTATCAATCGCTACGGTCACGCTGTCTTCAAAATGCCTTATGGGAACTGATTCGGGAATTTTTGTCACGTCCGGCGCCGAAGAATCCTTGGTAATCGAAGAAAAATTAAGAATGGTTTTTGAAAAGGGATGTGTTACAGTATCCTCGTTTACCGAATAAAAATCGGCACGTACATTTTTGTTTTTTGAAATTTCAAGAACGGCGAAACCTAAAGAAGACGTATCGAATAAAGTGCCCTTGCCATGTGAAACCCTTGTATGTTTGGATCCTGCTCCGCTTACAATATAATAATAGCTACTATCCTTAATAAGCTGCAGTGTGTGTTCATGCCCTGCTGCAAAAATTACATTGGGAAATTTTTTCGCCTCCTTCTGCACATTCTTAATCATATTTTCATAAGCCGGGTAATGCAGATCTTCAGGAGTGCCAAAAGTTTTTCTTACGATGGGATATATAAAGCCAATAACAGGTAACGGAATATACAATTTTGGAGACACATCAGTAAGGGGAAATATGGCTTGCTTCCACTTAAAGTAACCACCATGAATACCATAACTTTTTAATGTGTGATGCTGTACCAGGATTACCAGTTTATCTGAGTTCCTGTTTAGCATATCGCCCAACTCAGTATAAAATTGAGTTTCTGTTTTATTAGCACAATCAGATTCAATTCCCGGTTTAGTTCCGGGTTTTCGTATAAACCATTGACTATCGTAGGCGATTACTACTACATTATCATTAACCGTATATTCTATCGGTCCCGGACATCCCCCGGTAGGTATGAAGAATACATTATCTGCATTGTGTGCATTTACATAATCTCCCTGCCTTTTTACTATTTCAAGCCCGTTGGCGGCTTCATTAGACCAGTCATGGTTTCCTGGAATAAATAAAACTTTGGCTTTAGTTCCTTTTGAAATATTTATTTGAGAATCGAGTATCGATTTCAGATTTTGATACTCTGGCATTATTTCATCCGGCAGTCCATAGTTATACAAATTATCACCGAGATATATCACAGTTGTCTTTTCGTCCATCGGAATTAAATCCTTTACGGCATCCACCACGGGCTCGCGTCCATAGTTTAGCTCGCCTGCATCACCTATGAGAACAATACGTGCCTGTACGCTATCAGATTGAGAAATACAAATTTTGGAAATAAAGAGAAGTAAAAGAATTCCGAAGCCTTTGCGCATTAACCTTTAATTTTTTTTGGTTTAAATATTAGAAGAGTAGCCGAACTATACTTATCCCCCGCTTCATTGGAAATAAGAAGATCACCCCATGGTGTAAAGGTGATCCCTTCCGGCTTATTGAAGATTCCCGTGTTTAGCGTATAGACGTCTTTCATGTTTCCTTTGTGATCCATAACAACAATTAAACCATTTCCCGAACAGACCACCCACACATCATGCGTGAGAGGATTGATCGCCGCAGCAGACGGCCTGAACTTGATTTTATCAAGACCTATTTTTTTTGCTACTTCATCTAATGGTATTTTAAATACCGACTCCGTGTACTTATCCTGAACGGGGTCATACAACCACGCCGTGGTACTTTTTGAATCGTCATCTTCACAGTCCTTGCATATCATTACAAAGCCATTGTATTCGTCATCATAATAAAGAGATTCAAACTCACGCTTTAGTTGGTTGTCGCCCGGAAATACACTCCTGCGATTAAGTACAGTATCCTGGGCATCCTGCTTGTTCCGCGGTACCACAGTTATTTTTTCGATATTTCCGGTGCTTTCCAGAACATAAAATGAACTGTCATACAACACTACATCTTCATAATCTCTCTTTTTATCAAACAACCATTCTTCTGTACGAAATCCTTTCCGCAAATGGATTTTATACAGATAACCCGTTTCGTCTGAAATAGCAAATACGCTGCTGTCTTTAGGATAAAAACTTATACCAGAGATTTCGGACAGTGCATCACTTAATATCAGTTTCGATGGTTTATTAAGATCGTATTCTCCGGATGCCAGTTCCACTTTGTGTCTCCGTGAACTGCATCCGGTTCCAAAAACCAGTGCGGCAATAGCAATAAAGGCGGTAATGAAATTTTTCGGTAACATATCTGCAATTATAAGTTTTCGGGTATGAACTTTGAAATTTTAGGGATAATAAAATTACAATACATTGCCGTTAAATAAGTAATAAGTGATTTTTAATTAATTTACTTTTAAAACAAATCAATAAACCAATGGAAAATCCATAAGTAATCATTATTTCGGCGAAACTAACTATTGAATGTTTGACAAGATGATAGTCTAATTTTACAATGTTTTCTGTTTATATTCTGAAGCATTACCCTTAAATATCTTTTATGAAATATCCTGTTACAACAAATTTTATTGACGGAAAGTTTACAAACGCATCCTCATCGCGAAGCCTGGATGTAGTTTCCCCCATCGATGGGACATTACTGTCGAAGGTTGTACTTTCTTCGGCGAGCGATCTTGATACGGCCGTGGTTTCTGGAAAAAAAGCCTTTGCCTCATGGAGCAAGACGCCCATAAAGGAAAGAGTGCAGGTTTTTTTCAGGTATAAAACTTTGTTGGAAAAAAATCTTGAATCATTGGCCGAATTGTGTTCTGAAGAAAATGGGAAAACAATCACAGAATCCGCTGCAGAGATTGAAAAGTGTATTGAGCTCACTGAATTTGCATGTTCACTTCCTCAATTGATTGCCGGCGAAATGCTGGAGGTAAGCCGTGGCGTGGAATGCAGGACTGAGCATGTTCCTGTGGGGGTGGTAGCTTCTATTGTGCCCTTCAATTTCCCGAGCATGGTTCCCAACTGGACTATTCCAAATGCGATTGTATTAGGTAATTGTATGATCATGAAACCATCGGAGAAAGTTCCCTTAAGTGTTGGGAAACTTGCGATGCTGCTGAAGGAAGCAGGACTTCCTGATGGGGTATTTAATGTGGTGCATGGCGATCAGGAAATCGTGGAAGCGATTTGTGATCATCCAGGTATAGAAGCTGTTTCATTTGTGGGTTCCACGAAAGTTGCCAAAATAGTTTACCGCCGTGCGACACAAAATTATAAAAGATGTCTTGCCCTCGGAGGTGCAAAGAATCACCTGATAGTATTACCCGACGCCATACCCGAAATGACTGCTCAAAATGTAGCTGCAAGTATGAGCGGCTGTGCCGGGCAACGCTGCATGGCTGCGAGCGCCATGGTTGGGGTAGGAGACGTTGACAGCATCATTGATAAAATTTGTGGTGAAGTAAAAAAAATTATACCGGGAAAAAATCTTGGGGCGGTTATAAACAAAGCTTCGCAAAAAAATATTGAAAAATACATAACCGAAGCAGAAGAACAAGGTGCTAAAGTTTTGGTGGATGGCAGAAACGTGCATGTGGAAGGAAAAGAAAACGGTACATATGTAGGTCCCACCGTGATCGATTATGTGACATCAGACATGGCTATTTCAAAAGAGGAGATCTTTGGCCCCGTGATCAGTATTATGCGAACAAAAACTGTTGATGAAGCGCTCGCCATTGAAAATTCTAATCCTTATGGAAATGCTGCAAGCGTTTTTACTCAAAACGGTGGCATGGCCCGCTACATCATTGATAAGGCAAGTGCAGGAATGATTGGCGTGAATGTAGGCGTGCCAGTACCGCGGGAACCATTTTCTTTTGGTGGCTGGAACGAAAGCAAGTTTGGTGTCGGTGATATCACCGGTAAGAGCTCCATTGAATTTTGGACGAAGCTGAAGAAGTCAACAGTAAAGTGGAATGCCGAAGCAGGTATAAATTGGATGAGTTGATTTTAATGAAATATTAAGATTGATAAAATTTAGCTAACGGTATAAGAGATTAAATTTATTGGCATATTTAAATAAACTAATCTCTCATGAAAAAAGTTTTGCTTCTGTTGCTGCTCATTCCATTCTTTGGCGTGGCACAAATTTCAGATACAACTGCCGTTGATCAATATTGCGAGCTCATTGCAACGGCCAGGCTGCTGAGTAAAAAAGTGAATATAGACTTGGATTACGGCCAGGAGAGAAAGCTATTCAAAGACTACCGCCTGAAAGATGAATCCGGAAAATTAAAAAAGTTTAATTCCACAGTCGATGCGCTCAACTATATGGGGCAGCAGGGATGGAAACTTGTAAATGCTTTCCAGCTTACTGAAGGTGCCGGCACATCTGTCAATAGCGTATCTCATTATATATTTAGAAAAGAATTTCTAAAATCGGATGTTGATAGAGCGGAAGAATAAATTGTTTAACTACTGTATAATTAAATCTACCTGCCTCCCGATCGGTAAGGCGGAGAAGGATTTAATCCGAGAGGAGAAAATGGCGGCGGTGCCGGTGATTCATTAGGCCCTGAAGCTCCGTGCGAGCGCAATCCTGTCACGTTTTCGCTGTAAGTAAATTTGCTATCTGGTGTTTTATTTATGAGATAGCTTACGTAATTAGCGCCTTCGATATCATGATTATTGAGTGGGTAGAAAAAAATATCAAATGTACCGTCAATGCCATGGAGCTTCATGCTATCGACAGAAAGTATTAATATTCCTTTATAAAAATTGCCAAGTTTCTGCTTGCCATGCCGGTTTACTTTTTTTGGCTTAAATGATGAAAGCACTGGTTTTCCTGAAGCATCAAAAGGCGTTCCTTCCAACTTATATGATGCAAACAGCGGCTTTTTATATTTAAATACAATGAAGTCAACACCGTTGTCATAATAGTTTTTGATGGCCTCTTTTGTAATAGTTAATATGCCGTAATTTTTTTCCTGCGCCGAAGACGAAAGGGCGGTTAGGAATAACGCTGTAAATAAAAATCCGGTTTTTAGATTCAAAGTCATAACAATAAGTTTAGGGGAAACGTTCTCCTAAGTTAATCCCTATTTTTAATTTGTGGTGAATTTTTCTGCTGCCTCTTAAATCCCGATAATTTTTTTTGGTAAAAGTTTTTGTCCAAATCTCTTTCGCATGTTCGTCATAGATGTATTCAATCACTTTAAATTAACAGAACATGAAAGAGTATTTGTTATTATTAAGAGGCGGTAAGCCTGCTGCTACAAAAACAGAATCTGAAAACAAAGCAGAAATGCAGGCATGGGGTAAGTACATGGGAAACTTAGGTGCGAAAAGACAACTCACAGGCGGACTGCCATTAGTTTCGGACGGAGCAGTAGTATCCGCAAAGGGTATGGCTATGGAGCCGGTAAAATCTGCAAAGGAAGGAATTGTTGGTGGCTACCTTATCGTAAAGGCGGAGAATATCGAAGAAGCCAATAAGATCGCAAAAGATTGTCCGCATATTGCGAACGAAGGTAATATCGAAGTAAGAGAGATCGCGCCAATGCCGGCAATGTAGAGCTTCATGATTTGTAAAGGTCTCTTGTTGCAAAATACCAGGCGCAGTTATGACGAGTAATAATCTTAATAAAATAGCTGCGCCTGGTTTTGTAAATTTTACAGTGAATCGTTGAGTGCTTATTATTTAGTTTGAAAGCTCAGCGTCTTATAAATAATATCTCCATGAATAGTAATCCCGGTGATCGTTACCTTGTACGTAGCAGGTACATCGCTTGTATTGAAAGTAATCGTTGCCTTATTATCACTAAGAAAACTTCCATTCCAAAATAAAGTTGACCGGCGATCGGGCAAAGACGCTTTATCATCTTTTTGGTGATTCACCGATATCGGAAACATGGCCGGCGCCGAAATTCCTTTTGCATAGAACATTTTCGATTTGTTGTCATCAATTTTCAAATCGCGCCGCGTAGAGCGCAAATTAATGAGAATAACGCCGTTGCCTCCACGAAGTCCATAATTTGCTCCGTCGGGGCCCTTTAATATTTCAATAAAATCTATGTCTTTTGAATTGAGGCTGTTTAAATAGCTCATGACCGGGCTGCTTTGACCTATTTGTGATTCTCCGGATAAGCCAACCTGCACACCATCTACCAGCAACAGTGGTTCAGAGAATTTGTCAGGTGCGTTCAACGAGGTAAGGCCGTTTACAACCAACATGCCGTTAAGCAGGTGCATGCCACCGACATTTAAAATAGCATTTCCGACACCGGTATTTTCCCCAATATCACTACCAGCCACTACAACTGAATTACTGTTAACTCTTTTTGATACATCATAATCAACGGGCTTTTTCTGAACTTTAATATTTACCGGTGGTAAAGATTGCCTATCGTCATGGGCAACATCATATTTTGACGACATATACTTTGCGATGGAGCTATTTTGTATCTGCAGTGGCTGTCTCAGAGAAAGCGGTGTTGAAAAATGCGGATAGTTCATGTCATCGATTATAACGTTGACATCCTTTGAATTGCCCCTGCCGCTGGTAACCTGTATGGCAAATTGTGTGCTGTCTTTATAATTATCAACCGGGAAAATAAACTGACCGTCACTATCAGTAGTGTCTATGTACATCATTGTCTTGTCAGAATTGGAAAGCAGTGTCAAAACCTGGTTAGAGACAGGCTCGCTTTTGTCGTTCGATATCGTGCCTTTAATATATAACAGGCTATCGGTGCCAACATTAGTAGCAGGCATGGTTAATGGGTTTTTAATCGTCGCATAAGTATTGTTTTTTAACAACATTAACATATCGAGGTCGGCATCGCTTTGGCAGTCGTTATGTGCGAGGAAAAAATTATTAATGTCCTCACCTTGTAATGGCAAAACTGCCGGCGGACAAAGGCTTTTCGGGTTGTCAAGTATCGAATCTGAAACAGCAATTGCAATAAGAGATGTAAGTGCATGTTGGCTCGAATCAGTAATAGATACACTTAACGTCACTTGTCCTTCTTTTGGGTACACCTGCTTGTCAGTTTTGGCAACAACGTGCAGCTTATTATCCCTGGAATAAATACTTCTTTCGCTTAAAAACTTTAAGTTATTATCCAGCAGATAGAAAGTTGTGATTCCTTCCGGTAATTTTTTTTGATCAATATTTACTTCGTACAATCCTCTTCCGATACTTGCAAATACTAGGCTATCTTTTGAAACACCGATGAGGTATGTTTGGATTCCTGGCTTGAAAATGGAATCTTCCAAAAGAATCCTCAGTTTGTAAGAATCTGGTTGTGTTGTAACTGCTATTTGCCCTCCGAAAAAATTAAAAGGCGGCAGAGGATAATTTATTTCACGACCGTTCCAGTCAACTACGGCTTCATATTTTCTTTTGCCATTGGGCTCAATGTCAAATTTTGCAAGGCCTTGTTCATTGGTGGTAAAGCGTGATGCAATTGCCTCATGATTATCTTTTATTTGACCTTTGATCGCTAAAGGATTTCCATTATACAAAGCCGTTACACCAACTGTTGAGTTGGCTCCAGTCATCATTGATCCGCCTTCCGGATAAAAACTTATCGCAGGTATAGTATCCGCTACACGCTGTTTCTTTTTTTGAACGCGATTGTCAACAGCATCTTTTCCGGCAATGAAAATTGGCTTCACCGCAATGCTTGCTGTCTCGCCTGCTGCCATCGGTTTTGTATAAGCCCTCAGCCAGTAATTTCCGGCAGGTAACGCACCGGGTATCACTATGCGTGAGTTGAGTTGCTTATTAGCAGCATCCAATATTATTATCTTTATCACGCTGTCTTTTTCATTTACCATGTCAACAAAAAGATATTTGCTGCGTGAACTGATCTTTTGCGAGATAGAATTTAAGAGGAATGTCTTAATCCATATATTTTCACCGGGCATGTATATCGCTTTGTCGGTGACAAGATATGCGTGCTCCTTTTCGTGGGCTCGTATATCTGCTATCAATTTTCCTGAAGCCGAATCTAAAATATAGCTGGGAGAATTTTGACCAAATACTAATGCTGTTTGAATGACAAAAAATATAATGAAACAAAGACACTTGTAGTAGCTCATAGCAATCGTTTTACTGCTCTAATGTAGCGATGTTTTATGGAATGATAAATTTAGTTCCGGCAGGCTAATGCATTTTGAAAGCACTTTAAAAAAAAATAAAAAAAAGTTGTGACCTTTTGGAAGGCGGCGCGAATAATTACATGAAACAACAATAAAGCAGGCAAATTGAAGGAAGCAAAATTACAGGAAGAATTGTTTATTGAATATCTCGGGCGCTGTAAGAACCTGGTATTTAAAATAGCGCGGATGTACTGCGCCAACGAAGAAGATCGCAAAGATCTTGTGCAGGACATTATTGTACAATTATGGAAGTCATTTCCGAAATATAATGACGAGTATGCCATTTCCACATGGACTTATAGAATCGCTCTTAATGTTTCCATTTCATTTCTGCGCAAGTCCAGGACAAAGCAGCGCGTAATGGAAGATTTTCAACAGCACCCTGGAATATTGTATGTCGATGAAAATGTAACAGATGAAAGACTGGAATACTTGTATCAATTTGTTGGGCAGCTCAAACCTGTTGATAAAGCGATTATGATCCTTTACATGGAAGGATGTAGTCAAAAGGAAATCTCATCAGTAATGGGAATGTCGGAAACAAATGTATCGACACGAAAAAACAGGATACATAGTAAAATGAAAACTTTTTTTGAAACCGTAAAATTATAGCACAATGAAATTTGAAGAATTAGCAGGAATATGGAATAACGCAGATGCGGGCCTGAAGCAGCATATAAAAATTAATAGAAGTCTTGTAAAAAATATTGCCATTCGCAAAGTAAGATCAGGATTGTATGAAGTTAAATTCACGGCTATAGTTGGAATAATTGCGGGAATATTTTTTTCAATGTTCCTGTGGCGTTTTATAATTGATAATTATATACAGCTTAAATTTTTTATTCCTGCATTGATCTTACTGTTGACAACCATGTTTGGTTTAATCATTGCAATTTACCGGTTGGTATTGGTATATACATTGAATCCGGAAGCAACTGTTTTTGAATCACAGCAAAAATTGATTCGCCTTCAAAAGCTTGACATACTTGACATATACAGCCTGTATGTTATAATTCCATTGTTTACCGCACCGTTCCTTATCGTAGTGGCAAAAGCTTTTGCACATATTGATCTGTACAGCTTTTTTAACATGAGGTGGCTGATTTATCTTACGGGGGGAAGCATTATCATTGCAGTCATTCTTATCTTCTTTTTAAAAAAATATCCGGCTAAGAGATTGGCAAAGTCAGTTGCATTTTTAAACGAACTAAAAGAGGATTGATCACTTATGAATTTGGTATCTATTATTATTTATAGCGTTTGGCTGCTTTCTGAAATTATTTTAAATCGCCT
>JBDTVF010000034.1:0-20351 GCA_040007325.1 Ginsengibacter sp. | reverse complement strand
ACACGGTAGAAAACCTGCCAAAAGCAAGAGATAATAAATTTGAATATGGTTCATTCAAATCTAACTATACTTACGATGAAAAGGCAAACACCGTCACTACTATTGCACAGCTCACGTTGAATCAGAATTGTATTCCGGCAGATAAATTTTCAGAAACAAGGAAATTTTTCGGAACGGTGATTGATGAATACACCGAAAAAATTGTTGTCAAAAAGAAGTAGTATTTATAAGAAAAATTTTAAGTTACCGGTCATTAATAACTTTTCTGCGTGAAGAAAAACGCCGTGCATTCATAAAGGCGCCTAACAGTCCATCAAAGCCAATACGATAAGTATACACAGACCGCAGGCCGTTTTGGAAACTCGCCACTACATCGAATCGCAATAGTTTGAAAATCTTTTCAATGCCGGCAAATACTTCTACATACCTGGTTGCCGGGTTAATATATGATGCGTTCGCGCCATTTACCAGGAACCAATTCAGTCTCGTAAACAACGGAATTTTGTTGTGGTTGTTTGCGATGAGCTAATCAATCTATTCTTCAGTAATAAAATAAGGGCGAATGAAGCTCGCTGTGAGAGAAGCAAACCCTGCAACCAAAGCACCGATTAATGCAGTAACAAGGATAAGTAAAAAAGTATTATCGCTTTGAAAGATTAGTAAAGAGACGCGGTGCGCAAGTATATCATCATTACTATTGCTGATCCAAAAGCTCATAACCCCCCAGAGTAAAAACAACGCGGTGAATCCTGAGAAGAATGAAACCAATGCCGTTTGACGGATAATGGCGCTTACCAAAAATGCAACTATGGCAATGCTCCACCATGGAAAATACAGGCAGGCACAAAAACTCAAAAGTATAATAAGTAATATGACGATAAGGAACTTCATAATGATAAAGTCAATAAAATTTTATAGAAGATATTTTTTTTTATAATTAAATATTACCCTTTGGAAAAATGCATTTCGTGCTTTATGCGTTTGTCTTTTGCTTCATTGGCCTTCATTACCCAAAGAATATTGTAATCTCCTTTTACCCAGGTATCTACAAAATCATCATAATACGGACTGCCCGGGTTGCCACTTTCACCGCCCGGAAATACGCCCCACGCCTGCGTTTCAGGAGTAAGGCTCACGATCATTCGCCAGCTTGGGCCATGTTGATTTTTTGTGGCATTAATACTATGCGTACCGCCCCCTATCGGCAGATGCAACCGGCTGAAAGCATCTATCCTGCCAAGGTGTTCCACATGCGTATTCTTGTATGTTCCCCATTCAAGGCCTCCTTCGGCATCGATATTTTTTATCCCCATCACGGCATTTTTAAATGCTGATGTTGCAATGTCACCCAGGGTTTCTACCTGTGGTGTATTAACATCATCAATAAATTTAAATGAAGAGTCTTTCAGGATGTCATCAAGTAAAGTGCTTTCGTGGGGCATCGCAAGCGAATTAGGCGATTTCAAAAATTCATCTCTCCACACACGGTTTTCGAGACTGTCCCATGCCAGTACAAAAATCGTTGGACCTTTAGATTGGATGTCGTTTTGCAAATTCCACCCTTTCAGCAATTCAAAATATTTTCTTTCTTCACCATCAAGTTTTGCTACATCAATATTTTTAATTAACACTGGTAAGGCCATGCCCGCAAACACATCATAATTATCTGTTTGCAGCTTCATCATGTCCTGTGGAGTTATGTTGTACATCTCATTCAAACGCTTATTGATTTCCCACCCACGATATGGCGGATAACTACCACCTAAATAGTAGGGATAAGAAGTGTCTGCCGGCATTTGATTAGCACTGCTCACAAAGCCTCTTTCAGGATTGATCATGTGTGGATTTTCCTCCTGCGGTATCATGCCTTGCCAAAAATAACTGCTATCCGTACCCGGCATTACAAAATCGCCCTGCCGTTTCCATTTCGCCGGAAACTCGCCCTGGTCCCAGATCGCAATATCGCCTGCTTTGGAAGCAAACAGGCAATTCTGTCCCGGCGTATGGAGGTACTTTATTGCTTCAGCATAATCCTCGTAATTTTTTGCTTTATCAAGAAGGGTAAACATTTTAAGCTCATTGCTTGGGTCGTGCGCCTTCCATCTTACCGCATAATACTTATTGTTTGTATTTCTTCCGCCACTAAATGATTTATCATACATCACAGGGCCGATAAGCGTATACGCAACTGAATCAATAAAATCAGGTTCGCCCCCCTTCACCCTTATATGCTCGGTTCTGAAAGTTGTTGGCTGCCATTTATTATTAAACCAGTATTCCTTTCTTGTATCATCCCGGAATTTTATTTCATAATAATCTCTTACGTCTCTCTCCGCATTGGTAAACCCAAAGGCACAGTTATCATTGAACCCGATTATAACGGCCGGTGCTCCCGGAAATGACACACCATATACATTAAAAGTTGGTGTTGATATTTGCATTTCGTACCATAAGGACGGCAGGTTTAAACCAAGGTGCGGATCATTGCATAAGATAGGATAACCGCTTTTTGTTTTTGTTCCGGCAACAGCCCAGTTGTTACTTCCATTATCAGGGTCTGGCTTTTGTTCCTTGATGTTATTGGAATCTTTGCTGTCAAAATACAATGAATCTGCAGTCGCAGGAATTTTCAATTCTATGCCGGGGCTTGGAAATATAGTTCCCTTCGGCAATATAGGATCAAGCGAATCCATTACTATCGGGTAGATCTTATCAAAATCAGCAGATGAAAAAGCAGACTTTGCATTTGTATATTCAAAGTCATCTTCGCTGCCTGCTAAATCGAGACTCATAAACTTTAGGAACAATGCTGTTTTCAGGTTACTCCATTTCTCGGGTTGATAACCGAGCAATTTATATTCGAGTGGTAAAGTACTTTCAGTTAGAGATTCTATATAGGCATTCACACCTGCAGTATAACTATTGCATTCAGCTAATGTCGCAGGATCTTTTTCTACTTCTTTCAAAGAATTTTCCGCGGCGAAAACCATTCCAAGCCTGCGCTTATCACGATCATATTCTATTGCTTTATTTCCAACAAGTTCACTCAACCTCCCTGCCGCAGCATGCGTCTGAAACTCCATTTGCCAAAGACGAAATTTAGCATGCAGGTAGCCTTGTACAAAATATGCGTCGTTCTCTTCCTGGGCAAAAACGTGGGGAACCATTCTGTCATCAAAATACACATTCACTTTACCGCTCAATTGCGGAAACGAAAGGGCTTCCGAACGGTACGCATCAACGGCTTCGGCATTTTGCCAAACACCACTTTGTGGAGCCAACAGCTTTCCTAAAGGTGCCGGAAGAACTATAGTGGAATTTAATAGTACAACTAACGCAATGGTCACTAAACCAAAAATGAATAATGGAATTATCTTCATGATAATGGTTGAGGATGTAAAATACTAAAAAGAATGAGAGAGCCAAATGCTCCCGGGTTCATATTACCTTATTGTAACAATGCCATCAGGCGCTGGGTGTCTTCCAGGGTATTGAATGAATGAAGCACAATTCGTAACCTTTCAGCGCCCTTCGGAACAGTAGGATAAAGAATGGCGCGTACTTCGAAACCGGCATGCTGCAATTGTTCTGCAAGTGCTTTTGCTGCTGCATTACCGGGCACTATGATCACTTGAATGGGTGTTTCACTTTTTATCTTTTCATGCCTATGATTACTAGCGTTAAAAAGCTCTACGAGTTTTTGCAAATGCGCTCTTTCTTCAAGCATACCCGGAAATAACTTATAGGAATTGGAAATTGCGTGTATCGCTGACGGTGGTAAAGCGGTGGTATAAATAAAAGCCCGCGAAAAATTAATAAGATAATTTCTAAGGTTATCTGAGCCAAGAACAATGGCACCATGGCATCCGCATGCTTTGCCAAATGTATGTATCCGTGCGAAACACTTTGCCTGCAGATTTTGACGTTGCACTTCGCCCTCCCCTTTTTCGCCAATCACCCCTGTTGCATGAGCTTCATCTACGATTAGTGCAGCATTGTATTTTTCACAAAGACTTGCGATAGCTTTCAATGGACCAATATCTCCGTCCATGGAAAAAACAGATTCGGTCACCACAAATAGATTGCCCTTAGCCTCAGCCGTTGAAAGTTTTTTTTCCAGGTCTGTAATGTCACTATGTTTAAAAGAAAATGATTGGGCAAAAGATAGCCTTATCCCGTCGCGTATCGAAGCATGGCTCAAATGATCATAAATGATGACATCATCTTTTTGAGGCACCGACGACAGCAGGCCGATATTAGCATCATAACCGGAATTAAAAATTAATCCTGCTGCTGCATCATGGAAATGAGTAATAAATTTCTCAGTCTCTTCAATCAACTCGTAGTTTCCTGAAAGCAGCCTGGAACCTGTGCTGCCTTGGCTGAGATCATTGTTTGCCGTATTTATTAAATGATTTTTTGAGATACCCAAATAATCGTTACTGCAAAAATCAACCTTATCCTGGTGAATAGTAAGTCTTCGAAAGGCATCTGATTTTTGTCTTTCTCTTAATCTCTTCAAAAGAAAATCATCATCGTTCATATACGCGAAGCTAAGCAACGACGTCAAAAACATTCAGGTTATGGTTAACATTATACAGGAATTGTTTGGCGAAATGACGAAATGTTGCAGGCTTGTTTCCTTAAATTTGAGTCATGGAAACCTTATCACAGGATACGAAAAATATTTTAGGATTACAGCTCGTTACTGATCCCCGGTGGGTCGATCTTGCATCCGTGTCGCTGGAAGAAATTCTCACAGATCATGCATGGTGTGAGCAAAAGGCAGCCAACAGTTGTATCTCATTAATTCAAAAATATAACGATAGGGAAGATCTCGTAAACGAATTGTCACCAATCGTAACCGAGGAATGGGGCCACTTCCGGCAGGTATTGGCAGAGCTCAGGAAACGAAACCTGCAATTGGGGAAGCAGCGAAAAGATGACTATGTAAACAAGTTACTGGCTTTTCAAAAAAAGGGAGGAAGCCCGCAGGAACGATTGCTCGACCAATTGCTTACGATGGCCTTGATAGAGGCAAGAAGTTGTGAGCGCTTTAAGCGGTTAAGCGAAGGGCTAATGGACCCGTACATGCGAAATTTTTACAGGAGGTTTATGGAAAGCGAGGCGGGTCACTACACGCTCTTCATTACACTCGCTGAAACCTATATCGAAAAGGACACATTAAGAAAAAGATGGAAAGAATGGCTGCAATACGAGTCAGGCATAATGACGAATCTTGAAATAAGGGGCGACAGGATTCATTAAAGCAACTACTTAATAGCCTTAAATATCCTGCTCCAGCGGGGTCCGCTGTCATAACTAAACCAGATAAGAGAGGCTTTACCGACCACGTGATCTTCGGGAACGAATCCCCAGAAACGGCTATCAAGAGAATTGTGGCGGTTGTCACCCATAAGCCAATAATAGTTCATTTTAAAAGTATAAGTCGTGGCAGGTTTATCATTAATGATATATTGACCGTTCTTTTCTTCAAATTTATTTGCTTCATACACCAGTATGCACCGCTTATACCGAAGTATGTTATCCGGTGTAAGTTGGATGGTTGCACCTTTTTTAGGAATCCACATGGGCCCGTAATTATCTTCGCTCCAGTTGTTGGCAGCTACGTATGGAAATAGGAAAATACTTTCATCGCCGGAATGTACAACCGGTTCAATACTCTTCACCGCCGGCAACATTTTAAGTGACGCAACTTCACCATCTGTCAGGCTGATCTCGTACTGCGTGTTAGATACCTGCGTTACCTGGTTTTTATTCATATCATCATAGTTATCCTGTATACCCATGCTGTTCAACTGATCCGGGTCGAGCGGCCCGGAAGTGGCAACGGTATATTTAAATTCATGCTCCGGGGGAAATGGTTGCGCAATACCATTGATATAGATTACGCGGTTCTTTATTTGAAGCGTATCACCGGCAATAGCTGTACATCTTTTAATAAAATTCTCTCTTTTATCTACAGGCCTTGTTATGATCATGTCGCCATATTGATCACGCACCCGGTTGCGGGCTTCATCTTCAGATATGTGTTCATAGATCATCCTTCGTTGAATCTCCTGGTAATAGGTTACCCGGGAACCAAAATTGATCTCATCATTTATCAGGGTATCATTTACGGGGAAATTAAAAACCACTACATCATTTCGCTTTATCGGCCGGGCAAACCAGCGGGTGTAGGGAATATGAATCCATTCGACGTATGATTTTGTGTTTAAACCCGGTATCGTATGATGTACAAAAGGCATTGCAATGGGCGTATTGGGTATCCGCGGACCATAACTGAATTTACTCACAAAAAGGAAATCATTTACCAGCAATGTCTTTTCCATTGATGGCGTAGGAATGGTGTAAGCTTCAAAAACAAACGTTCTGATTAATGTCGCAGCAACAATGGCGAAAGCAGCCGCGTCTATCCATTCACGTATAGCACCTTTTTTATAGTTTTTTACCACAGGTATACCGGCATATCTTTCACTATCAGAAAAACCGAGATAAGGAAAATAAATAAAAGGAACAAAAACGGTAGCCGCATGATGCAATAAACCGAAGCGCCCAAAGTGCTCGACAAATTTTATGCATATCCAGATTGTAATGAATTGACCGGCAACTGGTATAAGCTGGAGGAAAAACCAGATTCTTTTTAGTTGCATTTTCTCTACCATGCACCAGGTATTGTACAATGGAATTAAAGCCTTCCATGGCTCTATACCGGCCTTTCTAAACATGCCATACAAACCGATGTGCCAGAGAATGAACGCAATTATAAAAAGAAGTAAACCTATACTCATGAGTCAAATTTTTGTAATGCGGACAAAAGTACCATATTAAATTTCTACCTGAAAAACCACTTGAAAATAGTTACCATTAGTTTAACAATCAATTTTCAATCAGTAAAATCGTAAAGGAAAGAATAGCGAAAGAGTTTTTGATCAACTAAAGGACCAACTTTTTATAATGGTAAAATAGGGCCAAGCAATTCGTTTACTTTTTCGGCGCGGTTCATAATCATGAAATGGCCGCCACCTTTAACTACATACTTTGTCTTAATATTTCTTATGGGGAACATGTGGTCCTTCGATCCATGAATATGAAAAAGATTTTCCGGTTGCCAGTTGTTCTTCCAGTTAAGAACCTCATTGGCGGCCCAGTTAGTGTATTGCTGCCCGATACTCTTCCTGTATTCCCTAACGAGCTGGAGTTCATTTTCGTTCTCAATGCCCAGGTTATAATTTTGAATAGGTTCAAAAAACCGGAACGAGCGAAGCGGAAAAATTTTATTGAGTTGTGCTTTTCCCGCAAGTTTCATCCACAGTGGAACTTCGTGCAAAGATTTAATGCTGGAAATCAAAATCACCTTCTGAGTATGGATGAACTTTGCTACCTCGATGCACATCATACCGCCAAATGATAACCCAATCAATACCGGGTTATCGTGGTGAATCTTCTGTGACATGCGTCTTGCATAATCTCCGATCTTCTCCTTTTTTTCGGGAAGCAGCCACGGGATGAAATTGACATTATGATTACCAAAATCCAGTTTAGCAAACACTCTTTCATCTGCTCCAAAACCACTGATACAATAAATGTTTTGCATAAAATTTCGGGATATATGATTCGTGCAAAAATTGCTTTATCTACTTTGGCAACACATATTTTTCTACATCCTCAGTGGTGATAATTTTTCCTGATAGAATGATAAGTCTTTCAACCACATTTCTTAACTCGCGGACATTACCCGTCCAGGTATGTTGCTGCAACATTTCCAGCGCTTCTTTTTCCATAATTTTTTTTGGTTGCCCGTATTCATTGCCGATATCTTCCAAAAAGCGATCAACAAGCAAAGGAATATCACCTACGCGATCATTTAGGGAAGGCACATGCACGATAATTACACCAAGCCTATGGTAGAGATCAAGACGAAAATTTTTGTTTTCTACTTCTTTTAAAAGATCTTTATTCGTAGCCGCGATTACACGCACATCCACGTTAATATCTTTATCTGCTCCCACTCTTGTTATCTTGCCTTCCTGCAATGCACGCAGCACTTTCGCCTGTGCGTTACCGCTCATGTCCCCTATCTCATCCAGAAATAACGTGCCTCCGTTGGCCTGTTCAAACTTGCCGATGCGTTGCTTCACTGCAGAAGTGAAGCTTCCTTTTTCGTGGCCGAAAAGCTCACTTTCTATGAGTTCTCCCGGAATAGCAGCACAGTTTACCTCAACCATAGGGCCTTTTACCCTGCTGCTTTTTTCATGGATCCACCTGGCGACCAATTCTTTTCCCACTCCATTTTCGCCTGTGATGAGAATACGTGCCTCTGTTGGTGCTATCTTCTCAATAGTATCTTTTATAATTTTTATGGGTTGTGATTCGCCGACAATATCCTGCACCTTGCTCACACGTCTCTTCAGCACTTTAGTTTCGGCAACAAGACTGGTTTTTTCCATGGCATTGCGAAGCGTTATCAGCATGCGATTAAGATCCGGTGGCTTGGAGATATAATCGTAGGCACCTTTTTTCACTGCCTCCACCGCCGTTTCAATATTACCATGGCCGCTTATGATGATGATAGGCGTTTCATCATTTATTTCCTTTGCCTTTTCCAAGAATTCGATGCCGTCGAGCTTGGGCATTTTAATATCGCACAAAACGATATCATAGTTTTTTTCTTTAAATTTTTTCAACCCTTCTTCTCCATCACTGGCTTCATCAATTTTATATCCTTCAAAGCTGAGGATTTCGTTCAAAGTTTTCCTGATGCTTTTTTCATCATCTATAATAAGAATTGAAGGCATAACTATTTTACAATTTAAGTTGTTACTCTAAACAATCTTTTAGTGTTGCGGATTGTCCAAAAGTAATGATTTATGAATGTAAGGAACCAGGTTGACCCGGGGGGAATTTATTCATCTGGTAGCCCGTCTCGTAAGCAAGTTTATTTTGATGCAATAAAAATTTTATCGCATTGGTTTCAAATCATTCAATAATTTTTTGCCCTCAGCAGGCAATTTTATTATGATTTATTTCTTCGGAGAAATATGTTTTAGATAAGTAACAGCTCACAATTACTTAGCAACAACCAAAATAGTGATTTTATTGAAAAGTTCAAATCCTTATATTACCCGCTCACATTTGGCGTATCAGCCTCCATCATTAAATACGCCTTGATAAATCCATCAAGTTCTCCGTCCATTACCGGCCCCACATTTCCAACTTCATAATCTGTCCGGTGATCTTTTATCATTTTATAGGGATGAAAAACGTAACTTCTTATCTGGCTTCCCCATTCTATCTTTTTCTTCGTCGCATTGGAAGCATTTAGCGTTTCCTGGCGTTTACGCATTTCCTCTTCATACAGCCTGCTCTTGAGCATGGTCATCGCCTTCTCCCTGTTCTCGCCTTGTGTACGGGCTTGCTGGCACTCCACGATAAAGCCTGATGGTTTGTGCGTAAGGCGTACCGCCGTTTCCACTTTGTTTACGTTTTGTCCGCCGCTGCCCCCACTTCTGAAAAAGGCCCACTCTACATCGGCAGGATTTACTTTTATCTCAATAGTATCATCTATCAGCGGGTAAACATACACACTTGCAAAACTGGTATGGCGGCGGGCATTGCTATCGAAAGGTGAAATGCGCACAAGCCGGTGCACGCCGCTCTCGGCTTTTAAAAAACCGAATGCAAAAGGTCCGTCAAATTGTAAAGTCGCGCTTTTAATTCCTGCACCGTCGCCGGCCTGGTAGTCGAGTTCAGTAACGCTCCAGCCCTGCTTTTCACCATACATCCTGTACATGCGCAAAAGCATTTCTGCCCAGTCCTGGCTTTCGGTTCCACCTGCACCACTGTTTATTTGCAGGATCGATGGCATTTCATCCTCTGGCTTGTTGAGTGTACTTTTAAATTCTGTTTCCTCGATGGCATCTTCCGCAGCTTTGTACGCCTCCTTCACTTCTTCCTCACTCGCCTCTCCTTCTTTCCAAAATTCAAAAAGCACGGCAAAGTCATCAACTTTGGATTGTACGTTATTGAAGAGATTTATCCAATACTCATTCAATTTTATTTCCTTCAAAATGGATGTTGCCCGCTTGTTATCGTTCCAGAACCCGGGCGAAAGCGAAAGTTGTTTGTCGTTATCTATCTTTTGTTGTCGGTTAGCGACGTCAAAGAAACCTCCTCAAGACCAAAATACGGTCCCTCAAATCCTTTAATTGTTCTGCTGTCATAGGGCGCAAATATAATGATGATTGTGTTAATGAAATCATAGTGGAAAGGCAAACTAATATCCGGATGTGCCGGGGAAAGATTCATTTTTTCAACTACATTAGTATCACATTACTTTTTTATTTTGATGAAATTAAATCCTCTCATTTGCATGACACGAAGAGGCTTTTTGGGCTGATTTCGTTCTTAAATAAAATGGACATTAATAATCTTTATGAAAGCATCAAAGCATCGAAATTAAAACCCGAAGGGTTGATATTATTATAGCATGAAAAACAATTCATTATTTCTAACCCCGTAGGGGTGACATCTTTAGCGACGCAAATGTATTCGCTATGAAGGGAAATTTTCTAACCGATTAAATCTCTGCAGCACATCAAATATTAATTAGTCATGGACAGGCTTTAAATCATTGATTAATTTTGCATGATTAAAAAATTATTTATGCTCGGAGATATATCAGCACTATTTGAAAGAGACCTTAACAGGCTTATAAAAGAAATACAATCTTATGATGATGAAGCTACATTATGGAAGATCGAACCCGGCATTAGTAATAGCGCGGGTAACCTTACGCTTCATCTCATCGGTAACCTGAACCATTTCCTGGGTAAAGGCATTCTCAATTCAGGATATGTAAGAGAAAGAGACAAAGAATTTTCAGATAAAAATGTACCGCGTGAAAAATTAATAAGCGATGTACGGGAAGTGATCATGATGATAAAAAACGCCATGAACAATTTTTCTGTAGAAGATCTTGAAAAGAATTTTCCTATTGAAATAAATAATACTACCGCATCTGCGCATCGCACGATCATGCATTTGTATGGGCATTTAAATTATCATCTTGGGCAAATAAATTATCACAGGAGATTGTTATCCTGAAGTTATTATTAGGATGGCTGCCGCAGCTCCATTAATACGAAAGTGCATACTTCGTAACTTGCAAAACACTATGGCCTTTACTAAGATTGTATTGACGGGATATAAGAACTACCAGTCGCGGGCTTTTGACTTCACGCACCGGATTGTAGGTATTTGCGGCCTCAACGGAAAGGGTAAAACCAATTTACTCGACGCCATCAACTACTTATGTTTTACCAAAAGTTATTTTTCCAAATCTGATGTATCAAATGTTTTTTTCGGTGCTGAGGGATTTCGACTGGAAGGTGAGTTGGACAACAATAAATTAATAGAAAAAGGAAATAAGATCGTTTGCATTTATCGTGCTTCTCTAAAAAAAGAATTTTTTCTTGACGACATTGCTTATGAAAAATTTTCACACCACATCGGGAAGTTTCCTTGTGTAATGATTGCGCCCGATGACATTGGCATGATAACCGGTGGAAGCGAAGAAAGAAGAAAATATCTTGACACATTAATAAGCCAGGTAGACCAGGAATACCTTCGGGAACTTATAACCTACAACAAAGTCATTCAGCAACGAAATAGTTTTTTAAAGAATGAATCTTCACAAAGTTCATTTAACACGCCATTGCTGGAAGCGATCGATGCCCAGTTAATCGGGCCGGGAAATTATATTTTTAAAACCCGGCAAAAGTTTACCAAACAACTCATTCCGCTCATACAAAAATTTTATTGCCAGATATCAGCTAATGATGAAAAGGTCTCACTCGTATACAGCAGCCAGTTAGTGAATATCGATTTTCAAAAATTGTTGGTCGGCTATCGTCAAAAAGATATTATTACCCAACGAACAAATGCGGGCATACATAAGGATGATATAAATTTTTTTCTGGATGAAAATGTGTTTAAAACTACCGCGTCGCAAGGCCAGCGCAAGAGCCTCTTGTTTGCCTGCAAATTGGCAGAATTTGAAATATTACTTTCAGTAAACAAAGTGCCCCCCCTCTTGTTATTGGATGATGTATTTGAAAAGCTGGATGAATTAAGAATGAAAAACCTGCTGGAATATGTATGCAGTCAAAATAACGGGCAGGTGTTTATAACCGATACACACCGCGACAGGCTTGAGTCAGCGCTTGATGCCTACAATGATGAGGTACAGATAATACAGTTGATTTAAAAGCGTTCTACAGGTGTTTTTTAACGTTTCCCGTAAACTTCTCGCTCCCTTTCACCGTATATCAATAAACACAAACTATTCAAAAAATGAAAAAATTATTATCTCTTTTAACCATCCTGCTGGTCTCTTTTTCTATAAACGTAGCCTCAGCTAAGAAAACCGGTGGAGCGGGCAATCCGCCAAATCATGAAGCGTGGACGAAACTGCTTAAAAAATATGTAAACGACAACGGCCTTGTAAATTATAAAGGCTTTATAAAAGACATTAAAGAATTAGATACATACCTCGCAACACTTACTAACAATCCACCGCAGGATTCGTGGAGTAAAAACGAACAATTAGCTTATTGGTTCAACGCATATAATGCTTTTACTGTAAAGCTCATAACAATGCATTACCCTGTTTCAGGTATTAAAAAAATAGGCCCCGATATACAGGTGATATTTGTAAATACCCCATGGGATAAAAATTTCTTTAAAATAGGCAATGACAAATTTTCTTTAAATGATATTGAGCATAAAACGCTCAGGAAAAAATTCACCGAGCCACGTATGCACTTCGCTTTAAATTGTGCATCTATGAGTTGCCCAAAGCTTCGCAATGAAGCATATGAAGCTGATAAGCTCGATAAGCAACTCGATGACCAGGCACGTGCTTTTCTTGCAGACAAATCCAAGAATATAATTACTCCCGATAAGGTGCAGATTTCAAAGATCTTTAGCTGGTACGGAAAAGATTTTACGAAAACTGGTGGCAAGATTGATTTTCTGAACAAATACGCCCCGGTAAAGATCAAAAGGAATGCGGATATAGATTATCTCGATTACAATTGGGATCTGAACGAACAAAAGTAATTTGACCTATATTACAAAACGATGAAGCTCCTTCATCGTTTTTTTTAATAGTATGGCCCCTAAAAGAAATATTGTCATCATAGGAAATGGCGTTGCAGGTATTAGCTGCGCAAGAAATATCCGAAAAAGATCGGCAGAGCCGATTACAATTATCTCATCAGAATCAAAATATTTTTTCTCCCGCACGGCCCTTATGTACCTGTACATGGGCCACATGAAGTTTGAAAATATTAAGCCTTATGAAGATTGGTTTTGGGAAAAGAACAAACTGGATCTCATACAAGGCCACGTAAGCCGCGTGGATACGATATCGAAATTTCTTGAGATGGATAACGGGGAAATAATAAAGTATGATGTGCTCGTAATTGCCACCGGTAGCCGCACAAAAAAATATGGCTGGCCTGGCCAGGATGCGGACGGAGTGGCAGGCTTATATAGTTTACAAGATCTCGAATCAATTACAAAAACAACTTCAGAAATAACAAGCGCAGTGATCGTTGGTGGTGGATTGATCGGTGTTGAATTGGCAGAGATGCTGCATTCAAAAAAAATTAATGTAACATTTTTGGTGAGAGAAAAACATTTTTGGAGCGGCGTATTACCGGTTGATGAAGCGTTAATGATCGGTGATCATATTGCGCAACACGGCATAAACATGAAATATGGAACTGAGTTGAAGGAAATAATAGCAGGTGAAGATGGAAAAGTAAAATCAGTAATCACAAATACGGGTGAGGAAATTCCATGTGGCTTCGTTGGTATTACAACGGGCGTAGAACCTAACGTTGATTTTTTATCAGAAAGCGATATCGAAACAGATCGCGGTGTGTTGATTGATGCTTCTTTTGAGACGACTGTGCCGGGTGTATTTGCAATCGGCGATTGCGCACAATTTATAAAGCCGGTCAACAACAGGAAACCGGTAGAGCAGGTTTGGTACACTGCCCGCATGCACGGTGAAACACTGGCCCAGACTATTTGTGGAAACAAAACGGCCTACAATCCAGGCCCCTGGTTCAACTCAGCAAAATTTTTCGATATAGAATATCAGACCTATGGAGATGTATCCCCTAAGCCTTTGGAAAATGAAAAGCAATTTTTCTGGAGACATCCAATTAAAGAGATATTGATTCGGTTTGCGTGGGACAGCCAGACAAATATTTGCAAAGGCGTGAACTCTTTTGGCATTCGCTTGCGGCATGAAATGTTTGACCGTTGGCTTTCTGAAAAACGTGACATCAATTATATAATCGATCATCTGCATGAGGCGAACTTTGATCCTGAGTTTTTTGAACGACACGAAAAGAACATCAGGCAGGCTTTCTATGCACATAATAAAAATGTTCATCCCCTAAAAGAAAAAACATATGAATGACTCAATCTCTTTGTCTCTCGCCGAGCATCGCGGTGGTGGCATCATTCAAAAACTGGCCGTGGCTATGGCTACACTGGCGCTATTGTTCTTTATTGTCATTTGCATAAATGGGAGCTTAATCAATAACACCTTTAGTATTCTTGTCACTTTCGTATTGGCATCAGCAGGTGGTATTTTGTATGCATGGCCATTATTTAGGGAGAAAGCCGGCATAAAGAACAACAACATCATGTTCGACAAAATGACGTCGCGTGGAGTATACGCTTTTGCTTTGGGAATATTTCTAACAGGATTTTATGTATTGCTGTATTGGTTTCCTTATGTGTTAACTGGTATGATTCGGATAATGGACCCCGTTAGCCAATGGCTGAGAGGCGAAAATGCAGACCAGTGGTTTCTGTATGGCAGCATGTACACCGTCGCGATTCTTATAATGGGTATTCGGTTTATTGCCAAATACAGGCATAGCCGATACCAGGTAATACGAACTATATCGGTAACATTTTTTCAGCTCGGCTTTGCCTTTCTTATTCCTGCTTTCTTAAAGAAATTGAATCAGCCCGAATTTTATTTTTCCTATTTCTGGCCATTAAAATACAATTACCTTTTTCCGGGCGATGTATACAGCTTTCTGCATAATGGCGGCATCGGCATATTTATGATATTCTGGGGAGCAGTCATGACATTTATTGCAACGCCGATCCTCACCTATAAATATGGAAAGCGCTGGTATTGCTCATGGGTTTGTGGTTGCGGCGGCCTCGCTGAAACAATGGGCGACCCCTACCGGCAACTTTCCAACAAGTCTTTGAAAGCATGGAAATTTGAGCGGATAAGTATTTACAGTGTGTTGATCTTTGTAACTGTAACCACGGTGCTACTTTGGGTTAATTCTGCCTTTGGTGGATCTATTCTCGGAGGCGTCTCAGGTGCCTTCTCGCAATGGTATGGCTTCTTCATCGGGTCTATATTTGCAGGGGTGATTGGCACAGGCTTCTACCCTATTTTCGGCGGACGGGTTTGGTGCAGGTTTGGTTGTCCTATGGCTGCCATACTCGGGATTTTTCAAAAATATAAATCTAAATTTCGCATTACTACGAATGGCGGGCAATGCATTTCATGCGGTAATTGCTCCACTTACTGCGAAATGGGAATTGATGTAAAGTGGTATGCACAACGGGGACAGAATATTGTGCGTGCTTCCTGCGTTGGATGCGGCATATGCTCGGCGGTATGTCCGCGAGGCGTTTTAAATCTTGAAAATCTTGATACAGAAGGACGCGTGAGCGATGATCCTATAATTATCGGGAACAAGGGCATAGAAGTTAAATTGTAAATTTGCGGTTGGCAAAATTGATAATCTTGGCAGACCTAACACTACATATTTTAATGATCGGTATCCTGGTGATGTATACATTGGGGCTGCTATTCCTGTTCCTGTACAGTATTTCCCAGGCGTATCTTGTCTTTAAATATATATGGGCAAAAAAGAATTCGTCTCAGCTTTCACCTGCGATGCAGGAAAGCGATTTGCCTCCTGTGACGATACAGCTACCTGTTTATAATGAGAAATATGTAATAGAAAGGTTGATAGATGCAGCGGTAAATATGGAATATCCTGCTGGTAAAAAACAAATCCAGGTCTTGGATGATTCAACGGATGAAACTACTTCGTTAATTGCGGATAAAGTAAAAAAGTATCAGCACGATGGAATTGACATTGTACAGGTACGTCGCTCTGTTAGGACAGGTTTCAAAGCCGGTGCTTTAAAGGAAGGACTTGCAAATGCCACCGGCGAATTCATGGCTATTTTTGACGCAGACTTTGTACCGCCCCGCGATTTCTTATTAAAGGCTTTACCACATTTTAGCAATGAAAATATCGGCATGGTGCAAACCCGCTGGGAACATCTTAATCGCAAATATTCACTGCTTACTGATCTGCAGGCCTTCGGCCTTGATGCACACTTCAGGGTAGAGCAGGTAGGGCGTAACACAGCCGGTTGCTTTATGAACTTTAATGGTACGGGCGGTGTCTGGAGAAAGCAATGCATTATTGATGCAGGTAATTGGGAAGCAGATACACTTACAGAAGATCTTGATCTTAGTTATCGTGCGCAATTAAAAGGTTGGAAATTTACCTATCTGGAAGATGTAGCGTCTCCTGCCGAATTACCACCCGTAATGAGTGCATTGAAGTCGCAGCAATATCGTTGGACAAAGGGCGGAGCAGAAACTGCGAAAAAACATTTAAAGCATGTGTTTAAAAGTAAATTACCTCTGCTGGTTAAGTGGCAGGCTGTGGCTCATTTATTGAACAGTGCGGTTTTCGTAAGTATTATACTGTGTGCGTTGCTGAGTGTTCCTGTTTTATTTATACGCCAGCAATGGCCTCAATTGGCAATATTTTATAAAAGTGGTTATGTTTTCATTTTTAGTTTTATAACTATATCTGCCAGTTACTTTGTTACCTGCCTTTTTAATTCAACTAAAAAATGGAAAAGCGTTTGGTATTTTATAAAAACTTTTCCGCTTTTTTTGGCAATGTCCATGGGCCTTTCGCTCCATCACGCAATTGCAGTAATTGAAGGTTATGCGGGAAAGAAAACGCCATTTATTCGCACGCCAAAATTCAACCTCGGCAGCGGAGACAAATCATTAAAAAATAATTACTCTACCAATTCATTCAATCTTATTTCTATACTGGAAGGTTGCATTGCGCTGTATTTCGTTGCCGCAATTTTTTACGGTATCACGCTTCATGACTATGGGCTTGTTGCTTTTCACACCATGCTCGCCATCGGCTTCACGATGGTATTCTATTATTCATTACTGCAGCTTTCATCGCCCTTTTCAAATAAACTCAAGACAAAACCTGCTGCTTGAAAGATGCTGCATCTCCGGTGATCATTGTAATTATTCCTGCTTACAACGAGGAACAGGCAATACCGCTGGTGATTAGCGAAATTCCTTCATTTATTAAAGAGGTTGTTGTTGTAAATAATAACTCCACAGACAACACGGGGGATGCTGCGAAACGTGCAGGCGCTACCGTTATAGAAGAATCGACACCCGGATATGGACGTGCATGCCTTAAGGGAATTGCTTATGCAAAACAAATGATGCCTGCTCCGGACATCATCGTTTTCATCGATGGTGATTACTCCGACTACCCTTCTGAAACAACATTGCTTACGAATAAAATCATAGAACAAGATTATGACCTGGTGATAGGATCAAGGGCCCTCGGGCAAATCGAAAAAAATTCAATGACGGTTCCGCAGGTTTTTGGCAACTGGCTTGCAACGCGATTATTGCGATTATTTTATAAAGTACATTATACAGACCTTGGCCCCTTTCGTGCTATAAAATTTGAAAGTCTTTTACGAATGAATATGCAGGACACCACTTACGGGTGGACTGTAGAGATGCAGCTAAAGGCAGCCAAACTCAAAATGAAGATCACAGAAGTGCCGGTAAGGTACCGCAGGCGAATCGGCTTTTCAAAGATCAGCGGTACAGTAAAAGGCACGGTGATGGCTGGCTACAAAATTATCACTACCATTTTTAAATATTTATAAAAAAGGGCGCATTTCAAATTGTTGCCTTGCTGAACTACAGGTGGGCGGTGGACAAGACAGCCCACGGCGGGCTGCCCTGGTTGGCGTCCCACCAACCAGCGACAATTTTTGAAAATGCATCCCTAAAAAAGCGTTGCCTTGACCTAAAATTTCAGAAGTTATATAAATAAACATTGTTACCTCACTAAAAAATTTCATTTGACTCAAGTGTAAATTGCCGTTATCTTTCATGGCCCCTCTCCTACGGGAGAGGGATTGGCGGTGAGGCCATTAGCAGCTATATCTTCTAAAGTTTAGTCGGACAAAATGATAACGAAAGATAAGTTTGCATAATACTTTCAAAAAAACAGAATAATTACCGCAGGAATGTTAAGCGCTAAAAAAATAGGATCACTCATTGCCATGGTTGTCATGCTTGCAGCATTGGTGATGATCGGGTATTTTATTCAAAGAACCCAGTTTGTTACTTTTATTATACTGAGCGCCCTGTGTTTTGGCAGCTACATATTACTGTTGACAAATTCAGCTTTTTCGCTTAAGCAGCTTTTATATTTCGGGCTGGTTTGCCGGGCAATTTTTATTTTCTCAATACCGGTTTTAAGCGATGATTATTTTCGGTTTCTCTGGGATGGTCACCTCGTGAATATGGGTATCAACCCTTTCCTGGCATTGCCCTCATCGCTAATGATTGACCAGGCAATAAGAGATAATAGTACCATGCAATTCTTGTACAACCACATGAATTCGCAATATTATTTCAGTGTATACCCTTCCATTATGCAGGCCTGTTTTGCGCTCTCTACCTGGCTATTCCCGGCGTCAATCAAAAGCCCGGTGATCATCCTGCACTTCATAATGACGCTTGCCGAATTAGGCACATGCATTTACGGAATAAAGATTTTAAGACTACTGCGACTGTCCGAAAAAAATATATTATGGTATGCTCTTAACCCGTTGGTAATTATTGAGCTCGCAGGTAATCTTCATTTTGAAGCAGTAATGATTTTTTTCTGCACGGCATCTTTCTTCTATCTCCTGGAAAAAAAACCTGTTTTTGCTGCAATGTTTATAAGCCTCGCCATTGCAACCAAACTGCTTCCGGTCATTTGTATTCCTTTCTTTTTTAAATACCTCGAAAAAGAACACAGGTTACAATTTTTTTTTGGCACCATTATTTACACGACCATTCTCTTTATTCCTTTTTTAAATCCTGTTTTCTTCGAACACCTTTTAACAAGTGTTGCCTTATATTTTCACTCATTCGAGTTTAATGGAAGCATCTATAAAGTTGTTCGATGGATAGGTTACGAGGTAACTGGCAATAATATTATTTGGGTTGCTGGAGTAGTGCTTCCATGCATTGTGCTGATGTCAATTTTTATACTCTATTCACGGCAAGTGAAAAATGATGAAACATCTCTTTTAAAATGCCTGCTCTTTTCATTCACGATTTATTTAGCCATGGCCTCTATCGTTCATCCCTGGTATGTCACCATGTTAGTGTTCCTGAACATTTACCTGGATTACAAATTTGTTTATCTGTGGTCCGCTACCATACTGCTCTCCTACTTCACCTACAGTCAAATACCTTATCAGGAAAGTGGCTGGCTCTCAGCGCTGGAATACCTGCCGGTTTTTGGTTTAATGATATATGAATTCAGGAATAAACGGCCATTTCTAAAATTCCGGAAACACGTCGAACCGCATTTATAGTATCTTTATTTCATGGCTGAGTTTACTATTGGTGACGCATTGAAAGAATTTTTACGCAAAAGTAAATTGAAAGGTGGTGTGCAGGCTATGCAGGTGGAAGACGCATGGGAAAAGATCATGGGTAAAACAATTGCACGATATACTGATAAAATCGAAATTATTAATTCTACCCTTTTTATATCATCGACAGTGGCTCCTTTAAAAAATGAATTACTTTATCAAAAAGAAAAAATAATAGAGCGGGTGAATGAAGCGCTTGGAGAAAAGGTAATAAAAGAAGTGGTGATTAAATAGAATTTATTTCAATCTCTCCGATGTTTTTTGAAATTGTTATTCCAACAAAGCCGCTAGCACTGAGAATTTTGCTTTGTGATCCTTGTGTCTTTGTGGGATATTATTTACTCTTTGCTAACCATTTAATTTCACCCTCGGATCAATAATACCATAAAGCACATCCGCAAAAATATTCACCATTACAAAAATGGCCGCTGAAAACAAGACCGATCCCATCACAACCGGGTAATCAAGTTTTTCCAAAG
>JBDTVF010000033.1:0-20606 GCA_040007325.1 Ginsengibacter sp. | reverse complement strand
AATCCAGTAAAATCAATACTTTCAGACGACGTTTTTAAAAAGTGCGGAAAACAGGTGGAATTTATTTTATGGAGAACAGTCATAATAAGCAAACCTTTCTTGTAAATATTCCTGTGTTTGAAATGGTTGTTCCTTTAAAACTGAATTAGGTTCTCGGTTTGTATTTTGATTTTGCAAACACATCTCTCGCTTCTGTATTCATCAATTCCTTAAGATTTGTTTCAGGAGATTTTTCCATATACTTTTTTACGATTTGGAGCCCGGCAAAAGCACCAAGATTTCCCGGAGAGTCATTTCCAAACTCTTGTGTCTTCGGGCTTTCTCCCACGTAATTTTTAGTAATGTTCTGTTCCGTGTTGTTGAGTAAATCGTTGTTTAAAAAGAAATCCCAGATCACCGCCTCGTTTGTATAAGAGTCTTTCATTTGTTTTTCAGTATAGCCAATACAAAGGTATTCGGGAGTGTTAGGCAAAAATTTCGTAAGCAAGTATAAGCGTTTTCCTTTTTCAACCATTTGTTCTATCAGCGCTCTGCCGGTGCTTCTATCGGGATACAGATCATCAACAATATTTCGCATACAGTTAACCGGTATATGATCAGGATCGAAATTATTTGAAAGATATTCGGGGTATTGTTCCTGCCCTTCCGGGCTTTGATAAAGTGAAAAGTTTTTACCGAGGTGCAATTGTAAATCAACTCCCAATCCCTCAGAAGTAAGTATGTCGCCCTGGGTGCCAAACGATGTTTCAAAGTTGGCATTTATAGGCCCAAGGAAAGTAATAACGGACGTAGGTAATTTGTATTCCGGGAAATAATATTTTACGAATTGCAGGGCCTTTTTTATTTCATCATTTTCTTTGCTAAAGTCTTTGAAAAGCTTGTCAGATGAATCTTTAATATGCGTGTAATCTTTTATAAATAAACTTACTGCCTTATCCTGCGAATTGGAGGGAATTAGCAAACTATCCATATCAAGCCCCAGGATATTTGAAATAAAGTCAGGAGTAAAGTGCGGGTATTTTTTTAAAATTTGTTGTATTGACGGAGCTACATTATTGGTATCAATCGCAAAAAAATCCTGCTCAAATCGCCTGCTTTCCAAAGTCACTTTTATCCCTGAAACATCTGGAATATCTTTGCCATTTTTGCATGAGAATAAAATAGTGGTAACCAGTACGCAGCAGATAATTTTATACATTTTTATAAGGTCGTTTGATCATTTTCCAAAAAAACTTTAAATATTTATTGAAGTAATTTTGCATCATGAAAATTATTCTTTCCCAGCAAAATTATCACATCGGGAATTTTGAAAGTAACACCAATAAAATTATTGACGCAATAAAATTTGCTAAAAATCAAAAAGCAGATCTGATTGTTTTTAGTGAAATGTCTGTATGTGGATACCCTGCACGGGACTTTATGGACTTTAATGATTTCATAAATAAATGTTACGAAAGCATTGACATTATCAAGGAACACGCAGACAATATAGGGGTGATAGTCGGCGGGCCGCACAGGAACCCGGTGAGAGAAGGAAAAGATCTTTTTAATGCCGCTTTTCTACTGTACGAAAAGGAAATAAAGGGCATAGCTCATAAAACATGTCTTCCAAACTATGATGTTTTCGATGAGTACAGGTATTTCGAGCCTGCCTTCAGCTGGAATGTAATTGAGTTTAAAGGGAAAAGACTTGCACTTACTATTTGTGAAGATATCTGGAACCTTGGAGACAATCCACTGTACAGGATCTGCCCAATGGATATTTTAATGAAGGAGAAACCTGACGTAATGATCAACATTTCTGCGTCTCCTTTTGATTACACGCATATTGAAGACAGGAAAGCCATAATTAAAGCCAATGTCCTGAAGTATAAATTGCCGCTATTATATTGTAATGCGGTAGGTAGCCAGACAGAGATTGTTTTTGACGGGGCTTCTTTGGTCTTTGATAAAAACGCAAACCTTTGCGTTCAGTTACCACAATTCAAAGAAGAAAATTTTGAAATAGACTTAAACGATGATGGCACTTTTGACGAACCTGTACAAGAGCCGGCAATAACAACGTCAAACGAACCGGAGCCATTGCATTTTACGCCCGGGCTGAATATTTCCCAGGTGTACGAAGCCATCGTTTTGGGAATAAGCGATTACTTTAAAAAAATGGGTTTTACAAAAGCCATTATCGGAAGCAGCGGTGGGATTGACAGTGCTGTTACAATTGCACTTGCATGCAGGGCATTAGGTATTGAGAATGTACGGGCCGTGTTGATGCCGTCAGAATTTTCAAGTGGCCATTCTGTAAAGGACGCAGAACAATTGAGTAAAAATCTCGGAAATCCTTATGATATTATCCCGATTAAAAAAATCTACCAGGAATTTATTAATGAGCTAAAGCCTGTCTTTGCAGACTTACCCTTCGGGATAGCCGAAGAAAATATCCAGAGCAGAACCCGTGGAAATTTATTGATGGCAATGGCCAACAAATTCGGATATATATTATTAAACACTTCCAACAAGAGTGAACTTGCTACAGGCTATGGCACTTTATATGGAGATATGGCGGGTGGGCTCGGGGTTTTAGGTGATTGCTATAAAATGCAGGTTTATGAACTGGCAAAATTTATCAATTCAGGGAAGGAAATTATTCCTGTAAACATTATATCGAAAGAGCCATCTGCCGAGCTGAGACCTGATCAAAAAGACAGCGATAGCCTTCCTCCATATGATATTCTTGATAAGATTCTTTATCAATATATTGAAAGAGTAAAGGGTCCTAATGAAATTAAAGCGCAGCAATATGATCCTGTCATGGTTGACAGAATTTTGAGATTAGTGAATATCAATGAATATAAGCGGAATCAATTCTGCCCTGTAATTCGCATTTCCCCAAAGGCATTTGGTGTGGGAAGGCGGGTGCCTATTGTAGCAAATTATTTGAGCTAACCAATAAATAATATATAGTTGGATCGACAAGATTGAAAGTATTTTAAGGAAATTTTTTAACTGATAAAGCTTAAATTGCTTAGCTCATTTTTATTAATAAAATAAGAATAAATTTTTATGGAAGCATTTATAATAGCAGGATTTAGAACAGCAGTAACCAAATCAAAAAGAGGTGGGTTTCGATTTTACAGGCCCGATGATTTAGCTGTTGATGTAATAAAAGGACTCCTTGCGAGTGTTCCTGAACTTGACAGCAAAAGAGTGGATGACCTCATAGTGGGCAACGCGGTACCTGAAGCGGAGCAAGGATTACAGGTTGGGCGAATGATAAGTGTAAGAGCGTTGGGAATAGAGGTTCCCGGAATGACCGTGAACCGTTATTGTGCAAGCGGATTGGAAACTATCGCTATTGCAACAGCCAAAATAAAAAGTGGAATGGCGGATTGCATTATTGCCGGCGGCACAGAAAGTATGACGATGGTTCCTACTTCAGGTTGGAAGACCGTGCCGGCATATTCTGTGACATCTGACACGCCGGATTATTATTTGGGAATGGGACTTACCGCCGAGGCTGTTGCCAAAGAATATGAAGTTACGAGAGAGCAGCAGGATGAATTTAGTTTGCATTCTCATCAAAAAGCATTCAACGCTATTAATAACGGGTACTTTAAATCAGGCATTTTGCCAATGCCGGTGGAAGAGATTTATGTAGATGAAAAGGGCAAAAAGAAAACGAGGAATTCTGTTGTGGACACAGATGAAGGTGTACGTGCTGATACGTCGATGGAAGCATTGGCAAGATTGAAGCCTGCTTTTGCAATGGGGGGCACAGTAACCGCGGGTAATTCATCACAAACGAGTGATGGAGCGGCTTTCGTAATAGTTATGAGTGAAAAGATGATGAACGAACTTAAGTTGAAACCTATCGCCCGGTTGGTTGCGTGTGTGAGTGCCGGAGTTCACCCTCGTATAATGGGCATCGGGCCGGTTGAAGCCGTACCCAAAGTTTTGAAACAAGCTGGCATGAACAAGTCTCAAATTGACCTTGTGGAATTGAATGAAGCATTCGCATCGCAGGCACTGGCAGTAATTAAGACTTTAGATTTCGATCCTGCAAAAGTAAATATCAATGGTGGCGCTATTGCCTTAGGTCATCCACTTGGCTGCACAGGTGCCAAGCTTACCATACAATTGATAAATGATATGAAGCGTCTTGATAAGAAATATGGCATCGTGACAGCTTGCGTTGGCGGCGGCCAGGGTATAGCAGGTATCATTGAAAATCTGTAAAGCTGATTAAGTAACTCCTACAATTAGCTTATAGGTGCTGCTATTACAACTTCACTGTTAATCCCGCTCCTATAAGAGATTTTAGTTGCCAGGCCGGTGAGTCACCATTTGGCCCAAAAAGCTTAATGTCATCATCATAAATCAAATCGAGTTCAAGACTTGCAGCGAGTACTTTCGAAAATTTTGCTGTAAACAAATTATTCATTAATACATCCACGTTTTGAGGGTTGTGTTGATAATTCGAGAATAGATCGAGCCTGCCGTTATAGGTGATGTTTTTGTTCAGATTTTTCAAATATTTGATGCTGGCAAATGCACCTATTTCATTTTTGACTTTTTTTCCTGGCGTTACGCCGTAAGCACCTTTTGCTGACAAACTATCGTTGCTTACAATCGTCCAGCGTGAGGTAATGGGCGAAATAAAAATAGATAAACCTTCAGCAGGTTTATAGTTAAGCCCGAGACTTAGCAGAACATAGGCCGGGGCGAAAAAATCAGAAAGAAGATCTTGCGTATTGGAGCTTGTATAATTATATCCTTTTGCAAATTGTGTACGCACATTAAACAACATGGTAAGATCAAGTTTGCGATGCAAAGCATATCCCAGTTTTGAAAGTAAGTCGATACGATCGTCATTTTTCCTGCTACCTAAGCTGGTAGTATTTAGGTAACCAAAATTCAGATCTAACGTATTATCCCAACTTATTTTTTCTTTTTTATAAAAGGCAAAAACACCGAGATAGGAATTTAATGTAAATGAAAAATCATCACCACCGGCACTCCAATTACTTTGGCTTCCCTGTCCTATATTCAAATTAAAGATTCCACCTGTGTGCCATATTTTATTGCTGTCGATCTTATCTTTTTTTATTTCTTTAGTGGCGTGCCCTTGCATTTCTTTAACCGTCGCGTCCTGGCAAAAACATTGAAAACTCGCAGCCTCGAAAAGAATGAGCATTAAAATTTTTTTTGTAAATAACAACTTCTGAGGATTCATTAAAATACGTTTTGAGGTTAACAATATTGATGTAGATACACTACCTGTCGCGATAAATTTACATATTCATGCTTAATAACTTTAAACTAACCCTGAATTTCAATAATAGTTTTAATTTGTATTTGAAATATTTCAACCCCACCATTAAAAAAGTAAAAATGGAAGAGTTAATAAAAAAATTGCAGGACAATCATGGTTTGAGTGCCGAGCAGTCGCACGGTATCTTAAGTACAATCACAGGATTTATAAAAGAAAAATTTCCCATGGTAAGCGGAGCTATTGATAACTTGTTTCAATCAGGTACAACTCCTACTGGTCCCGGAACAACACCCGCGGATGTCAATGCGACTGCTGCCGGTACCGTTCCTGATGATGGAAATTTTTTGGATAAAATATCAGATTTTATTCCTGGTGCAACTGGGGAAAAAATCGAGGGCTTTGCGAAAGATAAGTTAGGTGGTTTCTTTGGTCAGGAGAAAAAAGTATAACATACTTGTAAAAAAAATACCGGCGATAAGCCGGTATTTTTTTATCTATTTTATGCATTTATTTTTTTGCCTTTATAGTGAACTCTTCATAGTCGGTAGCAGAATATGACAATTTCAAGTACAGAACCAAAGCACTGCTTGAAAGTGTTTTTATTGTGAAGGTTTCACTGTAATAGAAACTTCGTTGTCCTTCAATGATGAATAATTTGCGCTGTCATCTGTTCCATCGAAATGTGATGTTACTGTTCCATTAGTATTTAAGTTGATAAGGTCTCGGGATGTCCAGGCGTAGTAACTATGTCATCACCAGATGAGTCGTGTGAATTCTTTACTGCCCTTACAATGGTCCAGTTATGCTTGAGTTTTTAGAGGAAGGAGATTGTTATTTGTAAGAGGAAAATGAGGAGAAATATGGCCTAATTGAAGAAGAGCAAAGGTTATCTTAATACTTCCCTCGCAATAACCAATTTTTGTATTTCGCTGGTTCCTTCACCGATAGTGCAAAGTTTGCTATCGCGATAAAATTTCTCCACGGGGTAATCTTTCGTGTAACCGTAGCCGCCAAAAATCTGAACGGCATCAGTTGAAACTTTCACGGCAACTTCGCTTGAGTAATATTTTGCCATTGCGGATTCTTTGGTGATACTTTCGCCACGCATTTTTAAATCACATGCCTGGTTGATGAGTAATTCAGCCGCCATAATTTCCGTAGCCATATCAGCGAGCTTAAAGGAAATTCCCTGGAACTCCGCTATTGGCTTGCCAAATTGATGCCTTTCTTTGGCATATTGTAATGAAGCTTCATATGCTCCTTTTGCAATGCCGAGGCCAAGTGCTGCTATGGAAATGCGGCCGCCATCAAGCACTGACATTGCTTGTTTAAAGCCGTCGCCTACGTCGCCCATTCTAGCGCTATCTGGTACGCGGCAGTTATCAAAGATCATCTCTGCTGTTTCACTCGCACGCATTCCAAGTTTATTTTCTTTCTTTCCGGCCGTAAAGCCGGGAGTGTTACGTGGAACTATAAACGAAGTTGAATTGTCTCTCGTGCGTGGTTTGCCTGTTCTGCATAGCACTACAGCTACATTACCACTCTTGCCATGTGTTATCCAGTTTTTAGTTCCGTTGATAACCCAGTGATCGCCGTCTTTCTCTGCAGTGCATTTCATATTTCCTGCATCGCTTCCTGTTCCGGGTTCGGTAAGTCCCCATGCGCCAAGAAATTCAGCGGAAGCCAGTTTTGGCAAGTATTCCTTTTTTTGTTCCTCATTACCAAACGCAAGGATATGCCCGGTACACAGAGAATTGTGTGCGGCAACAGATAACCCTATCGAACCACATACCTTCGAAATTTCCTGGATAACTGCGCTGTATTCCGGGTAGCCTAAACCGGTGCCCCCATATTCTTCAGGTACCAACACTCCCATGATGCCAAGTTTGCCTAATTCCTTAAAAATATGTAGAGGAAATTCCTGCTTCTCATCCCACTCCATAAGGTGAGGTTTAATATATTGCTGAGCGAAATCTTTCGCAATCTGCGCCACTTGTTCCGTAAGTTCACTTCTCCTAAAATTCATGTAATCAATTTAGTGTTGCAAGATAACCTGAAATAAAAGAATACTAACGGCTGTTAGTTAGTTGGTATTGCTTCTTAACATTATCTAAAACCTTATTCAACCGAGAGGTAGGGAGATATTTTTAAAAAGATTTCATCGGAAATGATCATGATCTTTTTTACACCATCCACAGCAACGAAATTACCGTGTTGCTGTCTATATTGGAAGATCGCGTTTGCCAGGTTATATCTTATATAAGGATGTATTTTCATTTCATCGACAGAAGCTGTATTAATATTAAATTTTTTAACCGGAGTGCTTCCTTGTGAAAGCAACGGTTTTATTTTTTGAAATGTTGAGTCAGGAAGCATGTATGTTTCCGCTATTTGCTCAACGGAATAAAAACCACCGAGTTTTTCACGAAATGCTACGATCCTTTGGGCGAGTTTGCTGCCGATGCCAGGTAAACTAATATATTCAGTAGTGTCGCTGAGATTAATATCAATTGCTTTCAGTGGTTTCGAAGATGGGTACATGGAGCTTTTTGGAAACTCCTTTTTTTCAAACACTACGTTTTCTCTTTTTGGAAGATTTATTCTTACATACGGTATCAGCCGCTGAACATCTGCTGAAGCTATTCCCCAAATCTTTCCGATGTCTTCAGGTTTGTAAAATTTACCTCCCTTTGAAAGGTAGTTTTTTATCGTATTAATAGTTTTTTCTCTTATGCCTAATCTCTTCCATTCATCAGGAGTGGCGGTGTTTGGGTCAAAATAAAAAACTTCAGCATGTGCTGCATTTGATGGCTTACCCGGTAATGAAGAATAGTCATTGGCAAATTCCTTATCATAATTACTGCTAAAGTTTTTTCGTTGTGCTGAATCATTTTGCAGCACTTTTAACTGACCTATTTCTTTTTCAAATTTGTCGTTGTTATAAGATATCCTTTTTGTAAAAAGGGAAAACGCAAGCGGTGAAAGAAGTATCAGGATAATGATAGTAACGATTATCAAATTCCCTTTTCTTTCTTTGGCAGTAAAAGTGAAATAGTCTTTAATGAAATCTCTCCACATTGCGATTCTTTCAGGTAAAATACAGAAATAATGGAATTAAACATAGCTCGCATAAGATAGGTATGGAGAAACCTATAAACTAAAAATTAAGCACAAGACCATCCCATGCGAGTTTAATATTTTCCGGGAGTTCTTTGCTTATTTCTTCGTGTGTGCCGAGCTGATGGCTGATGTGTGTAATGTAGCCGTTAGGAATTTTCAATTCTTCAATAAGCGCTACCGCTTCCTGCAAGGTAAAATGTGATATGTGTTCCGTTTTTCTGAGGGCATTAATAACAAGCGTGTCAGAGCCTTTTATTTTTTCTTTTTCTTCATCATCAATTCGGTTAGCGTCGGTGATGTATGTAAACTTTCCGAACCTAAAACCAAGCACTGGCATATGTAAGTGATAAACCAATATTGGCAATACGGGAATATCACCAACGACAAAAGGCTCATCGTATATGGTGTGCATATTCACGCTGGGTACACCGGGATATTTTTTATCGGAAAAAATATAGGAGAACTCTCTTTTTAACGCATTTTGAGTTAGCTCGTTTGCATAAATGTCCATGGATTTTTTCTGGAAATAATTATATGCTTTTATATCATCTAAACCTGCGATGTGATCTTTATGTAGATGTGTGTAAACTACGGCATCGAGTTTTTGCACGTGATCGCGAAGCATCTGCGTGCGGAAGTCTGGCGTAGTGTCGACGACTAAAGAAGTATTGTCGCTTTGTACAAGAATGCTGCTTCGCAATCGCTTATCTTTTGAATCGGGAGACGTGCAAACATGGCAGCCACAGGCAATCATAGGAACACCTCCACTGGTGCCGGTACCAAGAAAAGTAACACGTAAAGACGGATAGCTCACCGGTCAAAGCTAAATAAAATATGAACTCATTAAAGGTTTCCGGTTATTTATTGGCAGCCTCATTTTGAACTACCATTTCGTCAAACATTTTTTGAGAATCGGTGGTAAGCATTTCGTAATTGATGGTAAGGAGAGGGATAAGATCCATGAGGGTGTTAATTCGTCCCTCAGTAGTTAAAAACTTATTGAGTACAACAACTTTTTTTTCTTCAAGAATGCAGTAACCGCTTTGAAAAGATCCACGTTCATATCTTACAATATAACCGCATTCGTCGAGTATGTTTTCTAATTTTTTTAATGTAGCAGGATTGTATTTCATATACCCCAAACCTCTAAAGAGGCTTTTAACGATTAAAATATTTGAACAAATTTATATTTATATTTTTCTTCAATAATATTCTGTTCCCGGAATTAAGTAGCCGTTTTACTGCTCATTCGAATAACGGGAATTATCATTTCTTCAAGGCTTACACCTCCATGCTGAAAAGTATTGCGATAATAATTTGCAAAATGATTATAGTTATTAGGATAACATAAGTAACCGTCCTGTCTTGCAAAAATGAACGATGAATTCACGTTAGGAACAGGTAAACCAGCCTGCCGCGGATCGCGAAATGCAAGCACTTCTTTTGATTCATAATTAAGATTACGGCCATGTTTATAGCGAAGGTTAGCTGTTGTTTGCTTGTCACCTACCACCTTATGTGGTGTATTTACCCTTACACTTCCGTGATCAGTTGCAACAATAAGATTCATTTTTTTATCGGCTATTTTTTTCAATGCCTGGTGAAGCGGAGAATGCTCAAACCATGATGCGGTGATACTTCTATAACTCACTTCATCTGCCGCAAGTTCTTTAAGTACTTCCATTTCTGTACGTGCATGGCTTAGCATATCCACAAAATTGTAAACAATCACATTGATGTCATTGCTCATAAAATTATGAATATTATCTACCAGTTTTTGGGCGTCATGATGATTGGTAATTTTTGTATAAGAATATTTAAGATCATCTTTTCTAAGCTTCTTCAATTGAGCTTTGAAAAATTCTTCTTCAAACAAATTTTTACCACCGTCCTCGTCATCATTTTTCCATTCTACGGGAAATCTTTTTTCGATCTCAATCGGAAGCATTCCGGCAAAAACCGCATTCCGGCTGTATTGCGTGGCGGTCGGAAGTATTGAATAAAAAGTTTCTTCTTCAAGTATC
Organism: Ginsengibacter sp.; assembly: GCA_040007325.1. Lineage (GTDB taxonomy): Bacteria > Bacteroidota > Bacteroidia > Chitinophagales > Chitinophagaceae > Ginsengibacter. The sequence continues at coordinate 10,193 of JBDTVF010000033.1, read as the reverse complement.
CTAAAATTTTCAGCAAATAGAGGCTGGATTGCTTTCCACTGATCAAACCTTAAATTATCGATTAGAATAAAAAAAGTTGGCACCCCTTTTTCAACATGAGGGAATACTTTAAACTTCATGAGTGTATGGCTCATAATTGGGCATTCTGCTGCAGGGTTGGTAACCCAGTTAGAATAGTTTTTGGAAATGAATTTGAAAAACTCGTTGTTGGCTTCATCCTTTTGAGATTGAAAAACTTCCTGCATTTCCGGGCTATCACTCTTTTTCATTTCAAGTTCCCAATACACCAGTTTTTTATAAATATCCATCCACTCGTTGTGATCAGGATTATTATTTAAAGCCATGAATAGATCCCTGAATTGCCGTTGGTAAGCAGATGTGGTTTTTTCAGCAACAAGCCTCCTGTTATCTATTATCTTTTTTAATGAAAGCCAAACCTGGTTGGGATTTACGGGCTTTATAAGGTAATCCGTTATCTGAGAGCCAATAGCCTCGTCCATCAAATTCTCAGTTTCGTTTTTAGTGATAAGAACAATAGGAACTCCTGTATTTATTTCCTTTATTTTCTGCAGGGTTTCAAGGCCGGTAATACCAGGCATACTTTCGTCAAGTAACACTACATCCACGATATTATCCTTTACATAATCTACAGCATCAAAGCCATTACTCAGAGACTTCACTTCATAACCTTTATTTTCCAAAAACATGATCTGTGATTTCAGGCTTTCCATTTCATCGTCAACCCATAAAATTTTTGCTGCGTTCATTCTTAATTTTTTAAACCGAATTACGGAAGTGATAAACAAATTGATGTAGCAGTAGTTGGATTCTGCCCGTTAAGGTAGTCGCACAAATGTAATTTATTCCCTCTCCAAAAATTACCTTTGCCGGAATACAAGATCATTTTAACAAATTTGAATACATGCCTAAAAGAAAGATCATTAATGACGCAGTGTATGGCTTTATAACCGTTGATGATGAACTTGTATATAATATAATTTCCCATCCGTATTATCAGCGATTGCGCCGCATTCACCAAATGGCGCTCGCTCAACTAGTATATCCCGGCGCTGTACATACGAGGTTACACCATTCCCTTGGCGCCTATCATTTAATGTGCAATGCTTTACAGGAATTAAAAAACAAAGGTTTCGATATTTCCAAAGAAGAAGAACAAGCGGCAAAGATTGCGATACTGCTACATGACGTCGGTCATGGCCCCTATTCACATGCATTGGAGCACATTCTTATAAAAGATTCAAGCCATGAAGACATCTCACTTCTTCTCATGAAAAAGATGAATGAAGAGCTCGATGGAAAAATGCAAATGGCTATAGAAATATTTACTGATGTTTATCCAAAGAAATTTCTTCATCAGCTTATAAGCGGACAGCTTGATGTAGACAGAATGGATTATCTCATCAGGGATAGCTTTTTTACCGGGGTAAGCGAAGGCGTTATTGGTTACGACCGTATCATTAAAATGCTCACTATACAAGATGGTGAATTAATGATCGAAGAGAAGGGAATTTATTCCATTGAAAAATTTTTGGTATCAAGACGATTCATGTACCTGCAGGTATATCTTCATAAAACAGTATTATGTGCAGAGAAAATGCTGGTTAATATTATCAGGCGTGCCAGGGAAATAAATGCCAATGCACCTTCTGCTGTTTTAAATCTTTTCTTAAATGAAACTTATTTAAAGAATGGCATTGAACAACATCTTAAAGATTTTTGCAGTCTTGATGACTACGATGTAATGTCCGCTATAAAAAGCTGGACTTCCCATCCGGACAAAGTTTTGTCGATACTTTGTCGCGGAATTGTGAATCGAAATTTACTAAAGGTGAAATATGCCGGGCAAATCTTTAGTACTGATGACATCGAAAAACGAATGGAAAATGTGATGAAATCTTTTAATCTAACCAAACATGAAGCCTCATACTTTGTCTTTACCGGGGAGGCAAATAACAATACATATAATAAAGACTACGAGCACATCAGAATTTTGTTCAGGGATAATGAGGTAAAAGACATATCAGAAGTAGATAATGCGCTAATAAGTCAAACATTGCTGGGCACGGTAAAAAAATTTTACATTTGTTTCCCAAATACAGGCACTGGTTTAGTTTAGATTATGGTTCAATAAATGAAAGCATACAATTAAATAATAACATGCAGTTCACCGCAACAGAAATAGCAAAACTAATAAATGGCCAGATTGAAGGAAATCCGGATGTTACCGTTTCATCCTTTGGTAAACTTGAAGGAGCAGAGCAGGGGCAACTCGCATTTTTAGCTAATCCCAAGTACGAGGAATATTTATATTCTACCAAGGCCTCTGTTATTATTATTAATAACGTCCAGCCGGTTGAAAAAAAAGTGGAGGCTACACTCATCCGTGTGCCGGATGCTTATTCTGCTTTTGCGGTTATTTTAAGCGTCCATGATAAAATGAAAACCGCAAACTGGACAGGAATACAGCAGCCTGCATTTATTTCAGCAACTGCAAGAATGGGCGAGAATGTTTTTATCGGGGCTTTTACTTATATAGGTGAGAATGTAATAATCGGTAACAATGTAAAATTATTTCCACAGGTATATATTGGCAATAACGTAACAATAGATGACAACACTATTCTTTTTCCCGGAGTAAAAATTCATCATGATTGTACTATAGGTAAAAATGTAACCGTTCATTCCGGCGCTGTTATAGGGGCAGATGGCTTTGGATTTGCTCCGCAAACGGATGGCAGTTTTAAAAAAGTGCCCCAAATAGGAAATGTAATTGTAGAAGATAATGTAGAGATTGGCGCAAATACTACGATTGACAGAGCAACAATAGGCTCAACTATAATAAAAGCCGGGGCCAAATTGGATAACCTTATTCAAATTGCACATAATGTAGAGGTAGGTAATGATACCGTAATAGCTGCTCAGGTGGGTATAAGTGGCAGCACAAAAATTGGGAGTAAAGTAATGATTGGTGGACAGGCGGGATTTGCAGGTCATCTTCAAATTGCCGATGGCAGCAAAATAGGGGCGCAAAGCGGAGTGGGGAAATCATTAAAAAAACCGAACACCGCTGTGACGGGTAGTCCGGCTTTTGATTATGCTAACTCCATGCGAAGCCTTGCGATTAGCCGCAATTTGCCTGATATTGAAAAAAGAATTACAGAGCTTGAGCAAATTATTGAACGCCTTATCAATGAAAAGGTACCAGGTTAAATTTTTAATTTCAAGCTAATAATTCTGGAGACCGAGTGCAATTTTTAAAAGCAATAGTTTTCATACTTTCGTATCCATGGAGGAGGCAAAGAATTCTAACGGAGAGTTTTATCAACACACCTTAAAGCACGATGTCACCATTTCCGGGGCTGGTATTCATACCGGCCAATCGGTTACTATGCATATCAAACCTGCTGAACCAAATACAGGTATTAATTTTCAAAGGGTGGATTTACCCGGCCGGCCTATTGTAAAAGCTGACGTTGACAACGTAATAGAAACCAATAGAAGTACCGCTATAGAAGCTAATGGAGCACGGGTAGGCACAATCGAGCATTTGATGGCAGCCTTAATGGGCATGGAAATCGATAATGCTTTGATTGAGATAAATGGAGAAGAGGTGCCCATACTTGATGGCAGCTCGCAGCATTTCATTGAGCATCTTTCAAACGCCGGAGTACAAAAGCAGAATGCAAAAAAAATATATTATACGATACGTCATAATATAAGTTTTGTAGATGATGAGAAAAAGGTAGAGATGGTCGCATTACCTTATGATGGCTACCGCATTAATACCCTTATCGATTTTAATTCACCGATACTGGGTACGCAGCATGCAGACTTACGTAATGTTGGTGAATTCAAAGATCAGATAGCGCCAAGCAGAACATTTTGTTTTTTCCATGAACTCGAAGCGCTGATAGCAAATGACCTGATAAAAGGCGGCGACATCAACAATGCAATTGTAGTCGTCGATAAGCCGGTAACGGCCGACCAGGTGGAACGTATATCAAAAGTTTTTCACAAGGAAGACGTAAAAGTAAGCGAGGCAGGTATTCTTAATAATCTTACGCTCCGCTTTCCCAATGAGCCCGCCAGGCACAAGTTGCTTGATGTGGTAGGAGATTTGGCTTTGGTCGGATACCCTTTTAAAGCGCACATTATAGCAAACCGCCCTGGCCACTCATCGAATGTGAAATTTGCAAAGAAGATAAAAGATCATATAAGAAAATACAAATACCGCCAGGAAATTCCAGTATATGATCCTAATATACCGCCACTCCTTGACATCCAGGAGATAGAAAGAATATTACCGCACAGATATCCTTTTTTGATGGTAGATAAAATTATTGAATTGACCGATACGCATGTGGTTGCAATAAAGAACGTAACCTATAATGAACCTTACTTCCAGGGCCATTTTCCCGGAAATTCTGTAATGCCAGGCGTGCTGCTTGCGGAAGCACTTGCGCAGGCAGGAGGCTTCATAGCCATCCCGCGAAATTCACCCGATAAATATGACACCTATTTTCTCAAAATAGATAATTGCAAATTCAAGCAAAAAGTAGTGCCGGGCGACACACTGATCTTGAAAATGGAATTATTGCATCCCATACGCCGGGGCATATGCGAAATGAAGGGCACTGTTTACGTAGGTGACAAAGTTGTAACAGAGGCTATTCTCATTGCACAAATAGTAAAAAGACCCAAAGAATCATAATGATTAGCCCCCTGTCAAATATCCATCAGGATGCCCGTATAGGCAACAATGTTACCATTGATCCATTTGCAGTTATAGAAGGTGGAGTTGTAATAGGAGACGGCTCTCACATTATGTCTCAATCGGTCATAATGAGGAATTCGTTGATTGGACGATCCTGCAATATTTTTCCCGGTGCCGTTATTGGAGCTATTCCACAGGATCTGAAATTTGACGGAGAAGAAACTTTCGTTGAGATAGGGGATAATACCACCATAAGGGAATTTGTAACCGTAAACCGTGGTACAAAAGATAAATGGAAAACAGTTATTGGTAATAATTGTCTGCTGATGGCTTATTGCCACATAGCGCACGATTGTGTAATTGGTAACAATGCTGTTATCGCAAATACTGTCCAGCTTGCAGGTCACGTGGAAATAGGCGACTACGCAATTCTAGGTGGAATGGCTGCAGCAATACAGTTTGCCAAAATAGGTGCGCATTGTTATATCGCTGGCGGCTCAGAAATTATTAAAGACGTCCCTCCATACATAAAAGCCGGGCGCAATCCGCTAAGCTATGTAGGCGTCAACTCAGTAGGCCTTCAACGAAGAGGCTTTAGCTCAGAAAAAATAAATGGTATTCTAGAAATTTATCGGAATATATATACCCGTGGTTTAAATATCACCCAGGCCACTACTTTTATAGAAAGCGAACTTCCGGAAACTGAAGAGCGTAATGAAATAATTAAATTCATAAAAGAAAGTAAGAGGGGAATATTGAAGGCTGCTTCCAAAGGGAGTACCGATGAAGATTGAACTTATTAACGTGGGTAAACGCTTTAACAGGGAATGGATCTTCCGCGGTATTAATTTCCATTTTGACATTCACAAAAGATATGCTATCACGGGACCTAATGGTTCCGGTAAGTCTACCCTACTGCAAGTTATAGCAGGTTCCACTTTACACAACGAGGGTAGTATAATGTATTCGATCTCCAATAAAGAGATACCGCCCGAGAACTTTTACAAAAATATTTCGATCGCAGCGCCTTATCTTGACCTGATAGAGGAGATGACGCTTCGCGAATTTTTAGATTTTCATGCGCAAATGAAAGGATGGCTGCCAACATTAAATACTTCCCAGGTTGTTATTTTACTAAGACTTGAAAAATCTGCTAATAAGCAAATAAGAAACTTCAGCAGTGGTATGAAACAGCGAGTAAAACTTGCACAGGCTATTTTCAGCAATGTGGAAACGGTATTGCTTGATGAACCCGCAACCAATCTTGATGAAGAAGGAGTCCAGTTGTATAATTTTTTGATAGAAAAGTATTGCGAAAAAAGATTGGTTATAGTCAGCAGCAATGATCGAAAAGAATATTCTTTTTGTGAAGAGACGATTGATATGCTCAACTATAAATAATAGTGGTATTCGCTAATCGGTTGACAGGCTCATCTCCGGCTCGCAATAAGTAAATTAAGATCAGTAAACTTAAGATCGAAACGTTCGCTTAGGAAGAAATTAGTAAGCGCTCCTTTGAACAGATAAATACCACTTCTGATATTTAGCTTATGCCACACAAGTTTTTCGAACCCGCCATCATCTGCCATCTCAAGCATAAGAGGCATTAATACGTTACTAATGGCCTGCGAAGCGGTTCTGGCAAATCCGCTAGGTATATTAGGCACACAATAGTGAATTACATCATATTTTTTGAACACGGGATCCTTATGGGATGTAATAGAAGAGGTTTCAAAACAACCACCGTGGTCGATACATACGTCAACGATGACGGTGCCAGGGCGCATGCGGCTTACCATTTCCTCGGTAACGACCAACGGCGTGCGGCCGCCATAAGAAGATAAGGCGCCAACCGCCACATCACATGTTTTTAATTGTTTGGCGAGAATTCCGGGCTCTATAACGGATGTATATAGCCGAACGCCGATATTATTTTGCAATCGCTTAAGCCGGTAGATACTATTATCAAAAACTTTTACGCTTGCACCCATTGCAAGAGCGGTACGTGCCGCCTGCTCCCCCACAATACCAGCGCCTATTATGATCACTTTCGTAGGGGGTATGCCTGAAATCCCTCCTACCAACACTCCTTTTCCATTGTTGGCATTACTCAGGTATTGGCCTGCGATCAGCATGACGGCACTACCGGCAATTTCGCTCATGCTACGCACGATGGGGTTGTGACCGCTGTCATCTTTCAAATTTTCAAAACTCAATGCCGTAATCCTTTTGTTCATCATTTTCTCAAGAATTTCCTGCCGCATGGCCGAAATATGAATGGGTGAAATGATGAATTGGTTGAGTTTTAAAAGAGCTAACTCATCTTCTCCAACAGGCGCACTTTTTACAAGTATGTCACAATCAAAAACCTGTTTTTTGCTACCCGCAATTTTTGCACCAGCATCGCTGTAGTCTGTATCGGAATAACTTGAACCCTCACCGGCCTTAGTTTCCATCGTAACCCTATGTCCATTGGCTGTAAGCACCTTCACGGCCTCGGGAGTCAAAGCGATCCTGTTTTCCTGGAAGTGTGTTTCCTTCGGAATACCTATTAATAATTCAACACCTTTTGGTTTTACGTCAAGCGTTTCTTCGAGTGTTTCGTAAGTGAAAGAAGGAGAGACAAAAGGTTTGGAGGTCGCCATATAAGAATATTACATTTAACGGTTTTATAAAAATAAATTTTTCTTAGGGAAGTTGAACAACCAATTTTCGTTGGTTATTACCGGTGATGGATAACTCACATCTGACAACGTGGTCATCCATGAGGCTATCGATTATCATCGGCCATTCAATCATACAAATATTTCCACTTTCCAAACACTCCTCCACGCCTGCATCTATGGCTTCCTCAACACTCTTCACCCTGTAAAAATCCATATGATAGATAGTTTTCTCGTCATTCGTCTCGTACTCCTGGATTAATGCATAGGTGGGGCTTGACACATTATCGATTACATTCCACGCTTTGCAAACTGCATCTATGAAAGTTGTTTTTCCCGCGCCAAGATCCCCGGTAAATATGAAAATTTTATGACCGGTTGCCACACTCACAAATTGGTTGGCAGCTGCCACTATTTCATTAAGATCAAAATTGATTTCCAATACATTTTTATTTAGGTAAAAATAATGCATGTGCAAAAGGACTACTTATTTCTATATTCCGAAAAAGGAAACGCGGATTAGACTTGCTTTACCTCATTACTGTTTATTTTTATTAATCTAAAGTATGCAGTTAAAAGACCGTAGCACAAACCAGGAAATTCTTACTCCAGCCGAAATTCTAAAAAAGTATTGGGGCTATGAAAGCTTCAGGCCGAAGCAGGAAGATATTATACTTTCCATTTTGGCGGGGCGCGATACTTTGGCTTTAATGCCAACCGGCGGAGGAAAATCAATTTGTTTCCAGGTGCCCGCTTTGCTTAATGAAGGCCTTTGCCTTGTGGTAAGCCCTTTAATAGCATTGATGAAAGACCAGGTGGCCAATCTCAAAAAAAAGGGAATACCAGCGTTATCTATTTTTAGTGGTATGACTCACACCGCCGTAAAAAACACTTTGCAAAATGCAATGTATGGCAACTTCAAATTTCTTTACGTATCGCCAGAGAGGTTAGAGACTGAACTTTTCCTGGAATTTTTGCCTGGCATGACAGTTAATCTCATCGCTGTTGATGAAGCACATTGCATATCGCAGTGGGGATATGATTTTCGCCCGCCTTATCTGCGAATTGCAGATATCCGAAAACAACTGGCCGGGGTTCCTATCTTGGCGCTAACAGCTTCCGCAACGCCCGAAGTGCAAAAAGATATTTGTGAAAAACTGGTTTTCAAAAAAGGTTATGCAAAATTTAATACATCTTTCGAGCGGGCAAATCTTTCATATAGTGTCTTTAATCCTTCGTCAAAACAAAATAAGCTAATTGAAATATTGAAAAAGGTGCAAGGTAGCGGCATCGTGTATTGTAAAAGCAGGAGAAGAACCCGGGACATCGCTGAATTATTAAATCTTAATGGAATTTCTTCCAGCTATTATCACGCTGGATTAACAAGTGAGGAGCGCTCGGATAAACAGGAAGCCTGGATAAACAATAGTATAAGAATCATCGCCTGCACTAATGCTTTTGGAATGGGGATTGATAAGCCTGATGTAAGAACGGTTGTTCATTACGACGTGCCGGATGCTTTGGAAAACTACTATCAGGAGGCGGGTCGTGCTGGAAGAGACGGACAGAAAGCCTATGCGGTCCTATTGTTTGGCGATATTGAAATTCAAGACTTAAAAAAAATTTCTGACATTCGATTTCCCGGAAAAAATGCCACTAAGGAAATTTACCGCGCCCTGGTAAACTATCTCCAACTTCCGGCAGGGAGTGGTGAAGGACTTTCTTTTGATTTTAATATTAGTGATTTTGTAAAAAAATTTAAACTCGACGCTTTCATCGTAAATAGTGTTTTAAAAATACTTGAACAGGAAGAGTTGATAAGTTATAGCGAGCAGTTCTTTTCACCTTCTACTGTTGTCTTCACCGCCGCCCGAAAGCAAATTGAAGAGTTTGAAATAGCCAACCCTGGATTGGAACCGGTCGTTAAAGGTTTGCTGCGATCGTATGATGGCATTTTCGACTATCCCACTACAGTAAGGGAGAATGACCTTTCGAAGTTTTTATCTGTTTCAAAGGCTAGGCTAATTACTTCTCTCCATGCAATTCAGAAAAATGGCATCATTCAATACAATCCTCAAAAGGAAACCCCACAGGTAAGTTTCTTGGAAAATCGGGTTGCAGCGGATGACCTTAACATCAATGAAAAGAATATTTTAAGAAGGAAACGAGCTTTTGATACGAGGTTAAATGCCATGTTACATTATACAAATGAATTAGATGCATGTCGTAGCAAGATGATCGCGGAATATTTTGATGATAAGGACATTAAAAGATGCAGCATTTGCGACAATTGCCTTCGCGTTAAAAAGCCAAACATATCTACCCCCGAATTCAAAGTAATACATGCCCGAATTATGGAATCAATTACAACAAAAGGAATTCAAAAGGAAGTTCTTCTTAAGAAAATAGCAGGCATTAACTCACAAAAGATCAATACCATACTCAATTTTCTCATCCAGGAAGAAATAATATTTGTTACAGCAGACGGTCTATTAAAGTTAAGTAATGGAAAAAGATAGTGGTCCAAAAATAAAAAGGGACCAAGATAAAAATCTAGTCCCGCTTTAAAATCCAATATCCTATGAAAAACCGTGACGAAAATATATAAAATTTTTGATCCCACAAGAAAGTTTTGAAAGGAGATCAACTATTACGCTATAATAGATTAAAATTTTTGGCTGAAAAAGATATAATAGTCAAAAATGGTTGGTAAAATCTTTTGAAAGCTAATATCAGCAACAGTTATACAGAAGTTAATTGAAATTGGTTTCAATTAACTTTTTTTGTTTTCAAAA
>JBDTVF010000032.1:0-20643 GCA_040007325.1 Ginsengibacter sp. | reverse complement strand
AAGCAAAATCTGACCGCTGTTCCCGGTGAAGTTTTCCAATTTAAAAATTTACAGTATCTCGATCTTCGTGGCAATACGATAACAACTGCGGACATTAATAAATTGAGATCGGCTTTTCCTAAGTTGTCTCTTCAGTATGACCAGGCCACAGCACAAGAAGTACTTTTAAAAAGAATTAATCTTGATGCTAAAGGTTATCCCGATGCCGAGGCACAAGTTGCATTGAAAAAAATTGTGGAATATCTGGGTGGCTACAGCAATACCAATATTCGCGTTGTTCTTTATTACAGCGACGACTATTCGCAAAAGGAAGCAAAAAGCTATCAAAACACCATCCAAAATTATTTGACACAATTCAAATACAGCAAGGCACAGGTAAAATTTGAGTTACGTAAGAATGCTGCGCAACAACAGCAGCAGCAAAACGCGCCTCTAAGTAAAACGAACGGTTACGATACTGCGCCGCCATACGCTGATATTTATGGAACAGGTTTCCCGCAAGGGTTTTCTTCGCAGCTTCAATCGAAAGCAAGTGCTTATTGATTAGAAATAAACTTTTTTTATTATAATAAAACCAGGAACTTTTTTTAGAAAATAAAATCTAACAGTACTTTGTCACACAATTGTTTAGTTTCATAAAATTATCTAATTGTGTTACCTTCATCACTTTAGATTGTTTGCCGCGTAACCTTTGCAACCCACTTCTTTTTAAGCAACTATATTTAATCCAATCCACGAAATTCCGAAGCTGTCTCATGCAGCTATTGCTGATTAACGATTACCCTCGTGCTTATATCAAAAGGTATTTGCCTTTTTAAAAAAAAATTGATAAAAAAAAGAGAACCTTAATTTTAAAAACTCCCCCAATGAGTATAAAAAAGATTACAGTAAAAGGTGTGGAACAAACTTTTGCCGCAGGTACATCTTCCCAGGATGATGTAATTGAACTCCGTAAGTCATACATTGTTGGAGGCACTTTACGAGGCCTTACAGAAACTCATGAGATAGATATTGAGAAGGATGATCTCGTTGAACTCGTATTTAACGATGACACAGTTTGGTATTGTAACAACAATACACTCGACGAGGTTTTCCCTGAGGCAGAAACTGTAAAGAGATCAGGAAATACAACATTTGAAATTCCTGCAGCGCTCACCAATACTGATGTAGAAAGAGGAATTGCCGGCAGTATTTTGCTGAAAGGGCTTAACATTTTTGCGAAGAAGGCAATCACAGCCAAAGTAAAAGACATTGCATCTGACCTGGAAAAAAAGCAGCTGGAAAATATGAGCGGGCTCTATACAATCGATGCTAATTTTCAAATGCAGGAATTCAGTCCTTCACCTGATGATAAGACATACCTCCTGTTTCTTCATGGCACCGCATCTTCTACCAAAGGGTCATTTGGTGAATTGATAAATACAGATTTATGGAAATACATCGTGAGCAGCTACGGAAACAATGTATTGGGTTTTCAGCACGAGAGTCTAACGAAAAGCCCTTTGCAAAATGTGCTTGAGCTCATAAAAGCATTGCCAAAAAATATTTCATTTGACATCATTAGCCATTCCCGTGGAGGATTAGTGGGGGACACGCTGGCCCGCTTTTGTAATACAAATGAAAATATAAAGGGTTTTGATGATAACGAAATTGCTTACTTAAAAAAATCAGGTGACCGGACGGATGATCTTGCGAACATCGAGGCTATAAAAACTGAGCTGACCAATAAAAAAGTTCGCGTCAATAAATTTATACGCGTCGCCTGCCCCGCGCAGGGAACCACGTTGGCTTCTAAAAGAATGGATCATTTTTTTAATGTCACCTTCAACCTGATAGGCCTTGCCGGTGGCATTGCGGCAAATCCTGCTTATGGTGCTTTCAAAAATCTAATAGCAACTGTTATAGACTGTAAAAATGAAGTGGATGTATTGCCGGGCCTTGAGGCTATGAATCCTGATTCACCTTTCATAAAAGTGTTGAACAGCCCTGCAACAAACGTGGTACTTGACCAACCGCTTTTAATTGTGTCCGGTAATTGTAAAACAAAATTTAATCTCAAAGCCCTGCTGATCATTGTGAGTAAATTATTTTATTTAAAAGATAATGACCTGGTGGTAAATACAAGATCAATGTATTCGGGAACAAAGCGTGAAACACCGGTGCAATATCTTTTTGATGAAGCAACCGATGTTGATCATTTCCATTATTTCAAAAACAAAAAGACAAATGATGGCATCATGATGGCGCTAAAGACTACCGGCCAGGCGCAGGTGCCGGGTTTCAGCCTGCTGGAAGCAAGCACACTTGCCGCGATGGATCGCAATGCGTTGCTCAAGCTTGATGGTGGAAAAGTGTTTACAGATACCGTTACCGGAACCAAGCCGATTGCTGTGCTATTGCCCGGGATCATGGGATCCAATCTTTCAGATACAGAACATTCAATCTGGATAAATTATTTGAGATTTATCAGTGGTGGTCTGATGAAGCTTGATGTTAAAAATAATGACATAACGGCGCCATCTATTGTCAGCACATCTTACAAGCAACTCGTAAGATATCTTTCAACCGACTATGATGTGGTTACTTTTCCATTTGACTGGCGCCATCAGCTCGGTAAGGTTGCTGAAACGCTCAACGATAAGATCAATTCACTGTTAGCCTTTAGGCAACCCATAAAACTTATAGGGCACTCCATGGGCGGCGTGCTTATAAGAGACTTTATTATTGGTTATCCTGATACCTGGAAAAAACTGAATGAATCAGAAGGTTTCAGGCTGTTATTCTTAGGTTCTCCATTGGGCGGTTCGTACAGAATTCCGGCAGTGTTGGCGGGAAAAGATGCCATTATAGAAAAGCTTGCCAAGATTGATATCTTCCATACGAAGAGCGAACTGATCGGACTCTTTTCCAGAATGCCGGGCTTGCTTAGTCTACTGCCGATTACTACCGATGATGGCAATGATTTTGCAAAACAGGAAACCTGGAATACAATGATGGCGCCACTTGCAAACCAGTTGAAAATGCAGGCAGGGGATCTTACAGAATTTCAAAAGTATAGGGATAGCATTATCTCCTCATCAGAAGATATTGATTTTACAAAAGCTGTGTACATAGCAGGTAAAGATGCGGCTACGCCTTGTGGTTATCGTATTGACGAAACCAATACAGGTAAAGAATTGGTTTTCTTAAGTACTGCGGAAGGTGACCAGAGTGTAACCTGGGAAAGTGGTATTCCGAAGAAGATGATCTCTAATAACTCCGTGTACTATGTGAATGTATCGCATGGCTCGCTTGCTAATGAGCCTTCTATCTTTAAGGGGATTAGCGATATTTTATCAAATGGTTTTACCAACACACTTAGCAAGCTACGCCCTGAAATAAGAGGCACGCAGAAGGTTTTCAAAACACCGGACCAACACGATTTTGATATTACCCCCAACGGAGTGGCAAATACATTACTTGGACTTGACACGACTTCAAAACAACAAACGGTGGGCGAGCTTCCGCTTCGTGTAAGTATTAGCAATGGTGACCTTAGATATGCATCGTTTCCGGTGCTTGCAGGCCATTTTGCTAAAGACGGCATTCTAAGCGCAGAAAAGGAAATAGATCGCAATATGGATTTTGCATTGTCCGAAATGAACAAGCTTTCGATCTACCCCGGAGAAATCGGCAGCAGTGAAATTTTCATCACCACTAATATTGATTTTAATGGCGCGATTATCGTAGGCCTTGGTGACACTAATTCATTTTCAGCTTACCAGCTTACCACCACCATCGAGCAAGGTGTGTGCAAATACTTATTGATCCTTGAAAGAAATAGTGCAGTGATGAACAATGTGCAGGCCGGCACCGGCAACATTGGCGTGTCTTCACTTATAATAGGAAGTGGTTATGGAGGTCTCTCTATTGAAGATTCTATAAGGGCCATTATGCAGGGTGTTCAAAATGCAAATGCGAAAATAAAAAAGATCCGTCCGGAATTTGCACGCATGGTACAGTACCTCGAGTTTGTAGAACTGTTTGAAGATGCAGCCCTGAGTTGTTTTTATTCCTTAAGTAAAATAGAAAAAGAAGAGAACAGTTCACTGAATATTGTGAAGGACACACCAAAGATGAAAACGCTTTTGGGTTCAAGGAAAAGAATTCAATCTCAATCATCAGAAGGCTGGTGGAATCGCATAACGGTACAGCTTGAAAAGAATGATCAATTGTCTCCAACTTCCCGCTGCCTGCTCTTTAATGCTTCAACGGGAGCTGCAAGAGAACAGCAAAGAAAATTGTACAGCAGTCCAAAAATTATAGAAAAAATCATAGATGATATTTCTACCAACAACCTGTGGTCGCCTGAACTTGCGCGGACAATATTTGAATTGCTAATCCCTAATGATTTTAAAGAGCAACTTACAAAGCAGTGCAATGTTAGCTGGATACTTGACAAAAATACTGCATCATATCCATGGGAGTTGCTGCAGGACAGGCTTCCCGAGTCTATACCCCTTTGCGTTAGTGCCGGAATGATCAGGCAACTTGCTACACAAAACGACCGGGTGAAAATAAATGTGGTTTCTAAAAACTCGGCGCTTGTGATTGGTGATCCGTTCCTGGACGGATACGTGGTGCAACTTCCCGGTGCTTATAAAGAAGCGGAGATGGTTTCAGAAACACTTACAAATAATGACTTTGACCCCAAACTAATTCTTAGAGGCACTGCCCCTGAAATTATTAAAAACCTTTTCGCAGACGATTATAAGATCATTCACCTCGCAGGCCATGGCAACTTTAGCCCTGATGCACCGGAAACTTCGGGCATGATAATAGGAAAAGAAATATTTCTTACTACTGCTGAAATTGCCCAGATGAGTATGACGCCTGAGCTGGTATTTGTGAATTGCTGTTTCCTCGGCAAAACGGAAGGTGTTGCTGAAGAACTCTATCAAAGCCGGTATAAACTTGCGGCAAACATCGGAACACAATTGATAGAGAATGGTGTGAAAGCTGTGGTAGTTGCCGGATGGGCAGTAGATGACGCTGCCGCCATGGACTTCTGTAAAACTTTTTACGGCTCTATGTTCGACGGAGACACATTTGGTGAATCAGTGCATAAAGCACGTAAAAATATTTACGACAAATACCATAATGTAAATAATACATGGGGCGCCTATCAATGCTATGGTGATCCTTTCTATCGTTTTGAAATGAGGCACAGGCTTACGAAAAAGTTTGCACCGGTATATGTAATTACAGAAGAAGCTGAGATCGCATTGGGCAATCTTCGCAACGAAATGGATATGGGCCATTATGATGAAAAAGAAATGCTCACAAGACTTGCAACAATATCTGATGCCGTAGATAATGCCGGATTGCGTACGCCAAAGATTACCGAACGTGAAGCATTTATTTATGCTGATATGTATCAGTATGATAAAGCCATTGAAAAATTCACATTAGTAATGGCTTCTGAGGCAGCAAGTTTTTCTGTAAAGACATTGGAGAAATATTGTAACGTGCGGGCCAAAAAATGTGTAAGCGATTTTCTCAATAAGGGCAACGCAAAAAAGTTGTTGCACGAAATGGATTTGGTGATAAAAGATCTAACGATCTTGTTAGATATAAGCCGCACCTCCGAACGCTTGAGTTTAATAGGTAGCAGTTACAAGCGCAGAACAATTCTTACTTCAGTGATGGCGCAAAAAGTAAAGTCACTGCAACAGGCTGCTTACTATTACATGAAAGCACACTATTCGCCGGCTAATGACAATCCCGCTTACACGCTTTGTAACTGGTTTGAGATTGAAAGCTTGCTGGTATTTTTAGGCGATCGCAATTGGGGTACTGATATTACTATAGGCAAAGAAAGCTATAAACTCTTCCCGGTTTCCGAAGCGCTTACTCAGCTGCAAACGCTGAGAACTTCTTCTGCGAAAACTAATTCAGATCTTAGCTATTGGACAATGCTGTCTATTGCGAATCTCGAGCTTTGTGAACTTGTGCTGGCACCATCTTCAGCAACGGACGATAAAGCGTGGGACCAGGTATTAGTGTCTTACAGGAAAATTTGGGCGAAAGCCGGATCGAAAGGAAATAAGCTGGCTGAAATAGAACACTTGCAATTGTTAAGCGATGGACTGGCACAGAGCAAAAAAAGAGACGTTGCTAAGCTGAAGAAAAGAGTCGATGCATTGAGAGACGAGTTGGTGAAAATTACGTGAGTGAGGGCCTAAGGTCGCAAGATAAATACAAGTATATAATGCCAATTATTTTGGCCACGGTGGATTCAAAAGGTGGCCATATTGCAGCAATATTTTTTCTAATTCATCACGCTGTCCCTCATATCCATTGAGCACCCACGGGTCAGGATTGAGCGCCTTGGCCGATGCTTCTGCCTTCTTGTATTCGCCCATGCTGCCCATGCCAAAATAAGCTTCCGCTTTATTGATAAGAATATAATATGCTTCTTCATCCAAAACCTTTTGCTGTCCCATGGCCCCCTGATTTTGGTTTGAGTTAGTAATTGAGTCGGCGGTATTTTGTCTCCTGTTGGTTAAGTCGTTCATATCCCTTTCGCACATTTCCAAAACTTCTTGCCTGAAGCGATTTGCCCAGATTAAATCCGCTACCTGGTCTTCCGGAGTAGCATAAATTTTTGAATTAACCCTAAGGTTAAGAAGATAGGACAGGTTTATTCCATGGTAGCGATTGTTAAGCAGGTAATATGCCCGCTCAAGATAGGTAATGGCATTCCTCAGGTGATCGTCACCCTGTCCGAATGTATACAACCTTTTCTCAATCTTTCCGGCAAGAGCCACTGTTGCTGTATCATTGGTATGTATAAGGTCAAGTTGTTCTAAAATATTTATTGCGTTTTGCAACGCAGTAATTTCATCGGGTTGCTTTGCTTTATAAGTCGCTAAAGCAAGCTGTTGCACCAGGTAAGGGTTGTACGAAATATTATTATCTGTGGCGCTTGATTTTGAAAGTTCAAGCGTTGAATTAAATAAAGCTTTTGCCAATTCAAAATTCCTGTCGGTAAGTGCTTTCTCTCCTTGCTTTACAAGCAGAGAAAGGGTTTGACTTTCTACTTCCGTAGCCGAACGCGGTGCAGCGCTATTTTCCTTCACTGCCTCGGTCACATCCATAGATATTTTTTGTGCTTGTTCTTTTAATGAAGGCGGTATAAGGTCGTTGAGAAAAGTGTATACCGGGCTATCGGGAACGTCACTTTTCAGAACTGTATCAATCAGGTCACCTAAGATTTTTTGAAAACGGACGACCTCAAAATAATCGATGCTATCGCCTAAGGTCTTATATTTTGTGATGAAAATATGGCTCAGGTCAAAAGGATAAGAAAGCTGTTGTTCAGAAATAACGATAGTTGTACGCGGTCTTAATGCGTGTCTCAGGCCTAATTCATATACGGCATTGGGATTGGCAGTCGAAAGATCAGCAACCACTACGTCTGCTGTTAAAAGTTCCTGGTACATCGGAATATCGATTGAACCGGAATATTTTATTTCATCAGCTCTTATGCATTCAAGACCTTTTCCTTCTACAACAGGCTTGATAAGGGCATTGTACGAGTAATCTAAATTTATAGTTCGGCCTGTTGCAAGATCAATTTTTTTACCAAATCCCATGACTACAAAGCATCTTTTTTTTGCTTCGTTAGATGCACCCTGAATGTCACCCATAATTATTTTTTTTGAAGAGAATAGATGTCTCAAATGGTACATCTAAAATTAGCTTATTAATGTCTCAAATCCGTCACTTTTTCAACATGTTGTCTCCTCCATAAAAGAGTCGAAGCGATGACGGGGTAAACTTTCCAGGGAGTTTCGATGTGGCTCAGGACGATGCAGGTGTGGGCTTACTCTTTTTGAATTTAGCAAGATTGGCTTTATTATACCTGAAATATCTTTTAAGATTATTGATGGGCTCTTCGTAAAGTTTTAATGACAGCCACGAAAACAAAACCAATAAGATCAAATTTTCGACAACAATTATTGAATCAAGATGAGGTAGTGCCCATGCAGGGAGAAATTGGTTGAACCATTTATCAAGCAGCGGCGAATCCCATGGCAGGAACACATGATACAGGTACATGCCGTAACTTATTTTACCAAGAAATATAAGAAAGCGATTATTAAAAATGAATGAGAAATTCATGCGTTTACTTTCACCTTTATAAACGATATAAGAAATAACGCAGCCTCCCATGATGGAGCGCAGGAATCGCTGCTGGTGAATAAAATAATTATGATCTACAAAAATGACCGTGAAGAAAATTACCAGGCTTATGATCGCCAATACCTGGAAGACAAGGAACATTTTTCTTACATGCTTCGGATGATATAAGGCAATCCAGGAAATAAAAGCGCCAATCCCAAATGCATCAAAGCAGGTTGGTGTAGGCATATAACCAAAATCAGGATCGGTAATAATAGTCTGACTTATAAAACCGATTGCTATAAAAATCAATATCGCATGCAAAAGGTATTTCCGGTTGATCAATAAAATAACCCATGGCCAGAACAAATAATATTGCTCTTCCACCGCAAGTGTCCAAAAATGGGTCGTCATATCTGCCCACACTTTTGTGTGATACAAATAAAAATTCATGGTATAAGTAAGGCTCGGTAATAGCTCCTGCTTAATCGTGGAGGGTATAAGGTGAGTGATGTGAAATACTACAATTAAAAAAACGGTGAGGAAATAAGCCGGAAATATTCTAAGCGCTCTCCTGATAAAAAAGTTTTTATAAACGAGCGTTATAGGCAAGTCCATTTCTTCCGCCTTATCCCGGCTGATAAATAAGATACTAGTGATCAAAAAGCCGCTAAGCACAAAAAAAAAGTCAACATCAAAAGGGCGGTTGGGATAAGTGCTGAGCAGGATATTCTCCGGCAACCAGTGAAAACCCACTACCAATACCACGGCAATTCCTCTTAATGCATCTAGTTGTTTAATTTGTTTCAACCTGTTACTCCATTAATTTTTTACAAAATCCATTCAAAACTAAAACTATTATCGAACCCCTTTATTGCGATAATACCCTGGGTTAACAACGAGTCTACGATTCAATTTGGCAATAATAGTTTTTAACGGTAAGCCGGTAAAATAAATTAATTGTACTTTGGTAAAATCTCATTTCTTTATTTATCCATAGGATATTCACTTATGCGCAAATATTTTATTGTTGGATTAATCATTACAATTTTTACTGGCTGTACCGCAAGCAAGCAGCAGGATGAAAAAGCATCTGCGATTATTAAAAAATGTATTGCGGTGCATGGGGGAGAAAATTATAAACATCTTGATGTTTCATTTGACTACAGAAAGTTCAGAATGCACCTTATGCAAGACGATGGAAAGTTTTTATATGAACGTACCACCAAAGATTCAGCCGGTAATATAGTCAATGATGTAATGACAAATGATGGCTTGGTAAGAAAAATGAATGGTAGCGAAGTCGATCTTTCCAAAAAAGACAATGATAAATACAAGGAGGGTTTAAATGCAATTGCTTACTTCGCATTGCTGCCTTACAAATTATCAGAGCCGGCGGTAAATCTTAAATACATTGGAGAGATAAACATTGATAACAACACTTATGATAAAATAAATGTTACGTTCGATAAAGAAGCCGGCGGCAAAGATCACCAGGACGAATTTTGTTATTGGATCAACAAGAAAACGCATACCATGGATTATTTATCCTATTCTAATGGTGGCCCAAGGTTCAGGAAAGTTATACGACGCGAAAAAGTAGATGGCGTTATTTTTCAGGATTACGACAATTATAAAATACAAGACTCCACCATATCAACAGCCAATTATGATACAGCATTCAAATCAGGCAATGCTATTTTACTTTCAAAAATTGAGCAATCAAATTATAGTTCTGGTAGCCCTAAATAATTTTTAATGGAATAAGATGTCTGCCGGTATTTCAATCTGTTTAGAATCGCCTTGTTTCATCGATGCTTTCAAAGAATTGCCTCCGGCAGAGTCAAAATATTTTACTTCTATTTTGTGAAAGCCTTTCTTTAAAAAAGCGCTGCCGCTTTTTTCAGTCTCGCCATGTTCGCCATCATTGTTTACTATTTCCATGTCATCAATAAATAATTTACTCCCGTCATCCGATGAAGTGTAAAAAGCATATTCTCTATCCTTGCCTATCTTGATATATCCTTCGAAATCTAAAGCGAACTTTCCCCGCCTCTGTTTTTTGTCTAAGTTTATTTGGTCAGCTATGCCTTCTGCGATTGGCTTGTTTCGAAACGAAGTTGTCATGTCTATCACTCCGGAAGGTTCGTAGTATTTATAAGAAATTCCAGGACTCAGTTTGCCCGTTTTTTGCGCATCCATCCATCCATATCTTACAATTCGTTCTTCAGCCATATCACTCGGTAAAGCGCCCTGCTCCATGGCAATCGCTTTTACGTCCGCTGTTTTTGAAATGCTAAATGGCTTATTATATAGTGAGGACGATGAAGATGGCGTGCTTCCATCAATCGTATAATAAATGGATACTCCAGGCTCAGCAGAAAGTTCTATGAGCGGTTGCAAAGATCCTTTCTTATAAGTTGAGCTTATTTTGGGCTTTGAAGTAAACTTTCCAAAATCACTAATCTTAACGACAAATGCATATGGTGCTTTTGTATTGGCGTCGTATTCGGGTAAATCAATTATAACATTGTTTTCATTTTGTTTCCATGATAACTTTTTGTTGCCGGATAAAAAAGTAACCTCTGTATTTCCCATGATCGCAATATCTTTTAAAATCAGCTTTTTATCAGCAGGATATTTCGGCAAAATCGCATAAAGTGAATTAGTCTTTTTGTTATAGGTATAAAACACTTCTTTCACGGCATAGCCGGGATCAGGATCAATGGTGATCTTTAAAAGCATATCCCCGCTTTTCTCTTTATACTCCCTGTTGCCTTCACTCCATTGTGAATGTATCTTCCATCTTGAAGTGCCATATATCGCTTCACCATTTATCTTCAGCCATTCACCAATATTTAGCAGGCGTTCCTGCATAATTGGCGGAATTTTTCCATGGCCATCAGGGCCAATATCTAATAAGAAATTTCCCCCGCGACTTACTTTGTCAATTAGTTGCAATACGAGAGATTGGGAAGAATTATAATCCCATGAATCCTCCTCGCGGTTATATCCATAACTGAAACCCATGCCACGACTCTCTTCCCACGGATGGTCTTCAAAGTCAAGATCGGGCTGGTATTCCGGAGTGTATACGCCACCGTGATGAAAGCGCACGCCACTTCCCCAGCGGTCGTAGGTTACTACCTTATCCTTTACCGGGCTTTCATTATACATCCATGCTAAAAATTGCCTGCTCTTCCAAACATTCTCGCTCGCATCCCATTCCCCATCCGTCCAAAAAACATCAGGCTGATAAGTGTTGATGAGATCTTTCATCTGTGGCCATGTGTGTTCTGCTACAAATTTATTTTTATCAGCCAGCCATAATGGATCGTACCATTCGTATAGCGAATAATACATGCCGGGATGAACAGATGTTTTTCTTACTGCTTTGAACAGGTCGCCAAGCAAGTCTCTCTTCGGGCCTACTTCTACAGCATTCCATGGAAAGCCCCATTCCCTGTCAGCTTCTTTACTTGGCCAAAGACAAAAGCCGTCATGATGCTTTGATGTCAGCACAATATATTTCGCGCCAGACTTTTCAAATAATTGTGCCCATTCGTCAGGGTTAAACAATTCGGCTTTAAACATGTCTCCGAATTTATAGTAGCTCATATCGCCGTATGTCTTTTTATGATATTCTAAAGTTTTACTGGCGGAATCATGTAATGCATGTTGATACCACTCCGCATAGTTTCCCTTAGGCGCCCATGCTGGTACCGAGTACACGCCCCAATGAATAAAGATTCCAAACTTAGCATCGGTAAACCACTCCGGAACCTTCCTGCTATCAAGGCTTTCCCAGGTGGAATCATATTTTTGCCCGAAAGCGGTATTAACAAATAATAGTGTTAAGAGAGCGATTAATTTATTCATTTGGTATCTGTTTTTCTACAAGATTTTCATCTATTAAATAAGATTCTATTTCTGAAACCTGCGTTTGTTTCTTTTGATCATTGATCGATAATACAATATGGCTTACTTCTGTTGCAGGAAATGTAAGTATGCGTTTGTGCCCGATGGTAGTCCCATTTATTTCACGTATAAATTCCTGTTTTGGCCCTAATAGTTTTATAGTAAATTCTGCACAATGCTGCCCGTTGGCAATGTTTTCTTTCAGCACGATACAATTTATTTTTTGAGAACTTCTAAACGCTAATCCCATTGACTGTACAAATGGAAAATCGACAGGTTCATAGGTCAAACCTTTTCCATCATTTAATTTTGATGTAAATCGTTTTGTGCTTTGCATATTAAAATACCCATGGCCTTTCCTGGAAATATTTGTTCCCAGATTTTGTGATATTAAATTTTTAAAATCAACCAGCGCTGTAGAATCGTATGTCGTGAATAAACCTCTGCCATCGGGTGGTACATTTAATAAAAAGCATGCCCCGCGTCCTACACTTTTTAAATACAAATCAAAAAGCTGTTCTGGTGACTTTACCAGCGTGTCTTCTTTTTTATGGTAGAACCATCCGGGGCGTATACTCACATCACATTCAGCAGGAATCCAGTTTTTACCAAACTTATTACCGGTATTCAATGTGTCTGTTGGAGGTGCTCCCGCGCCTCTCATAAAACCTGCCGTATCCAGGAGGTTCCAGTCAGTTTTACCTGCAATTCCTTTTTCATTTCCTACCCATCTTATATCCGGGCCAATGTCGCTAAAGATGATGGTATTAGGTGAAAGCGTGCGTATCAATTTTTCAAAACGATTGAAATCATAGACCTGTTTTTTGCCATTAGGTCCTTCGCCATTTGCACCATCCCACCAGAGTTCCCAAATGGGACCATAGTTTGTAAATATTTCTGTCAACATATTTGCAAACACATCATTGTATTGATCGGTGCCATAGGCAGGATGATTTCTGTCCCACGGTGACAGGTACACGCCAAACTTCAAACCATATTTTTTGCAGGATGCAGATAACTCTTTCAGTACATCGCCCTGGCCGTTTCGCCATTTACTTTCTCTTACGGTATGCGTACTGTATTTGCTCGGCCACAGGCAAAAACCATCATGATGCTTGGCAGTGATGATGATGCCCTTTGCTCCGGCGGCTTTTGCTATACCACACCATTGGTCGCAGTCTAAGTCGGTTGGATTAAATACTTCTTCTTTTTCATTCCCATGTCCCCATTCAAGATCAGTAAATGTGTTAGGGCCAAAATGCGCAAACAAATAGAATTCCATATCGTGCCAGGCAAGTTGCGCTCTTGTAGGCTTTGGTTCTGTTGCGTTCATTTGGGCACCTAATAACTTTGTGCTAAAAAGAAACAGGATGATTATAAATAATCTCATTGAATAAATTTTATAAATAATGTTTTCATAGAATTAGTGCGCAGCAAATTTTAATACCCATGCATTTTCACAAGGAGGATTTTTCTGCAAGGTCTTGGGAATAGTTACTATTACTTTATCTCCTGCTTTTTTCCAGGCTAACGGCTTAGTATAGCCCAGCAAATAAACTTTACCTTTTGCCATTGGCTGCAATGATGGCAGCTCAATTTCACCAGGAATATTTGTTTCTGTATCCCCCGGAAGATAAATAGCATAAATCGTATTTGCTTTTTTGGTGTAAGCTAAATTTCCTTCGCGATATGGCGCAATGCTTCTTGTGCCGAAAATTGCTTCGCTATTTACTTTCATCCATTCGCTCATATCATGCAAGCGTGCATAAGCAGTGTCATCAATTTCGCCTTCCGGGTTTGGCCCAATGTTCAGGATGAGATTACCACCTTTAGCAACTACATCGCATAAAATATTTATCAGTTTCCTGGGACTTTTATAGTGATCGTTGGGAACATAGCTCCAGCTTGTTCCCATAGTAATGCAGCTTTCCCATGGATACGACAAATGCTTTTCAGGAATTTGTTGCTCCGGTGTTACATAATTTTCATATTCGCCTGTTACTGTTCTATCCACCACTAATAAGCCCGGCTGATGTTCTCTGCCCATCTTTGCAATCTTTGGCATATCAATGTCCTGGTCATATGGAATGGTTTTCTGCCAGCTTATAGAGCTGTCAATTGTTTTATAAGGTCTAACCCAGCCACCATCCAGCCAAAGTATATCCACGCTGCCATAATCGCTTAACAATTCTTGCATTTGGGTGAAAGTAAAATCCTTGAATTTTTGCCAACGCTCGGGATATTTCTTTGTATCGTAACTTGGGTTCCTGTCCTTTGGCGGAAAATAACTCCACCAATAATCAGGTGCGTGCCAGTCAGGTTTTGAAAAATAAACGCCCGTCATGAAGCCATCGTCTCTGAAGGCTTTTAATATTTCTTTTGTGACGTTACTACGTGGGTCTTTTGAAAAGGGCGATTTGCTATCAGTAATTTTATAATCAGTTGTTTTGGTATCAAACATGCAAAAGCCATCATGATGCTTCGCCATCGCAAGCATGTATTTAAAGCCTGCGGCTTTCGCTGAAGCGGCCCATTTCATGGGATCAAATTTTACAGGATTAAAAACAGTTTGTAGATTTTCATAAGCCTTTTTGTATTCATACCAGTTAGCGGCATACGGCCCCCGCCGCTGGCACCAGCCTTCATCTTCCGGGCATAAGCTCCAGCTTTCCACTATCCCCCATTGGCTATAAGTGCCCCAGGTAAGCATCAATCCCAATTTATTATCCTGCCATTCACTTAACTTTTTTAATACGAGCGGATCTTTAGGATAGATGTAGTTTAATGTCTGCTCGCTGTGCTGTTGGGCATTCGTTTGGAATAAAAAAAATGTGAGGCTTATGAGTAAAAATAATTTTGCTTTCATTGGCTTTGGTGTTTGTACAGGTTCCCGAAAGTGATTACTTCATCCGCAATTCAATGATCGTATCGATAGCATCAAATGCCATATTGTCCAAATTTAAGGTGATCTCATTTTTATTTTGTTTGAACTTCACGGCTTGTTTATTTGTCATCAACATGCATTGCTGCACCTTTCCCGGCAAGCCTGTTAATACAAGCGATGGTTGTGCTGGCTTATTTAAAATATGAATAAAAATGCTTTTATCTTTTTCGGTTACAACTCCCCATGGCTGCGGCTTTATAAGGCCGCTGCTGGTGCCGTAAATGCTTTCTCCATTTTGTGCAAGCCATTGCCCCATCTCTTTCAAAGTATCCTGGAACTCCTGTTGAATTTGTCCATTCGGCATTGGCCCCACGTTCAGCAGGAAGTTGGCATTACGCCCTGATGCATTCACCAGGTAATGGATCAATTGTTTTGAAGATTTATAATTGGTGTCAGTAATATTAAAGCCCCATGAATTGTTCATGGTTTCACAAGTTTCAAGAGGCAATTTTTGCGAAGCCTCCTGGAAACTCAAACCTGATTTATTCTCGCCGGGAAGGTCGCGTTCAAACATTTGAAAGTCTTCACCTGGAAAAGGAGTAAGATGATGATTATTGCCAATCAAACATTGAGGTTGTAATTGGTGAATCAATCCATAAATCTCGTCGTAATGCCAATTGATTCGCGAAGACCTGTCCTTTTCTCCTTCAGGTTTTGTTTGATCCCAATGCCCGTCAAACCATATGCCTGCAATTTCACCGTAATTGGTCAATAGTTCAGTAAGTTGATTCTTCATGAATTGCAGGTAGCTCGCATAATCTCCATGGCCGGTTCTTCCGCTGTGCTGCCCGGTACGGCCTGTTTCATGGGGATAATCTTCACGTCTCCAGTCAAGCAGGGAATAATATAAAAAGAGTTTGATACCTTGCTTGTGACATTCATCTGCGATCATCTTTACCACATCTTTTTTATAAGGGGTATTCATAATATTAAAGTCAGAATATTTTGTATCCCACATACTAAAACCATCATGATGCCTCGTGATAAGAGTAATATATTTCATCCCGGCATTTTTTGCCATGCTTACCCACTGCGCTGCGTCAAAGTCAATTGGATTGAAAAAATGCATTAGTCGAGTATAATTTTTTACAGTAATATTCCTGTTGTTCATTACCCACTCGCCATCCCCTGGAATACTGAAAGGTCCCCAATGAATGAATAAACCGAATTTTGCATCGCTAAACCATTCTCTTGCTTTGAGATTTTCGGGAGAAGGAGTATATGATTGCGCCGATAAATTGCTGATGAAAATTGAACTGAAAATAATTGAATAGAATAGTTTCATGCATTAATGGTTTTATCGATTGAATTCATTAAATGAAGCAATTGTTTTGAATAAAAGTATTGCATTATTAGAACTTTTCGATTGCTTAAAAATCAACTTGCCTGATATGCAACACATAAAACATAATGTTTATTCGATGGCTCCCTGCTTTGGCTATTCATTCATCAGCATTAGCCGGTATAGGTTGTAAATAAATTAAATGTGAGACTGACAAGTATAAAAAAAGAAGTAATTTACGTGTCTGCAGAAATTGGCTTTGGGTGGTATACTTCTGCATACAGCTACGAATCTGAACGTATAAAAAGATTGCTTATCAATTCATATCATTTCATTCATTGAAATTTTTCTACCGGCTGTAATTGATACGGTAATATTTTGCAATTTGATTGTAATATTTTGAAAACTCACTTATAATAAAATTCATCTATGCCAGGCGATTCACTACAGGTAAACAATAAGGCAGTTGCACAAAACACTTACGATGCTATTGTGATAGGATCGGGAATCAGCGGTGGCTGGGCAGCCAAAGAGCTTACGGAAAAAGGACTTAAGGTTTTAATGCTCGAGCGCGGACGAAACTTTGAGCATGTGAAGGACTACAAAAGTGCAGCTAAGCGTCCCTGGGAGTTTGAGCATAGAGGACAGGCTACATTGCAGCAAAAAAAGGATAATCCTGTAATATCAAGAGACTGGGCCATGTATGGCACCGCAGCACAGGAAGCCATTATGGATTACTGGACAAATGAAAAAGATTGCCCCTATGTAGAAGTGAAGCCATTCACATGGTGGCGCAGTTATCAATTGGGCGGGCGTTCTATTTTGTGGGGCCGACAAAGCTATCGCTGGAGCGACCTGGACTTTGATGCAAATGCGAAAGATGGAATTGCTATCGATTGGCCGATCCGTTATAAAGATCTTGCCTCGTGGTACGATTATGTAGAGACCTTTGCCGGCATCAGCGGTTCTAAGGAAGGTTTACCTCAACTGCCGGATGGGCAATTTTTGCCACCTATGGATCTAAACTGCGTGGAGAAAGATGTTGCATCAAGAATAAAAGATTATTACAAAGGCAATCGGCATATGTTTATCGGCCGTGTTGCCAACTTAACACAAGCTATACCCGGCCGCACAAAGTGCCAGTTTAGAAATCGCTGTTGGGAAGGTTGTCCATTTGGAGGATATTTTAGCACACAATCGTCTACGTTACCCGCAGCGATGGCCACAGGCAAATTAACCGTGAGACCATGGTCAATAGTTACCAAGATCATTTATGACAAAGACACCCAAAAGGCTACAGGAGTAGAGGTGTTGGATGGAGAAACAAATAAGACTTACACCTTTCATTCAAAAATAGTTTTCTTAAATGCATCTACGCTCAACAGTGCATGGGTACTTATGAATTCTGCTACTGATGTATGGCCGGAAGGATTAGGAAGCAGTAGCGGTGAACTGGGACATAATATAATGGATCATCATTATATGCTGGGTGCGCAAGGAACCGTCGATGGTTATGAAGACAAATATTATTATGGCAGAAGGGCGAATGGATTTTATATTCCACGATTTGCCAATCTTTTTGGAGACAAAAGAAATTTTTTAAGAGGGTATGGCTACCAGGGCAGTGCCTCCCGGCAGGGTTGGAGTCGCGATGTTGCGGAGTTGAATATAGGTGCTGATTTTAAAGAAGCCCTCACAGAGCCCGGAGCATGGACGATTGGAGCTACCGGTTTCGGAGAAATATTGCCTTACCATGATAATAAAATATCGCTCGACAAAAGTGTAAAAGATAAATGGGGCCTGCCGGTTCTTGCCATGGACGCCGGTTTGAAAGAGAATGAATTGGAGATGAGAAAAGATATTATCAAGGAATTGGTTGCCATGTTTGATGTGGCAGGTATAAAAAACGTTACCACATGGGATAAGAATTATGCTATCGGGCAGGGGATACATGAAATGGGCTCGGCTCGTATGGGGCGAGATGCTAAAACGTCTGTGCTCAATGAACATAACCAGGTATGGGACGCAAAAAATGTTTTCATTACCGATGGAGCTTGCATGGTATCAAGTGCATGCCAGAATCCTTCTCTTACTTATATGGCACTTACGGCGAG
This sequence comes from Ginsengibacter sp., assembly GCA_040007325.1. Lineage (GTDB taxonomy): Bacteria > Bacteroidota > Bacteroidia > Chitinophagales > Chitinophagaceae > Ginsengibacter. The sequence continues at coordinate 2,219 of JBDTVF010000032.1, read as the reverse complement.
AGCAGCCGAATATGCTGTGAGTGAATTAAAAAAGGGTAATATCTGAAAAAATAATCGATGCTCATGGCATCATAATTTGAACAAGGAATAAATTGAAATACATCCTCTAAAACTTTTTAATTAAACATGGAATAATGAAACAAACCATCTTCTTCGGGCTTTTACTCATCATGAAGATTGCTGCTGTGGCGCAGGAAAACAATGCATTTCCTGTTCGTGTAACGATTGAGAATGGTGTAATAGAAGGCAATTACGATACGCAATCAGGCATTCAAAAATATTTTGGAATTCCTTTTGCGAAGCCCCCGGTGGGCAATTTAAGATGGAAAGCGCCACAACCTGCTGTTAATTGGAAAGGCGTGAAACAAGTAAAGAAGTTTGGCCCAAGGCCAATGCAGACTATAGTGTTTGGAGATATGAAATCGCGTTCTGATGGTGTAAGTGAAGATTGCCTTTATCTAAATGTGTGGACGCCTGCAAAAAGAAACACGAAGGACTTGCCTGTGCTTTTGTATTTCTATGGGGGCGGTTTTGTTGCCGGTGATGCTTCCGAGCCAAGATATGATGGGGAGAGTATGGCGAAAAAAGGAATTATAGTTGTAACCTGTAATTATCGGCTAAATATTTTTGGTTTTTTAGCTATACCTGAACTGAGCGCTGAAACTTCTTATAAAGGATCAGGAAATTATGGTTTGCTCGACCAGGTTGCAGCCATGAAATGGGTTCAAAAAAATATTGCTGCTTTTGGCGGTGATCCAAAAAAAGTAACTATAGGGGGAGAGTCTGCAGGGTCAATTTCTGTGAGCTATCAAATGGCTTCACCTATGGGCAGAAATCTAATCGCTGGTGCTATTGGTGAAAGCGGTGCTGGCATTAATCCTACATTAGCTCCAGTGCCTATGTCCGAAGCAGAAAAAGCAGGCGCCGATTTCGCAAAGACGGCTGGTTATCCTACGCTTGCTCAATTAAGAAAATTGACGACCAGGGAAGTGTATGAAATTTATAATGATTCAAAGCGATTCGGTTTCCCTGTAGCATTGGATGGCTATTTTTTGCCAAAAACATTACCTGAAATTTTTAACGCAAAACAGCAATCCCAGGTTCCGTTGTTAGTAGGTTGGAATTCTGCGGAGATTCCCGGACAGGCATATATGATGGGGCAGCCGTATAAAGACGTGAATTATGTTGATAGAGTAAAACAAGATTATCCAAATGACTATGAGAAAGTCTTAAAACTATATCCTCACGGATCTGATAAAGACATTGAGCTATCTGCAACGGCGCTCGCTGCAGACAGGTTTATTGCTTATAGTACATGGAAGTGGTTTGACCTGCAAAGAAACAACAGCCCTAAACCGGTATATCGTTATTTATTTAGCCGCATCCGCCCGCCATTGGCTGATAATTCAATGACACCGGGGCTTGCAGGTGGCACAGTGCCAAAAGATCCTAATGCACCAAAGCCGCCCGAACCCGTAGGCGCAGCGCATGCAAGTGAAATTGAATATTGCATGGGCAATTTGTACCTGGTTAACGATTATGCATGGACGGCTGATGATTATAAAGTATCCGAGACCATGTCGAACTACTTTGCCAATTTTATAAAAACAGGTGACCCAAATGATGGCAAATTACCCGACTGGGCTGCTGCAAAACCCGGTGATGCAACCCCGGCTGTAATGGTAATAGATGTAGAATCAAAAGGAATAAATGCTCCAAGCGACGATCGCTATGAATTCCTGGATCAGGCTTATCATAACAAATAGATAAACAGATTGATGAAAGACACTTACCGTTTTTACAGTACAAAAAGGTAAGTAAAATAGAGGAAAAAAAAGAGGTCCCGAGCGGATTCGTTTTTACTTTAGATCATCTAAAAATAAATTACTTAATTTTTTTGTCGATTTTTTTGTATTCTTTTTTAAGAACTTTTGCATAATCTTACATGGCTTTACTCATACAAACTTATCTCTACAACTGTAGACAACTTTTTCTTTAAACATGTACCAGTATTTTATTTATTTAAGTGATGATATCAGAATTCAAAATAACATAACGGTATTTATTAAACGAAATAATAACCCCGCGGGATCGCTGAAAAAGCATTGAGAATACATTGTCATATACAGCCAATAGATTTTTCAAAGTAAATTATCATCTTGAAAAAAAACAACATTAAAAATTTGAGTTTGGCAGCAAGATCTCCAGCATTTTTTGAC